>JBPOJA010000004.1:0-67176 GCA_052034085.1 Bacillota bacterium | reverse complement strand
CCATCTTAAACGTGGAGAAGGCAAAGAATGCCATCATCTGCAACTACGATCTCATGCCCGGCTATGCCGGCGTGGACAACCCTCTGTACCATAAGGATGAAGTCATCATGATGCTGGGCAATGCTGAGGAAACAGTTCAGGAGCTGATTGAAAAACTTAGCAGCAAAACCCAGGATTCCGGAGAATCCGAATCGGCAGATCAGGCAAAAGAAAACAGATTGTCAACCATCATGAGGAATGCAAAAAGAGTCATCATAGTTCCGGGATACGGCATGGCTTTGGCCCAGGCCCAGCAGAAAGTCAGGGCTCTTGCAGATGCCCTTGAAGCTAACGGGGCTGTTGTGGACTTTGCCATTCATCCCGTAGCCGGCAGAATGCCCGGCCACATGAATGTGCTTCTAGCTGAAGCTGATGTTCCATATGAGAAGCTCAGAAGCATGGATGAAATAAATGACGAATTTGAGAAAGCGGATCTTGCCATTGTTGTGGGAGCCAACGATGTAATCAATCCTGCGGCAAACACAGCGGTTGATACACCTATTTACGGCATGCCGATACTCAATGTGGAGAAGGCAAAGAATGCCATCATCTGCAACTACGATCTCATGCCCGGCTATGCCGGCGTGGACAACCCCCTGTATCATAAAGATGAAGTCATCATGATGCTGGGCAATGCCGAGGAAACAGTTCAGGGGCTGATTAACAAACTATGATGTAGTTTCCTGTGACCCTTATGCACATAAAATAATATAAAGAAGCAGTGGTAATCCACTGCTTCTTTGCTTTACAAAATTTAATTTTTATTGTTTGCCTATTTTGCGAACTTGAATGCTCTCTCTACGTTCTCAAGGAGAGGTGTTACAGTAACTGTTACGCTGGAAACAAGATCTTCATCTGTAGGTACACCATCAGACAGCGCAATTCCTTTAACCTCGGCAAGGGTTTTGCCTACGATGTACTGAGCCAGAGCCTGGGCCTGCTCATTCCATTCTTTTCCGATGGGGGAAGCTTTTCTCATACCATACTCATCTCCAAGTTCTTCCTTGGTCTTGAAGGTCTGGCCAAGATCTGAGGAAACTTTTCCGTCAACTGTAAAGTTCACTCCCACCTGGGAAGCATCCATGATTGCACTGGTGATTACGCCTGCATCATCAATGGTTACTACTGTGTAATATGAATATGCAATCGCTGAACCATCTCCGTCTGCGCTGGCATCTTTCGAATAATGCCCATCCATGTAGGTAATAACACCGACTCCCAGTTTGTCACCTGCTGCAGCTCCCAGAGGCTTTGCATTGCCAACTGCTTTTTCGATGGCTTCAATATAATCGATGATGGTCATAGTTACTGAGGATGTCAGATCATCGCCTGAGGGTTCACCGGTATCAGTAAGGGCAATGCCTTTTACTTCAGCAACTGTTTTGCCGATAACATATTCAGCAAATGCATCAGCCTGCTCGTTCCACTCTTTTCCAATGGGGGAAGCTTTTCTCATACCATAGTCATCGCCCAGCTCCATCTTGCTTACGAAAACAACATCTCTAGGAGTAAGAATCTTGCCGTCAGCAGAAAATTCAAAGGCTGCCTGAGCATGATCAATAACGCAATTGGTAATTACTCCATTTTCATCGACTGTAACTGCAACTACTGAAGAGTTGGCTTCTGCAATTCCGTTTCTGTCGCCGGCATCGGAAGATCTGCCGATATCGGAAATAACAGCCATACCGGTTTTAACTGCTTCAGATGCTACTTCATCTTCAACTTCGTCTTCAACTTCGTCTTCAACGTCAACATCACCGCCACCGTTATCTGTACCACCGCCACAAGCTGCGAAAGTCATTAACATGAGTGCCAATACTAAAAATAACGCTAACTTTTTCTTCATTCTCTTTCTTTCTCCTTTTAAAATATTCCTCATTAAGATTACTATATCCTCAGCCCGGTTTTTAAGAACCGGGAGAATAGCCTGATTTTATCTTTGTGTAAAAATAAACAAACTGACATTATTGTGACAGAAAGTTAATCTGCTGTCAAGCGAAATGTCAGCATATTATTTTCTGGCAGGACATAAAAAACAGCGGAAATTTCCGCTGTTTTTATAAGATTGACATAAATGTTTACTATCTCAAAAATCCGAAAGCTTTCTCCACGCTCATCATAAGAGGGGTAACAGCCACAGTCACACTGGATGCCAGGTCTTCATCTGTTGCATGACCTTCGCTTATTGCTATTCCCTTAATCTCAGCTAAGCTTTTCCCTGTTACATAAGCTGCAAAGGCCTGAGCCTGTTCATTCCATTCCTTGCCAATGGGTGAAGCTTTTTTCATGCCATAATCATCGCCTAATTCCACTTTGGTTTTAAATGTCTGTCCCAGGTCAGATGCTATTTTCCCGTCGGCTGTGAAATTCACGCCCACTTCTGAAGCATCAATTATGGCGCTTGTAACAACACCTGCATCGTTTACTGTAACTACTGCATAATAAGAGGCTGCCAACAAAGTGCCATTTCCGTCTGCACTGGCATCTTTTGAATAGTTGTTGTCAACAGATGTAAGGATGCCAATACCTATTTTATCAGCGGCGGAAGCTCCCAAAGATTGTGCATTATTAACAGCTTTTTCTATAGCATCAAGATAGGTGGTAACCGTAACGGTAACGCTTGAAGCCAAATCTTCATCAGCCGGTGAACCTTCCTCTGTAAGAGCTATGCCTTTAACTTCAGCCAGGGTTTTGCCGATTACATAGTCTGCCAAATCGTCAGTCTGCTCGTTCCATTCTCTTCCGATTGGGGAAGCTTTTCTCATGCCATAATCATCTCCAAGCTCGTTTTTCGATGCGAAAGCTGTCCCCTTTGGTGAGAGCATTTTTCCGTCAGCTGAAAATTCCATTACTGCCATGGAATGGTCGATTGTGCAGTTTGTGATAACGCCATTTTCGTCAACTGTTACAGCCACTACTGTGGAATCTGCCTGGGCAATACCATTTCTATCGCCTGCGTCAGAAGACCTTCCAATGCCGGAAATAACGGCCATACCCGTTTTTACCGAGCCTGTTTCAACGACATCTTCGCCGCCGTCTTCTTCCACATCAGCATCATTGCCGCCATTGTCGCCGCCATTACCGCCGCCACAGGCTGCAAAAGCCATCAACATAAGGGCTAAAATTAATAATAGAGCTAACTTTCTTTACATACTGTTTCTTTCTCCTTTAGTATTACTTTTCAAATTACAATATTTATCCAAGCCTTTTAAGGGCCGGAAGAATAGCCTTAAGCAAGGTTGAGGTTATTATACCCGCGACTAAGCCTGATATAAGCAAAATCGGCAGATAGGGCAACATATTGACTCCTGCATATAAGACCATTATTACCAGGAACTGTCCTATGTTATGGGAAATGCCACCTAAAATGCTCAACACCAGGTAAGACACTTTTTCTTTATAGAAAAATAAAAAAACCGCCATTGTTGTGACAGAAAGCAACCCTCCTGTCAAGCTTAATGACATAGCAATTATTCCTCTTGTTATAAATACAAAAAATCCTTTTAACACAGCTATAGCATAAGCCCTTTTCGGCCCTACGAAAAACAGGGCATACATAACTGCAATATTGGATAATCCAAATTTCACCCCGGGTAAAGCCAGCGGAAGGGGCGGTAACATATTTTCCACTATGGCCAAAACCAGGGCCACGGCAAATATCATTGCTGTCAGTGTAAGTGATTTCGTTTTACTCATTCCACAATAATGTCGGCATCATCTTCTGAGACTTGGCCCTTCCTCACTATTTTAACGATTACTCCATTGGGGAGACAAGCTGCGTACTCGCCTGTTCTATGCAGTTTCCCCGTTTTTATACATATTTTATCCGGACAATCCGATGCAATAAAGGCAATCCTGCCTTCCTCATCCACCCTGATGATTACATTCTCATTCTGGGGCACAACTATTTCCAGCCCCCTGTCTTTTTCGAGATCAACTTCCTTTATCAGTTCGGAAAAATAATAGATTTCCGCCTTTACCCCATCCTCGTCTGCCAGAATGTTTTGAATAAAAAAGGCTGCTGCGGCTATAGCCACAATAGCTGCTATTATAATGAGATCTGTCTTTTTGTAAAACTTCATCCCAAGCCTCACCGGAACAAAATGCTCAACCAGATTGATATATTCATAGCACTCATAATAATAACATAATTTTTGATGGAAGTAAGAAAAGTAGTTTCCTTAATCTGTAGCTCAAAGAACTCATAAATATTCTTTCTAACAGGGAAAATGCTTAAAAGGCCGAGCAGACATACAGGATGAAGGATTTTTAGCATAACCATAATAATCCACACAACATAAATTGTATAGTACAGCCACTTAAACAGATGTAAGGCATGGCCACCTATATAATATGGCAGGGTGTGCCTTCCTACGGCCACATCTCTCTCCAGATCGCATATATTGTTTGCAAGCATTATATTGGCTGTACACATTACAGGTGCCACCGAAAGCAGAACCAGCTCCAGGACAGGCCAAAGAGCCAGGCTGATTTTCAGATTACCCTCATCCCAACCCAGGCTGAAGAAATAGTTGTCCGGCATATTTACATAAAATAAAATGAGAGGAATCATGAAGCCATAAAAAAATCCCGAAAAAAGTTCCCCCAGGGGCTGTCTTGAAATCGGCACGGGCCCGTAAGTGTAAAAGACCCCTCCCAGGAAGCATATGCCTCCCAGAATAAGCACCACCCAATCTGTCATCAGTACCAGATAAAGACCCAATAAGGCACTGATTCCGAACAAAACATAAGTTATGGTCAGGGCCTTCCTTCTTTCGTAAGGGAGGGGCTTATTGTTTGTCTTGGTATCTATGTAATTGTTAATGGTAGTCGTGGTGAGATCGAACAAAAACATACCGCAGAAAAACACCAGGCTCGCCCATATCCTTATGGTAAAGCCTTTATACAGAATAAAACCTATTACCATAAAAAATGGAAACACGCTGGTTATTTTTGTTTTAATTTCGACATAGTTAAAAAATCTGGAAATCAAGCGAATTCTCCTAAAACACCCTATATGCCATGTTTACAATATCCAGGAGCTTAGCTCTCTTATTCTGACTTATGTGCAGGCTGTTAATGATTTTCAGTGACTTGTTGTAATATTTCATGGCAATCTTTCTGGTGTATTCAATGCCTCCGGATTTTCCTACTGCTTCGTCGATTCTTTCTCTGCTCAAAAGACCGGTTTCGGCTTCATTTTTCAGGTCTGCTACCTTTCTCAAAGCCTCAATTAATGGCAAAGTAATTACATTCTGGTCAAAATCTGATTTAACTGGCTTCAGTGCAGTCTGTTCTGTGGCCTCAAAATCCATGCAATCATCTGTAAGCTGGAATATCATGCCAACATATTTCCCCAGTTTCGCGTACTTTTTAACAACCTTGTCATCTTCAGAAGACAGCAGAGCTCCTCCATGAAAAGCACCCTCAAAAAGTGCCGCTGTCTTCCCCGCAATAATTTTCAGATAGCGAAAAGGTGATAGATTAAAGTTACCATTATGCACATGCTGGCTCAATTCACCCAGGCAGACTTTGCTTAGATAATCCGGAATATTCCGCTTCACATAACTTTCGATTTGCACTGTCTTGGATGCGGTTTTCATAGCCACTGCCAACAGGTAGTCACCACAAATTACAGCTGTGCGTCTGCCATATTTTTTCTGTAACGATAATTCGCCTCTTCTTATTTCTGCGTTGTCTATTATGTCATCATGAACAAGAGTGGCAAGGTGGATTAATTCAATCGCAGCTGCCATTTTCACAGCATCGGGGTGGATAAGGTCCTCCTCATCCATGGCTGCAATAAGCAAAGCCTGGGTTCTTACAAACTTCCCGGTGGTAAGAGCCAGATGAGCCATGTATTCCCTGATAACAAAAGGTGAGGTAGATAGGATCCTATCTACCTCAATTTTAACTTGTTTATATCCTTCTTCGTAACTTAATTTTTTCGTTTCTTTAGTCATTATATATGTACAGCTTCCTAACTAATGGTATCTTGGCCCAAGCCTCCTTAAGTACTGGCATAGCGTAATAATCCAGTCCGAATGCCCTTCCACCCGCTATCAGAACAGCTATGGCGGCGAAAATCATCCAGAAGGTCCCCAGATATAAGCCCGTTGTGCAAATAAACATGAACTGAAGTATCAGTGAAAGTCCCGACGCCGGTGTAGTAAAAAGCCCAAGGATTAACGCAATTCCTATCATAACTTCGGCAATTACAATTCCGGTCTGCATGAACACCTGCATGCCGTCACTGGATAATACCACCTTATCCACAAACCAGTTCATTAAAGGAATATCAAATTTAAATGCAAAATCGCTAAGACCTGAATGCAAAATTTCTTTGCCGCTGACGAACATGATTTTTATCAGTCCGAAAATATCCCAGTTAATAATGGCTGTACCAGCAGAAACTACCGCATCCCCTGCGCCTGTGGCCGCCGAAACTGCATCCGTTGCAGCCGCCACTGCATCTGCTGCTCCTGCAGCCGCATCAGTGGCACCGGAAACTCCGTCTCCTCCTCCACCACCCACAATGCTGTCATACCAGGCTCTGGCACCTCCGAAGAATCCCACCAGTTTGGGTGAACTCAGCCAGCCTTCGGTGATTTTCATTATGCCCTCATAAAGCCAGACCATTCCAAGCCATACTCTCAATGGTGCCAAAAGGAAACTTGGTGTCCTGTTGGAGAAATGGCCGCCCACATAGCTCCTGCAATGACGTATAGTGAAGAATTCATGCTTGCTGTAGCTCCAGACTTTATTCCATCCCAAAACCTGGATGAAATAAATCATATTGATCATATGCTTTGCCATCATGGCAAAGAAAGAAGGAAGGTTGACCATGAAGTTGGGGAACCCTACTCTGGCCACACCGTAGCGACCGCCTATGCACACCATAAACCCATGGAATTTTGGATTATAATCCTCCAGTTCGCCCTTGCCTGTTACAAGCACTTCCAGGTTGTGGGCTGCGGTTGCGGCACTGTGCTCGCAGTTCTCAACCACCTGGGGAACAGGCCTGTCCTGACCCTCAGGCGTATAGAGCATGTTATCTCCGATTACGAACACATCCGGATAATCTATTGAGCGAAGATTAGAATCTATTTTAATCCTGCCTCTGTTGGCTGACTCAAGTACCTTGGCGGCTTCACCTGTAATATCTGCGCTTTCAATGCCGGCACCCCATATTACTGTAGATGCGATTCTCCTGGTACATACTTCTGTTCCTGCAGCTTTTGTTTCGATAAAATCCTCACCTATAGCACACACATTAGCTCCGAGAATCAAGTTGACTCCCATTTTTGTCAGGCGCTTTTCAACTTTGACGGATAATTCCGCTGGAAGGTTAGGTATGGTTCTGTCTAAAATATCAACCAGATTAATACTTACGTCTTCTCTGTCAATTTCAAATTTGTCACAGATTATGGGCAGATATTCGGCCAGTTCTCCAGCCATTTCCACTCCCGTGAATCCTGCGCCTACAATGAAGATGGATAGTAGTTTCCTGCGTTCCTCCACATCCGAGATGCGGCATGCTCTTCTGAACAGGTTGATAAGATGGTGACGGATGATTACTGCATCGTCATAGGACCAGAGTTTAAACGAATATTGCTCTGCCCCGGGGACACCAAAAAATGTGGGTTTGGATCCCGCACTTAAAACTAAATAATCATATTCATAAACAGCATCCTTGCCAATTGCTTTCTTGTTATCGAAGTCAAAAGATGTAATTGTATCTAATCTGACATCCACTTTTCTTCCGGCAAATACTTTTTTCAGGCTGACTCTTATGCTGTCTTCGTCAACCCTGTTTGCCGCCACTTCGTGCAGTTCTGTCAATAAAGCATGAAATGGGTTTTTGTCCACGACGGTAATTTGCACATCGTCGTTTTTTCTAAATTTTTTCGCAAGCTTTTTTGCGGTGAGAATACCTGCGTATCCAGCACCGATAACAACAATCTTGGTCTTTGTTTCCATGCCGACCTCCTCCATAAAATATGATACATTTTCTCAAAGAAGGCTTTGTTTGTCAATACTTCTTTTCAACTACCAGCTTGCCTTTGGCTCTGAGCTTTTCTGCAATCAACTGTACAACAGCCATGCGGGGTCTGATACCTGCCTGTCTGAAGACCATTGAATCATGGGCCTCATTTACAACACTGCCGATAAAAAAGGTAATTATATCTGACCCAAGCATCATGGCGCACAGTCTTTCCACAGCTGAACCGCTGTCTTCATGACAGCCTTCTTCATCTAAAATATTATATACCTGATTGAGCATTATTGCTCCTTCACTGACCAGGTCAATGCCCTCAATGCAGTACTCAGGAGGCGAACCAATAATGTTTCCGGGGTCTTTTAAGGTAACAGTCCTGTCCAGTTCTCTTGCAGCAATATCAGCGGTTGTAGATCCTGCAATTACATGGCGTCCCGGTGAATGGATATAATCATTGACAATCTCTTTATCCCTGGAACGCAGAGCAGGTGGACCGGACAGGATTGCCAGCTGTTTTGCCTCTCTGCAGTGCAGGACAACCACGGTGGAATCATCCACATACCTCTGTCCGCTTATTCTATAGGACATATTCAGTATTTCTTCAGGCAGTTTATGTATATCCTCTTTATGTTTGCTCCTTCTATTTATATAATCTGCCAGGCCGATATTTCCGATCCCCAGCGAAGCTCCCTGCCCCAGGCCTGCCTGGGTAATGCCGTCTGAAACTATTATGAGGCTTTCTCCATATTCAAGCTTTCCTGTTGTTTCACCTATCATTTCATATTCTGAAGAGAAAACTACGGGCTTCATATGAACCGCAAAACCATCCTTTATTATCATAGGATCCGGTGCTTCATAATTATATATTGAAAAAAGTCCGTCGCTTAGGATTTTTACTGCCGTGAAAGCTGCAAACGGGATTTTTTCTTCTCTGGCCTTGTGCATGGAATCAGCAACCATCTCGCTCATTACCCGCATAGACACTCCCGACCTGTAGAGTTCCATCATCCTGTTCGCACATGTAATTGCCGCTATATTGGCATACACTCCGGACCCTATGCCGTCGCACAATACAAAAAATGTGCTTTCAGGGGTTCTCTCACACAGGTAATTGTCCCCGCATACTATGTAAGCGTCCTTGGACCTTTGCTCAACTATATCCTCAAAGAATTTCAAGGTTTTACCTCACTGGCAATCTTCCTGACAAGTTCTTCGCTTTCCGCCGTGCTTTTCCCCAGATAATGGGCCATTTCCTGGGAAAAGCTTATCTGGTGTTCAAGCAGCTTTTTCACATGTTCCAGAGTTTGCTTCTTGAATGCCTCATTACCACCAGTATCAAATTTCAGGTGGGAGACATCAGTATAAATGCCCACATACTGCCTTTCTTCAGCCAATGCATATATTATTTCGTGGTACTTAACCCCATTACTTACTTTTATTGAATCCCTAATCTGACTTTTATCAGAACTTAACTGTTCGTAGCTGTCCACATCAACCACTGCAGAAACATGTCTCCCAAGGAGACTGTTGCTGCATGAGAAAAGTTCTTTGAAGGCCGGATTTATATGAATTATATGAAATTGATCATCTAAAATCACTATGCCGTTGGGGCTTGTTTCTATAAAGGCATCGGTTCTCTGTTGTGCAAGCCGCCTCATATAAGGAATACACATATCCGGCTCTGCCATGCCTCTGGCTACGGCTATGGCATTGTCCCGGCAGGTCTTATAGCCACAGGCGCCGCAATTCAGCTGCATTCTGACATGACCTTTTCCGGTGCTCTCCAGTATTTCCTGAATTTTCTCCTCTGAAACCGGTTCCAGCTGTTCTTCCACCGGCCTTGCTTTATATTCAGCCATAAGGCTGACGTTTTTTTCAATAACTCTGTTCTTACGACCTTTCGCCTTGCTGCTGTAGTTCAGCAGCTCCTGCTTTCTGAGATAATAGTTTTTCTTGTCTTTCAGGCAGGGGCCGTTGATACAACCGCCTGAGCAAAACAAAGGCTCCACTATGCTGTATCCCCATTCATCATAGGGGAGATCCAGCAGCTCCATTATGCTATCTGCACCGCTCAGGCAAAGAATCTCTTCTGCAGTCCCGTCATAATCAACCTGGCCTGCTTTTAGCATGCCTCCTTCCAGGGGGAAAAGCCTGGCAAGCTGAATATCGCTGTCACTATCTGTTTCTCCATCAGGACATTCTGCCAGGTCTATGCTCTCTTCTTCAAGCCAATCTTTTAACTCCGTAAAAGTCAACACCACATCGATTATGCCTTTATACTCTTCTCTTTCTGCTTCATCCTTCTTTGCTGCGCAGGGGCCAATAAAGACTACGGCCCAGTCTTCGCCCAGATTTTTCTTTAAATATCTGCCGTGGGCTATCATTGGAGAAACCAATGGAGTCAGTCTTTCCACATGTTCCGGCTTGTACATTTCGATGTAGTTCACCACTGCTGGGCAGGCTGTGCCGATTCCACCCTCTATACCCTTTTCCATTGCTTCCTCTGCTATAAGCTTGCCACCTTCCGCTGTTTCCAAAACCTGAGCAAAACCCAGCTGTCTTAAGGCTGAAGGTAATTTGTCCATCTGCCATCCGCTGAACAGAGACGGAAATGAAGGTGCCAAACTGGCTGCAACTTTTTTTCCCCGGGCAAATAATGCTTTTACATCTTCAATCCCTGACCTTACCGTTTTCGCACCTTGCGGGCACTCTCTGATACAGGTCCCGCATTTAATGCAAAGGCTGTCTTCAATATAGGCCTGTCCATTCTTAACTTTTATCGCCTTTACGGGGCAAACCCTGACACAGCGATAGCAGTCCTGGCAGTTTGCAGTTACTGTATATATGACATTTACGCCCATATACCGAAATTCCTTTCTGTCATTAGAATACAAGGTTGGAATACTCTTATCCCTATCATCAAATATTGTTAAGTGCTTGTCAAGATATAATAGATTTGTTTTTACATACATGGGTATAAGCAACCTTGAAGATATTAATTTCAGGAGGATTGCAATGAACAAAGACTTTTTACAGGCAGTGGCGGAAAGACGAAGTCACTATGCCTTGGGAAATACACCGGTCACATCAGACGAAAGAATCGTTGAAATATTGGAACAGGCATCTCTGCACACCCCGACTGCTTATAACGCTCAATCAAACAGAGTAGTGCTTCTTTTAGGGAAGCACCACGAAAAACTATGGGATATCTTAATGGATGTTATGAGGGCAAGACTTGCTCCCGAGAAATTCCCGAGAACAGAGAAAAAAATTAACAGCTTTAAAGCTGCCTACGGAACTATACTCTTCTTCGAAGATAAGACGGAGATTGACAATTTAATCAAAGCTTTCCCCAGTTATGCAGACAATTTTAAAGAATGGTCCGTTCAGGGGGCAGGTATCCTGGAATTTATTGTCTGGACTGCCCTTGAAGCTGAGGGTTATGGCGCATCCTTACAGCACTACAATGAGCTGATCAGCAAACAAATCGCCCGGGAATGGGGATTCCCGGACAACTGGGTGCTGAATGCCCAAATGCCTTTTGGAAATGTGCTGGAAGAAGCTGCGGAAAAAAGCTTTAAGCCTTTAGCCGACAGGCTCCGTATAATTAAATAGAATCAATGCCAAAATTGCTCATGAGGGCATCAACACCTACCACGTCATTGACGGGAAGGGAAAAACAGCATCCCGCTGCCGGACTGTGAAGTCCCGCTTCGTGGGTTATGGCTTCCATTATCGGAAGCCTGTTTTCTTTTTTTGCTAAAATCAACACAAGGTCTTTTTCAGGCTGCACAGTAATGCCCAAATACTTTACTGCTTCTTTTGTGCCCAGGGACCTGGCATGAATCACAGTCCCCCCGCCTGCGCCGGCTTTCTTTGCCGCATCCATAACCAGGTCAAAATGACCGCTGTTCACTATGGCAATTATCAGTTGATAAGGCTCTTGTTGTGCAGTTAACATATTATCATCCCCTCTGTTTAATTGTTCATCGGCTTTTAAGCTGATCTCTGAAAGCATTTTGCTTATACTGCTTAACCCTATGGACATGGCAATACCCGTCCCGGGACGGCTCAGGTCTATTTCACTGTCCATGCTGTCCATGGCCATTCTTGACATTCTTTCAGTCATAATTCCCAGACTTACCAGCTTCTTTGGGCCACCGTAGCCCAGCATTTCATATACTTTTGATTTTACTGTTCCATAACCATATGTCATAAATGCAGCCGCCACGCCCAAGTCTTCATATATATCAACTACGACGTCTTCCAAGTCTGCATCCATTATGGCTATCAAGGCTTCCAGTTTTTTATCTGTATTTCCTTCCATTGCAAAATCCTCTCTATTCTGCATCCAGTTCTATTATACTGTCTTCAGCAACAGGCGCCGGGACGACTTCGGCCAGTCTCCTGCTCTTGATTGCGTAAACCAGTCCAAACAGCTGCAGGGTAATTACCGGAGTCATAGCTACGAGCGCAACTATGCCGAATGCATCAGTAAAAATATTTCCACCTGAGAATTCACAGGCTCCCATGGCAAAAGGCAGCATAAAAGTTGCGGCCAGGGGGCCCGAGGCTACTGCTCCGGAGTCAAAGGCTACAGACACGAAAAGTTTCGGCACAAAAAATGTCAGTATAAGTGCAATAAGATAGCCGGGGATTATGAAATACATAATTGACATGCCATAAAGCACTCTTACCATGGCTAAGCCCACAGAAACGGCAACTCCCGCGGAAAGCCCCAGACCCATGGCTTTTTCCGAAACAGCTCCTGCTGTAACCTCTGCAACCTGCCTTTTCAGCACAAAGACAGCCGGTTCTGCAGCCACCACAAAATAACCCATCACCATGCCGGTAAAGATTAATACAGCCCCGCTGCTCTTTGAAATCAGCAAAAACCCCAATGCATAACCAGCCGGCATAAACCCGATATTCACACCTGCAAGAAATAATACCAGGCCCAGAAAAGTATACAGGGTCCCTGAAAGAATTCTTATAAAGGCTTCTTTATGCAATCGGAGTTTTACCGCCTGAATAATGAGAAAAAGCAGCAATATAGGAAGCAGAGCAAGTGCCACTTCCCCGGCGTATATATGAAAGCTCCCTGCATAAACCCGGGCAATCTCCCTGATTCCTTCAACATCCAAAAGTTTTATTGCGCTGCCTCCTTCAGGGCTGAAAAACATTCCCAGTATGAGCACAGCAATAATCGGGCCGATCAGACAAAGTGAAATCAGGCCGAAACTGTCCTCTTCAGTGGTTTTGTCTCCCCTTATTCTTGAAAGCCCTATTCCCAGAGCCATCACAAAGGGAACCATGATGGGGCCTGTGGTAACTCCTCCGGATTCCCAGGCTATGGAGATAAAATTTATGCCTGAAAGTTGAGACAGGATAAAAGCCGAGATATAACAAACAATAAGAAGCCATGACAGTGGAAACTGGAATAGAATTCTTAGTATTGCGGCAACCAAAGCTAAACCGACGCCTACAGAAACTACAGCAATAATCAATGAATCCGGAACCCCGCTTATCTGACTTGCCAATACAATCAAATCCGGCTCGGCCATGCTTATGAACACACCTATAATAAATATCAGTGTTATAATAACAAACAGATTCTTGCTCTTAATAATTGTGGTGCCAACATGTTCGCCTATGGGTATCAGAGATACATCCACACCGAAGTTGAACAGGGTAATTCCTAAAACCATAGTAATAGCGCTGACTAAAAATAGCACAAGGCCACCGGCAGGCATGGGCCCGACAGTGAAGTTCAGAACCACTACCAATAAGATAATGGGAATTACCGAAAAAAGAGATTCCTTGAATTTTGAAAACAGCAGTTTCAGCAATCGCTTAACTCATCCTTTTCATTTTGCTTAAGTATACCATCTTCCGGTGCTTTTTTCCTGTTTGATGATATTATGGCGCCAATAATGCAAAGAACCGTGAACAGGCTGTAGGATACTTTCATAACTTTGAGTATCTGTGCAGGGTCCGCCAGATCTAAAGGTACTTTACCGATATATATTGAAATTATGAAAGTAACCACCGCCATATTGCTGCTTTGCCCCAGATTTCTCATGGTGGCCAGCAGAGATGATGCCACCCCATAATCTTTTGCTTCGACACAGGACATTATTGCATTAGTGTTTGGTGATGAAAACAAGGCAAAGCCCACTCCAACCAGGGACAGATTCAAAACTATATGCGGAAGCGAACTCTCCCCCTTTATAAACACCAGCAAAAAAAGCCCGAGGGCGCAAAGCCCCATGCCGTAAGAAGCCAGCTTATAAGGGGAAATCCTGTCAGAAAGCCTGCCCATATAAGGTGACAGCAGGGCCATCAAAAGGGGTTGAGTAATCATTATAAGACCTGCGGGTCCCGATTCCATACCTTTTACTACCTGAAGAAAAATTGACATGAGGTATCCCACGGCAAAAGTGGCTCCATAGTTCAGCAGGGCAGCCAGGTTGGAAAGCAGATAATTTATATTGCTTCTGAACATCCTTATCTGAATCAAAGGGCTCTCGGCTCTGAGTTCATATTTTACGAAAACATACATCAGCAGAAAGCTGGAAGCCAGCATATATTTTGCATGAGGCTCCTGAGAAAGGGAAGACAAGCCGTACATAGCCATGAATATCATAGCTACAAACAAAAGGCTGCCCGCAATATCAGCTTTTTCGCCCAATTTTTCCTGCCTGACATTTTTCAGGAAAAGAGCTGCCAGTACAAAATTCGCCAACCCGATAATGAGAGTGAACACAAGTATGGAACGCCAGCCGAGAGCCTGATTCATTACTCCGCCGATTACAGGCCCTGTTGTAAGCCCCACATACGTGGCTCCTATGATGAAACCCAGGGCTTTACCCCTTTCTTCCCTTGGATAAATACTTACCAGCACGGCCTGGTTTGTAGCGAAAATCATGGCGCTTCCAATTCCCTGCAGAATGCGCAATACCAGAAAAAATTCGATGCTGCGGGAAAAACATATGATTCCCGATGTCAGAGAAAACAGCAACAGACCTGCCTTCATAATAGCAAGTCTGTTTGTTATATCCGCCAAACGGCCAATGGGGACGGACAAAGCGGCCCCCGCAATAATGAACCCGTTTATTATCCAGCCAACGGATGAAGCCCCGGCCTGAAATTCCCGGTCAATGGCAGGGATGGAAAGGTTCAGGGCACTTCCTGAAAATGCCGCAATGAAAGCAGTCAGCATGAGCAGAATCAAAGCGGCCTTTTTACTGTTCATCAGCCTTCATATTCTGCCAGTCTCTGCTTCAGGGCATCAAGCTGCTCTGTCAGTTCTTCCGGCAGGCATTCTCCATAGCTTTCGTAATGTTTTTCTATTGATTCAACTTCTGCAAGCCAATCTTCTTTGTTGACAGAAAGCAATTCTTTCATGGCATCCCAGCTCACTTCCAGACCTTCTGTATCTATGGCATCCGGTGAAGGCATATAGCCTATGGGCATTTTTACTGCTTCTCCTTCCCCGGATACCCTTTCAAAGATCCACTTCAGCACTCTGCTGTTTTCGCCGTAACCGGGCCACAGCCAGTTGCCTTCTTTATCTTTTCTGAACCAGTTCACATAAAAGATTTTTGGCAGCTTGTCTTCGGTGGACTTCTCGCCTATTTCATACCAGTGACGGAGATAATCGCAGACATGATATCCCATAAAAGGCAGCATTGCGAATGGATCCCTTCTGACCTGCCCGATTTTGTCTGAAATGGCAGCGGCGGTTATTTCCGACCCCATTATAGAGCCCAAAAAGATACCGTGTTTCCAATCAAAGCTTTCATGAACCAGGGGGATGATATTTGGTCTTCTGCCCCCGATTAAGATGGCGGAAATGGGCACGCCCTTTGGATCTTCCCATTCAGGTGCGATGGAAGGGCACTGGCTGGCAGGCACGGTAAATCTGGCGTTGGGATGTGCTGCAGGTTTGTCGCTTCCCGGGCTCCAATCATTGCCTGTCCAGTCAATGAGATGGCTAGGTGCATCTTTTCCTATCCCTTCCCACCAGACATCCTTGTCATCCGTCAATGCCACATTGGTATATATGGTGTTTCTGTCGATGCTCTTCATTGCGTTTGGGTTTGAGTCCATTGAGGTACCGGGAGCCACACCGAAAAAGCCTGCTTCTGGATTGATGGCATAAAGCCTTCCGTCTTCCCCGAATCTCATCCATGCAACGTCATCACCTATAGTTTCTACTTTCCAGCCCGGAATTGTGGGCACCATCATGGCAAGGTTGGTTTTGCCGCAGGCGCTGGGAAAGGCGCCGGTCACATATTGTACTCTGCCCTTGGGATCGGTCAGCTTCAGAATAAGCATGTGCTCCGCCAACCAGCCCTCGTCCCTGGCCATAACAGATGCAATCCTGAGAGCAAAGCATTTTTTGCCTAAAAGTGCATTGCCACCATAACCCGAACCGTAGGACCAGATAACTCTTTCCTCAGGGAAATGGCTTATATATTTTTGTTCCATTGGTGCACAGGGCCATTCAGGATCTTCCATACCTTCTTCCAGGGGATAGCCTACCGAGTGCAGACAGGGAACGAAATCTCCCTCTTCTCCCAATTCATCCAGCACTGCCTGTCCAATCCTGGTCATAATCCTCATGTTGACAACAACATAAGCACTGTCTGTAATCTCCACCCCTATCTTTGAAATATATGACCCGATAGGCCCCATGGAGAATGGGATGACATACATGGTTCTGCCCTTCATGCATCCTGTGTAGAGATCTGTCATCAGTGGTTTCAGTATTTTAGGATCTATCCAGTTATTTGTAGGACCAGCATCCTCTTCTTTAACCGAAGAAATATAGGTGCGGTCTTCAACCCTTGCCACGTCTGAGGGATCGCTGCGAAATGCATAGCATCCCGGCAGTTTTTCTTCGTTCAAAACAGTTGCGGCACCCGACTTCACGGCGCCCTCCAGCAACATGGTGTTCTCTTCTTCCGAGCCGTCACACCAATGCACTGCATCCGGCTGACACAGTTCTACCATTTCCTCAACCCATTTGAGCAATTTTTTGTTAGATGTCAATTTGCATGTCCTCCTTATTTCCCTTTCTTTTTTTATCAATTATATAACCAGATCCTGATTTAAATGGACACAGTTTTTAGACAAGGCATCCATGGCTGCCGCATTAATGGGATAGTTTACCGGCGATGCGGACAAAAGCGGGTGTGTGGCAACCTGGAAGGTATTCAGTTCTGTGGCCGTCATTCCTTTTTGAATGGCCAGGCTCAGTATATTTATCATTTCGCAGGCCGAGTCTCCTCCTGCAATCTGGGCCCCCAGAATTATTCCGGAGCATTTTGAAAAAATCAGTTTAACTCTTAAAGAACGGGTGCCGGGCAAAGTAATGGGATGATGATCAGAAGTAACCGCATTTCCCGTCATTATGCTGAAGCCCTCTTCTTTCGCCCTTGCCTCCGTTATACCGGCTGCTGCGTATGTATGGCCAAAAATTTTCGTTGCAAATGCGCTTATAGTTCCTTTATTGGCTCTCACAAGACGCAGATGGAATGCGTTGCAGCCCGCAATTCTTGCCTCCATGGCCGCTGTGGATGCCAATAGTACAGGAACATCCTTTCCCGTAAAGAAGCATTTCTTTTCTGCGCAGTCTCCTATGGCGAATATATCGGGATCATTTGTCCTTGTATATTGATCTACCACTATTGCACCTTTGGCGTTGAGCTCAATTCCGGTATTATGCACCAGGCTGCTGTTGGGCTTGACTCCCAATCCCAGCAGCACCAGGTCGGCTTCAAGAGTCTGTCCGTTATCCAGCTCCACTGATTCAACTTTGGTTTCGCCATTGAATCTGGTAACCTTGGTCTTCGTGTATATTATTACTCCTTCTTTTTCGAATACGCCTTCTATTTCATCGGTCAGATCTTTATCAAAGGCCTGCCAAAGACAGGCTTCTGCCAGTTCAACAACCCTGACTTCCTTGCCCAGATTTCTTATCTGCTCGGCGAATTCCATGCCTATGAAGCCTCCGCCCACTACCACCACTTTGCTGGCATCCCTGATTTTGCACAGCAGGTTTGCAAGGTAATCCTTGGATTTAAATACGGGATAGATGTTTTCAAGATCATGACCCGGAATAAACGTAGGTATAATGGGGAGAGAGCCGGTAGCCAATATGAGTTTTTTATACTGATATTGCTCACCTTTTTCGGTGCTGACAACTTTTGCCCCTCTTTCAAGGGAAACAACCTTATCCCTGACCAGATTGATTCCCGCATCCAGAATGTGTGCATCCGGAATCACATTTTTATCAGTGTCATGAAGAGTACCATAAATATATGGGATTCCACAGGGGACCATTACTTTTTCAGCATCGCGGATTATTGTTATGTCAATATTGCCATATGCTTTTCTGGCGGTTGTGGCACTTAAAATTGCACCTACGCTTCCGCCGACAATGAGTAAATCAGTTTTTTTCATACCGGAGACCTCCTTCGCTTCCTACCTATACACATCATATTATTATACACGTTAAATACTGATATTTCAAATATTTCCCAAGAAAACATTGGGCAGATATTCACCGGCAATGGCAGCCAGCCTTTTAATAGTTCCAGCCCTGGTTGCATTTTTATCCATCATTTTATAGGCGGGGAAAAATCTGGACAGGTGCAGGGGGATTGCCGGATTAATGAACGAAATCCAATGCGCCATTTGCCTGATTTCCTCCTCGTCATCATTTTCACCCTCAATTATCAGGCAGGTTACTTCAACATGAGCCTTTTCTGCGGCCAGGGATATGGTATTTTTTACCGTTTCCAAGTCGCCACCGATTTTTCTGTAAAATATCTGATTGTACGCTTTCAAGTCAATATTAAAGGCATCTATCAGCGGAAGTAGCTTCATAAAAGGTTCCTCGTTTATATATCCGTTGGTTACAACAACATTATCCATGCCCGCCAGTTTAATTAGATTGGCGCAGTCTCTGACAAATTCATAGCCTATAAGAGGTTCATTATAAGTATAAGCCAGGCCTATATTACCCAGCATTTTGTACTTTTCCGCCTCCTTGACAAGCATTTCCGGACTCATTTTGTTGTGGACCGGGTTTTCCCTGATCATGGAAATATGATAATTCTGACAAAACGAACAGCGCAAATTGCAGCCGTAACTGCCTACAGACAATATGGTGCTGCCCGGTTTATACATCCGCAAGGGTTTTTTTTCGATGGGATCGAGAGCAATGGCAGTAACGGCGCCATAACTTTCCTGTACTATTTTACCATTCAAATTAATCCTTGCGCCGCATACACCTCTTTCACCGGGGGCCAGCCGGCACTTCCTCGGGCAGACAGGGCAAAGGATTCTCTCATTCACTTGTGCCTCACCACCTGGAATCTTTCCATCATATATTTTTCTCCCGGTGAAATCCCGGCTTTTCTCAAAGCAATTTCCAACTGTTCCTCCACTGTATCGATGCCCTCCAGATTAGGTAGCAGGAGCCCGCGTTTATAACCTTTACTGACTATTACTCCGTATTTTTCGGGGTCAAGCTGTTCCTTTGAATCTATCGGCTCCGGTTTGCCCAGGACATCCACGCTGTAAATCAGCTGATCCAGTTCCCCTTTTTTTACAGGTTCGAACCTTGGATCTCCGGTCCCCGCACTGACTGCATTATGTATTATCTCCTCAGCAAGATTTTTTTGAACCGGCTCTATGGTTCCTATGCAACCTCTCAAACGGCCATCCTTATAAAGGGTTACAAACGCTCCCGCTCTGATATGGAGAAGTTCTTCTGACAGTTCTTCGCCCGGCTTTATATATTTCCCCGTATTTACATAACTTTCAAGAGAAAGCCTCGCCAGTTTTACCAGGTCTCCTTCATTTTTCCTGATCGAAAACAGCTCCTCTTCTGATTTTTCCTCAAATATCCGGTCAAAACGCCTTTTCTCGTCATTGCCTTCCGGGTGGAATGAAGCCACGGCATAGCCAACCCCGTATGGTCCCTCATAAGAGAGAAGATTTGATTTCACAGCTTTGCCGTCCAGGCTTCCCGCCATAACCAGAAAAGATCTCAGGCCGCATTCACCGGCTGCATCACAATCCTCATCGCTGAACCCGAAAAACTGCAGAAAATCTCCTTTTTCCATGGCTTTGGTTATTTTGTCATCGAATGCGGGGCCCTCGGGAGCATAGCTGTAAGGTCCGTCTTCCAATAACCTGTGCGAAAGATCTCCGCTGCCTATCACGACAATGTTCCTGCCTAGTTTTTCTGCAGCCCTGGCAACAAGCTTTCCAAAGTGATAGTGGTCTGTTGAGCTCAAACCCGAGACTCCGGCCCTGACCAGCTTATAGTCCTTCAGATATTGTTCCACGAAGTAAAGGGGAACCAATGTGCCATGATCCATTTTCGCATCACGCTGACCCAAAGTTCCTGCAGGGAAGCCTTCCTCAAATGCCAGTTGAGAAAGTTCAGCAACAAGATCTTCATCGTATTTTGCCCTCATTTTAACAGTCCTGTCTCCAAACATGGAAAAATCCCCTTCTCCGTAAGCTCCCGGCGAAATATGGATGTAATCGCTGTACACTACGGAATGAGGGGAAATGAGAACAATTGTATCAGGCTTAAGCTGTCCGATTTCTATTGACGCCTTTTCAAAGGCTGCGAGAGTAGCTCTTATCTTTCTCTCCTGCCCCCTTCCGACTGCCGGCACGGCCAGGGGCGGATGGGGCATTATATATGCTGCTAAAACAGACATCTCCTTCTCCTTTTCTCAAGTTTTTATTCTGCAGGCCATTTCCTCCAGCTTTCTGAACCTGTGATTTACCCCTGATTTTTGCAAAGGGGGATTTAACATCTGGCCCAGCTCCGCCAGTGAACTTTCCGGATTTTCAAGTCTGAGCCGGGCCAGTTCCTTCAGTCTGACCGGAAGATTATCCAGCCCCAGAGACTGGTCCAGTTTCTTAATGGTTTCTATCTGTCTGACTGCGCTGTCAACAGTTTTATCCAGATTTGCACTTTCGCAGTTCACAATTCTGTTTGTTTTGTTTCTCAGCTCTTTGATAATCCTCACATTTTCAAATTCCAGCACCTGATTGCCTGCACCTACCAGTGCCAGAAAATCGCTGATTTGCTCACTTTCCTTAAGGTACACTATATAACTATTCCTTCTTGCCGCAACTTTGCTTTTAAGGCCAAAGCTGTTTATAAGCCTTCTTATGTCACTGGCCAGAGCTTCGCCGGCACATACTATTTCCATATGATAGCCTTTTTCAGGATGGCTTACGGTACCTGCCCCAAGAAATGCCCCTCTTAAAAAAGCTCTTTTGCAGCACCTGGTCCTGATTATGTCTGCCGATATTTCCTCGGGAAAATAATTTTGTCCCTCCTTTACTTTCAGCATGCCAATTTCCCTTAAAATCTGCTCCCCATTGTTTGAAGAATCTATGTGAAGCTCATAAACCCGCTTTTTTTTCAGGGCCTTGTTCTGATTGATTGTAAGAACAATATTGGTTTCAAAATAGTCTTTAATAAGCTTAAGTATGAGCCTTGCTGATGCAGGGTTTTCCGTGGTTACGGTTAGCTCCATACCATTTTCATCTGCGGACGGAATGCCGCACATGCGAATAAAACCGGCTATTTCTGCTAATATGCAACATTTTTTATCCCTTTCCATTCTCACTATTTCTTTTTTTACATCTGATGAAAATGACACGGGACCAACCCTCCCCCTTGCGTATTTGGATAGTCTGAAGATGACAAAAGACCTAAGGCGCATATAACTACATACCCGGGCCTCAGGTCTTTTATAGGCTGTGATGATTATTTACCTATGCTTAAAATCCTTCTGGCCTCATCAGGTGTTGCAATTTCTCTTCCCAGCAAATTTGCCAAAGCAACTACTTTTTCCACCATTTCACCGTTACTGGCCGCTAAAACACCCTTACGCAGATAGAGGCTGTCCTCAAATCCCACTCTGACATTACCTCCCATTATGATTGCACCGGCAGCTATATCGTAGTTATATCTTCCGATGGCACAGGCGGTCCATGTGGATTCCTGCGGAATACTGCCCACCATAAAAGCCAGATCCCGCAGTGTTGCGCTCATCTGGACACCCAGAACGAAATCGAAGTGCAGGGGGTGAACCAGCAGGCCTTTCTTATCCATTCTCAGGGCAATATCTATCATACCTTTGTCAAAGACTTCGATTTCAGGCTTGATTCCCTTATCTTTCATTATCTGGGCAAAATTTGCTATGGTATTATCAGTGTTGACAAAAATCTCATCGCCGCCAAAATTCAGGGTGCCGCAGTCAAGGGTTGCCATTTCCGGCGTGGGGTTGATATCAATAGAGGCCAGCCTTTCAAGATCTGTCATCCCTACGGCTCCGCCTGTGGAAGGTTGTATGATTACATCAGGGCACACTTTATAAATGGCATCTACGGCCTCCTGAAACCTTCCTGTATCCTGAGTAGGGGTTCCGTCATCCCAGCGCACATGCAGGTGAATAATGGATGCTCCGGCATCATAGGCGGATTTTGCTTCTCTAGCAATCTCCTCAATCGTATACGGGACTGCCGGATTCTGTTCTTTAGTTACTTCCGCTCCGCAAATTGCGGCTGTTATAATCAATTTTTCCATGGACACCACTCCTTTTGTTAACTCAAGATATGCGTATTGAAACCTCGTTATTTACTTAACATTATTATATTACAGATCCCTGTGAACGGTCAATACACGCCGTCCATCTCCTTTCAGCTTTTCTGAAAACAGATTCGCTATGGCCACTGATCTGTGGCGGCCTCCCGTGCATCCGAAGGCTACCACCAGTCTTGTCTTGCCTTCTTTAATATAATACGGAATCAGTTTTTCAATCAGGTCATAATAGTTCTGGACAAAATCACTTGTTATCGGCTGAGACATTACATATTCGCTGACTTTTTTGTTGTTGCCTGTCAGCTTTTTTAAGCTGGCCACATAAAATGGATTGGGGATAAATCTCAGGTCATAAACACAATCAGCTTCGGAGGGTATTCCGTTTTTAAAGCCAAAAGACATTATGGTCAGAGTGAAGCCGGTATCTCCTTCCACCGACAGAATCTTTTGCAGCGCTTCATGAAGCCTGGCAACTTTCATGCCTGAAGTGTCAATAATGAAATCGGCCATCTCCCTGATTTCAGATAATCTTTCTCTTTCTGCCAAAATACCGGCTTTAATATCTCTGCCTTCAGGTGAAAGAGGATGTGCTCTTCTGGTTTCTTTATACCGTCTGATGAGAACCTCATCGGAAGCCTCTAAAAAAAGCACCTTGCAGTCCATATTCTCTCTTTTAAATTCATCCAGACTGTCTTTTAGTTCATCGAAGAATTCACCCCCGCGCACATCAATGCCGAAAGCGGCCTTTTCAATCCTTCTGTTGCTTTCTTTTGTAAGCTGGATGAAGTCAGTCATCAGCTGTGGAGGCAGGTTGTCGACGCAATAATATCCCAGATCTTCCAGACAGTTCATTGCCTGAGTTTTCCCTGATCCTGAAAGGCCTGTAACTATGACAAATTCCATCTTATACCTCCTCTATATTATCAATTTCCGCAGGATCTATGCCGGCTTCCAGCGCCCTGACCAGGCCCGGAGCAAATGTGCCCACCCTTTCCGGGCTGTGGGCATCGCTGCTTATGATGTATCTTACTCCCGTATGTGCCAAAGAACTAAGTTCTTCCTTTGTAGGTGCATGGTGCCAGGTGCTTATTTCCATCAGTGTGCCCTTCTCCTTACATGCCTGTGCTATGGGCAGAAGATCGAAGGGTCCCTTATCCCCCGGATGAGTCAGCACCTTGATATTATTTTCATGCAGCGCTTTGATGACCAGATCTGTGTTGCGAAGTTTCAGTTTTTTCCAGCTCAGCATATGTAATTTCTGACTAAGCAGATTGGATAGCTGCAAACACATGCCGAAAAATAGATTTTCTCCAAACAAACCGTAGTGATAACCTGCGAGAACATAGTCCAGGTGCTCATAATCTTTTTCCAGCAAATCCAGTTTCCCGGACAGATTTATAATATTTGCCTCCACACCAAGAACAATTTCAATGTCCTCATAAATTTTCTTCAATCTTTCAACTTCCGCTTTCATAATGGGGAAACTCTTCCTCTTCACTCCGTAAAAAAGATGTCCGGGGCCATGATCTGCAATGCCTATGGTTGAAAGTCCCCTGGCTAAAGCCGCTTTCACATTGTCCTCAATGCTCCCCTTGCCATGCGAGAAAACCGTATGGGTGTGGATATCATATATCATTCTGTATTTTTCTGTTTCGGGCAAATATCTATCCATTTTCTAACCGCCAATAATCCTGACTTCAGGTTCCAGCCTAATGCCTGACATTTCGTATACTTTTTCCTGAACCAGATTTTTCAGGCTTATGATATCTGCGGCAGTGGCTCCTCCCGTATTGATTATGAAGCCTGCATGCAAAGTGGATACCATGGCGCCCCCAACCTTTGCGCCTTTAAGCCCAGCCTTCTCGATGAGGGTTCCTGCAAAATTTCCGGGAGGTCTTTTGAAAAAGCTGCCGGCGCTTGGATACTCCAGGGGCTGTTTCTGCTTGCGCCTCGATTGAAATTCTTCCATCTTTGATTTTATCATCTCGGGATTTCCCGGTTCCAGACTGTAAACAGTGGACAGGACAATAATTCCTTCTTTCATAATCCGGCTTGTTCTGTATCCGTAATCCAGTTCTTCGACCCTCAGGTCAAAAATCCGGCTCCCGTCTCTTTCCAGTACTTTAACCGATTCAACTACTTTTGCCATTTCTCCGTCATAGGCTCCAGCATTCATGAAGCTGGTTCCCCCAACGCTGCCCGGTATGCCTATGGCGAATTCCAGGCCTGAAAGCCCTGCCTCCAGGGCAGACTGCGACACTTTTTTTATTAACGCTCCGCTCTCCGCTGTGATTTTTCTGTCTGAAACAGTAATGTTGCTCATGGATGTGCCAATCTTTACAATTACTCCATGATAGCCCTCGTCTTTTACTAGAGTATTGCTTCCTTCTCCCATTACATAAAAAGGGATGTCTCCTTCGGTCAAAAACTTTAGGGTTTCAGCCAAAGCATGAGCATCTTCCGGCAAAACCATGATATCAGCATTTCCTCCCGCCCGAAAAGTTGTATACTCCTTCATGGGCGCATTTTCAATTACATTCGAAGTTCCTGCAATTACACGCAGACCGGACGCTATAATTTCATTATTCAACATATTTCCTCCGAGACTATTCTTGATATCATTATATTCTCTGCAATTGCCAATGTAAAGAAAGCCGTCACAGTCCCTTCCGGGAAAAGTGTGCATATTTATTAAAATTATTGTATAAATATTGACATTCCTATTGCATCATCCTTTAGGCAGTGTTATACTTTCTCACATAAGTTTTATTTTATGGAGGAATAACATGGCTAAAGAAAAAATTGTACTGGCTTATTCGGGAGGTCTTGATACCTCAGTCATAATGACCTGGCTTAAGGAGCACTATAACAGTGATGTCATAGCTGTCTGTCTCAATGCCGGCCAGGATGAGGATTTTGACAGGATTGAGAAAAAAGCCTATGCCACAGGGGCATCAAAAGCTTATATTATTGATATAAGGGAAGAATTCATTACCGGTTACATATGGCCTACCCTCAAGGCAGGAGCCATATACGAAGGTGACTATCTTCTGGGCACCTCCATGGCCAGGCCTTTGATGGCAAAAAAACTGGTTGAGGTGGCGGAAAAAGAAGGGGCTTTCTACATTGCACACGGCTGTACCGGAAAAGGAAATGACCAGGTGCGCTTTGAAGCCAGCATAAAAGCATTAAACCCAGCTATTAAAATCATAGCCCCCTGGAGAATCTGGGATCTTGAATCCAGAGAAGACTGTATAGCTTACTGCAAAGAGAAGAATATTCCCATTGCCCAGACTGAAGAGGACATCTACAGCCGTGATCAGAATATCTGGCACATCAGCCACGAAGGAGGCAATCTGGAAAATCCCTGGAATCAGCATAAAGATGATATACTGAAAATGAGTGTTACGGTAGAAAATGCGCCTGATAAGGCTACATTCATTGACATTGACTTTGAGAAGGGTGTTCCCGTAGCCATCGACGGAGAAAAAATGGGTCCCGTTGAACTGCTCACAAAGCTGAATAAATTGGCAGGGGACAATGGTGTTGGAACCGTGGACATAATAGAAAACCGTCTCGTAGGCATGAAATCAAGGGGTGTTTATGAAACTCCCGGAGGAACGGTGCTGTATAAAGCACATTCAGCCCTGGAGAAACTGGTTTTGGACAGGGACACCATGGCCTATAAAAACATCGTTGCCCAGAAATATTCCCAGCTTGTATATGACGGCCTCTGGTTTACTCCTTTGAGAGAAGCCATAAACGCATTTGTGGACTCAACTCAGCAGGATCTGACCGGTACTGTTAAAGTTAAGTTATATAAAGGCAATGCCATACCGGTGGCTTCCAAATCAGATTATTCCCTTTACAGCGAAGAATTTGCCACCTTCAGCAAGGATGAAGTTTACGACCACAAGGATGCGGAAGGCTTCATTAATCTCTTTGCCTTGCCTCTGAAAATAAGGGCAATCCACAAACAGAACTTGGAAGGAGGAACCAAAGTTCATGAAACTCTGGAAAGGAAGATTCTCAAAGGAGGCGAATTCATCCGCTGATGAGTTCAATGCTTCAATCAAGGTAGACCAGCGTCTGTACCGGCATGATATAGAAGGCAGCAAGGCTCATGCCCTGATGCTTGGTAAGCAGGGCATTATTCCCATGGGAGAAGCCCTGCTAATAATAGAAACCCTTGAAGAGATTCTTAAGGACATAGAATCAGGCAGCATTCAGTTTTCCGTGGAAGCAGAAGACATACACATGAACATAGAAACCCTGCTGACTGAACGCATAGGTGAACCCGGCAAAAAACTCCACACCGGCAGGAGCAGGAATGATCAGGTGGCCACTGATATCAGGCTGTATCAGAAAGATATTATTGATGAAACCATCGGCCTGCTGGATGGCCTCCTTTCCGTGCTGAATACACTGGGCCATGAGCACAAAGATACTATTATGCCCGGATATACCCATCTGCAGCGGGCTCAGCCTGTTACTCTTTCACTGCATTTAGGCGCCTACTCTGAAATGTTCAAAAGAGACCGGGACCGGTTTATTGATTGCAGAAAAAGGACTGATTTCATGCCTTTAGGCTCCGGTGCATTGGCAGGTACAACTTATCCCATTGACAGAAACATCACTATGAACGAACTTGGATTTGCCAAGCTTTGTGAAAACACAATGGATGCTGTCAGCGACAGGGATTTTGCCATAGAATTTCTTTCCTGCGCCTCAATTTGCATGATGCACCTTTCCCGTTTTTGCGAAGAGCTGATTGTATGGAGTTCCTCCGAATTCGCCTTTGTGGAGATGGATGATGCCTTCAGCACGGGAAGCAGCATAATGCCTCAGAAAAAGAATCCGGACATGGCGGAGCTTATCCGGGGCAAGACGGGCAGGGTATACGGGGATCTTGTCGGCTTGCTTACCATTATGAAAGGGCTGCCCCTCGCATACAACAAAGATATGCAGGAAGACAAAGAAGCTCTTTTCGACGGAGGCGATACCCTTAAGGACTGCCTGTTTATTTTCACGGAAGTTATAAAAACCATGAAAGTAAACAAAGATAGTATGAGAAAAGCCGTCAAATCAGGATTTATGAACGCCACCCTGGCTGCTGATTACCTGGTCGGAAAAGGCATGGCTTTCCGGGATTGTCATGAAACTGTAGGTAAAATGGTGCTTTACTGCATAGATAAGGGGAAGGCCCTTGATGATTTGAGTCTTGAAGAACTTGGAAATTTCTCTCCTTTATTTGAAAAGGACTTTTATGATTTTATAAAAATATGATGACCTTCCGGCCATCATATTTTTATCTGCCTGCAGTCAGCTGCAGCATAACCTCCATGTTATTGAAAACGCTTCTTTCCAGCATGTTGTATATGGGACCTATGTCCTCATTTTTCAGATATGCTGCAATTGCATCATAATACTCCTGTTCGCTCATGTTCCAGGCTGCCGGCGGAAGTTTTTCGCTCATGAGGTGGAAATTGGCGGCCATTCTGGCCATGGCCTCGGAATTTTCCTCATAGGGGTATATTTCAATAATCCTGTTGTGGAGGCTGGCAGCTACCATGACAGGATTTTTCTCGGTTTTTTCTTCTTTATACTTTTGTAAAAGTAAATCCATGAGCTTTTCCACATCTTTGAAATGCGGAGGGTTGTAATCAATCATGCGCAGAACCGGATTTGACTGCCTGTATAAAACATCGCTGCTGCCGGAAAGCAGCTCAAGGATTTTCAACAGCCTGGCTTTATCAGGGCCTGCGCCCTCAGATGCCATCTTATATACCAGATTTATAGCATTGCCATAATTGCTTACTTTAAGGTGGTCCCCTATGCTGATACCTTCAAAAAATTCTCCGTTTAAGAGCCCTTCCACGACCACCTTGCTTAAATTACAGCCATCGAGGGCCAGGGAGGAATATGCCCATTGCAGTTTGTTTAAATCTGCAATAAGCCCTTCAGCCTCGCGGCTGAAGGGTTTACGGTTCTCTAGTATCAACTTTTTCTTTTTAATTTCCCTGTACATGAGGTTTTCTATACGGGATAGACCATGTTTTCCTCGTCCAGCAGATTTGAGTCCAGCTTATATCTTTCTGCATTTCTGTATTTGAAGAAATCAATAGCAGGTCCCGGGAACATTGCCCTGGTGAGAATATCTTCATCCTGCTCCACATACTTGGCAATTTCCTTTTTGATTTCTTCAAGTTCAGGTTTAATATAGTCTGCCGGTCTTTCGGTAATCCTCTCCTCATCACCGATAATCTTCTTCACGATTTCTTCTTTGATTGGGGTTGTAGTCTTTCCGTACATTCCTTTAACCAGCTGTTTTACTTCATTGGGCACCATCTTATAGCGCTCACCCATAACTACGTTCAATACTGCCTGTGTTCCCACAATCTGGCTGGTTGGTGTTACCAGAGGAGGATAACCCAGGTCTTCTCTTACTTTGGGAACTTCTTTAAGCACTTCTTCAAATTTGTTCATGGCGTTCTGCTGTTTCAACTGTGAAACCAGATTTGAAAGCATACCGCCCGGAACCTGATAAATCAATGTGTTAATATCAACACCCATCAATTTGGGATCTAATAATCCCTCTTCAATATATTTTTCCCTGATGGGTCTGAAATACTCGGCAATTTCATTTAGAGCATTCATGTCCATGCCAGTATCCCACTCAGTGCCTGCCAGAGCCTTGACCATGGGTTCCGTTGAAGGCTGCGAGCTTCCTTCGCCAAAGGGTGATATGGCTGTGTCAATAATGTCAGCTCCGGCTTCAATTCCTTTTAGCAAAGTCATGCTGCCCATACCGCTGGTAGCGTGAGTATGAAGTTCCAGGGGCAGATTGACCGCTGACTTGATTTCCTTAACCAGCGTATATGTATTATAGGGATCCAGAAGTCCGGCCATATCCTTGATGCAGATGGAATCAGCTCCCATGTCGGCAAATTCCCTGGCAAGATCCGCAAAAACCTTGTTTGTGTGCACCGGGCTTATCGTGTATGACATAGCGGCCTGAGCATGTCCGCCCTCTTTCTTAACAGTTTCTATAGCCTTTGACAAGTTTCTGGGGTCATTCAGTGCATCAAATATTCTTATAATATCAATTCCGTTGGCAAGGCTTTTCTTAACAAACTCCTCAACCACGTCATCGGCATAATGCTTATATCCCAGCAGATTTTGCCCTCTGAGCAACATTTGCAGTTTTGTATTTTTAATGTTTTTTCTTATGGTTCTGAGTCTTTCCCAGGGGTCTTCATTTAAAAAGCGCAGACTGGCATCGAAAGTGGCTCCCCCCCACACTTCCAAAGCATGGTAGCCAGCTCTGTCCATGGTTTCCAGAATAGGAACCATTTCTTTAGTTGTCATTCTGGTTGCAATAAGGGACTGGTGACCATCCCTCAACACAGTTTCTGTAATTTTTACTTTTGCCAAAACTCTACCTCCCCGTTTTTTTATTTCAAATTTCATACCCCCGATTATATATGGACAAACAGAAAAATCAAGGAGGCAGGCTATTTTTTTCGTGTTTTGAAGTGCATAAACATGAAATAAAAAATAGTGCTGAACCCTATAACAATCAGCATCATTTTGTTATCGTCAGCCAGGCCCAGTACCTTTGCCAGCAGCAATACTATAATAATAAAAATCCAGTAATTCAGTGCTATGCCGATTTTTGTCATGTGTTCCCCCTCGATTGATTTTCTTTACCAGCCGCCGCCTCCGCCGCCACCCATGCCGCCGCCAGATGAGCCGCCTCCGCCGGAATAGCTGCCTCCGCCACCACTGCCTGAGCTTCTGGGAACAGACACCCTGTCTATAGTGCCGGCATAGCTTGAAATGGACTTCATAAATGCTGCATGACTGAAGGCCGCTCCCGTCGAACTGTGGTACCACTCTGGCTGAGTCATGGTGATTTTTTCAAACTTCTTTGCCCATACCCGGGTCAGTCCGAACACATAGGCATAAGGCAGGGTAGCGTAGAAATATTGGGGATCCTGCTCAACGAGGCGTTCAATCCGGGATACCTCCGCAACTTTCAGGAACTCCTTGAACCCAAGTATTTTGCCCAGCATTTCGGCACCGTAAGCTGTTCTTTTTTTCATGAGCACGGCAAAAATCATGCTTATCAGAGAAGCTATTATGGCAACGGCTCCCCAAATAATCAGTTCTTCCCACTCCCTTATGAAAAGGTATTGGATTCCGTAGTAAAGCAAAGTAAAGAAAATCGCAAGGCTCCAGGAAAAGAAACGCTTGAACCTCCTCATAGTGTTCCTTCGGTCGAAGTTATACACATGCATTAAATATATCATGAAAAGTGCAGGCAGAAAAATCTCCGCAAGTATGACTTCCTCCCAAGTGCCATATGCATAACTTATTCCGAATACGTTAAGGGCCGTAAACGGCAATATGGAAATCAGAACGGCGATTACCCTTGCTACGAAAGATTCTTTGGTAAAAAGCCTGTGTTTTGTATTCTTTTTGAAATAACTGCCAACCTTCGTAAGAGCCAGCATGGCGCTGGGCTGGAAATATTTCTTAATTTCTTTTTCTGTAACTTCATCTCCCGTCACGAAAAGACCATCGAAAATTATTTTCCTGTGGTCTGTAATGGAATCCGGCATTTCTTTTGTTTTAATAAGCTTAAACTTTTTGCCATGTTCTTCAATGGTGAGATATCCCTCATTGGCAAGGTAAATTATTACTCCGACTATATCCTTACTGTCTGCCGAACTGTCAATAACATAGGAGGCCTGTGCTGGATCCAGTCCCTGAGGAGGATAAAATTCCACGGTTCTCACAACGGGAGGATCAACTCCAAACTTTCTCCACAGAACAAAGTTGAGCAGAGGAGCCAGAAGAATCAGTATGAGCATGGGAATCAGCATCCAGTCAGATTTGGGAGCTCCTTCAAAATATCCTTCAGGCAGGGTTATCCTGACAGTTACGCCTTCATATGGCTGCAGCTCCTGCTTCAGGTCGCCTTTGATAACTTTTCCGTCTTCTGACAAGGACCATTCCACCCAGTCCGTATTTGCCGCCCCGTAAGGGCCTGCAATAAATTCAATATTTTCAGTTTTTACCGGCTTTGGCATCTCTATTATAAAAGTTCCCGTCTCAATGGGAGCATTCCATTCAGTAGGGAGCAACCCCCAGTAAAACTGTTCGAAACCTTTGGTTCGCTCTTTATATGCTTTAGCCTTATAGGAGATGTAATAAGTGTAAGGTCCCTGAATATAGATGTTTCCGTCGCCTATCTTAAGCACCAAATTGCGATTTTCATTGTACCTTTCGTATTTGTAACCAGGTATATCAACATCTTTTAACTTCAGTCTGTAAGGAGTCTGGTATTCCCGGCCTTCATATTTGTAATATACCTTCCCCGCATAAGGAATATATCTGAAAATGCCGTGATGCCTTTCCAGAAAATTCATGTGGATTGTCTCTTCAACCTCCCAGGAGTAATCCTCATAAACTTTTATATCTACATCATACCTCTCAGTAACAAGATCTGCCCCGTGTACCCGGGCAGGTAAAAGCAGGGGCAAAAAAAGCACCAAAATAAAGGCCGCAATATATAGCCGTTTATTATTCATAGCACTAAAACTGAACTTTTACGTTCTCCCTTTCCGCCTCATCGGACAGCTCAAACATGGGCTTCCTTCCAAAACCAAACAGGCCTGCAACTATGTTGTAAGGAAATACTTCTGTCTTTATGTTGTAATCCCTCACAGTCCCGTTGTAGTATCTTCTGGAATTGGAAATGTCCTCTTCCACAACTCTGAGCTGTGCCTGCAAATCAAGGAAGTTCTGATTAGCTTTAAGATCCGGATAACCTTCTGCCAGGGCAAACAGGCTCCTTAATGCGCCGGTCAGCATATTTTCATTTTCAAGCCTCTCTTCGGTTGTGGCTGCAGATGCTGTTCTGTTCCGTGCATTTACTATTTTTTCCAGCGTCTCTGACTCATGGGCGGTGTAGCCTTTAACCGTTTCTATCAGGTTGGGAATCAGGTCAAACCTTTTTTTCATGTAGACATCCATGGTGGAAAAGGCTTCTTCAACCCCGTTTCTCAGCTTAACCAGACTGTTGTATGCACCCACCACAAAGATACCAACCAGGACTACCAATGCTAAAATAATCTTCACCAACATGTCTCTTTCTCCTTTTAATCAGTTATTTCCCAGTCAATGGGGCCAAGGGTTTCCACTAAAAAATTATTGGTTTTTGAAAAATGCCGGCATCCAAAAAACCCGTTATGGGCTGACAACGGACTTGGGTGAGCCGCTGTAAGTATAAGATGTGCGGGATTTGTAATCAGGCTCATCTTTTCCCTGGCATTTGCTCCCCAAAGTAAGAATACCATAGATTCATCTCTTTCATTCAATAAATTTATCACTTTGTCGGTAAATATTTCCCAGCCTTTACCTCTGTGGGAATTGGCCTGGCCGCCTCTGACAGTCAAAACCGCATTCAGAAGCATTACGCCTTCCCTGGCCCACTTTTCAAGATAACCGTGTGCAGGTATGGGCAAACCCAAATCATCTCTCAGTTCCCTGAAGATATTCTCCAAAGACGGAGGTTTTCTTACTCCTTTTTTGACGGAAAAACACAGCCCATGAGCCTGTCCCGGACCATGATAAGGATCCTGTCCGATAATTACAGCCTTAACCTTTTCGTAGGGTGTAAATTTGAGAGCATTAAAAATATCATGCATGTCGGGATAAACCGGCCCTGATTTGTATTCCTGTATGAGGAACTGCCTTAACTTAAGGTAATATTCTTTTTCAAACTCCCCTGCAAGGAGTTGATCCCAGTCGTTGCCAATTTTAACCATATCTGCTCCTGTGTGTCAGTATGTCAGTATGTCAGTGTATGTCAGTGGGACAGCCCTTTTGACATATGTCAAAAGGGCTGTCCCACTGACATACACTGACATACTGACATACTGACACACAGGAGCAGATATGGTTAAAATTGGCAACGACTGGGATCAACTCCTTGCAGGGGAGTTTGAAAAAGAATATTACCTTAAGTTAAGGCAGTTCCTCATACAGGAATACAAATCAGGGCCGGTTTATCCCGACATGCATGATATTTTTAATGCTCTCAAATTTACACCCTACGAAAAGGTTAAGGCTGTAATTATCGGACAGGATCCTTATCATGGTCCGGGACAGGCTCATGGGCTGTGTTTTTCCGTCAAAAAAGGAGTAAGAAAACCTCCGTCTTTGGAGAATATCTTCAGGGAACTGAGAGATGATTTGGGTTTGCCCATACCTGCACACGGTTATCTTGAAAAGTGGGCCAGGGAAGGCGTAATGCTTCTGAATGCGGTTTTGACTGTCAGAGGCGGCCAGGCCAATTCCCACAGAGGTAAAGGCTGGGAAATATTTACCGACAAAGTGATAAATTTATTGAATGAAAGAGATGAATCTATGGTATTCTTACTTTGGGGAGCAAATGCCAGGGAAAAGATGAGCCTGATTACAAATCCCGCACATCTTATACTTACAGCGGCTCACCCAAGTCCGTTGTCAGCCCATAACGGGTTTTTTGGATGCCGGCATTTTTCAAAAACCAATAATTTTTTAGTGGAAACCCTTGGCCCCATTGACTGGGAAATAACTGATTAAAAGGAGAAAGAGACATGTTGGTGAAGATTATTTTAGCATTGGTAGTCCTGGTTGGTATCTTTGTGGTGGGTGCATACAACAGTCTGGTTAAGCTGAGAAACGGGGTTGAAGAAGCCTTTTCCACCATGGATGTCTACATGAAAAAAAGGTTTGACCTGATTCCCAACCTGATAGAAACGGTTAAAGGCTACACCGCCCATGAGTCAGAGACGCTGGAAAAAATAGTAAATGCACGGAACAGAACAGCATCTGCAGCCACAACCGAAGAGAGGCTTGAAAATGAAAATATGCTGACCGGCGCATTAAGGAGCCTGTTTGCCCTGGCAGAAGGTTATCCGGATCTTAAAGCTAATCAGAACTTCCTTGATTTGCAGGCACAGCTCAGAGTTGTGGAAGAGGACATTTCCAATTCCAGAAGATACTACAACGGGACTGTGAGGGATTACAACATAAAGACAGAAGTATTTCCTTACAACATAGTTGCAGGCCTGTTTGGTTTTGGAAGGAAGCCCATGTTTGAGCTGTCCGATGAGGCGGAAAGGGAGAACGTAAAAGTTCAGTTTTAGTGCTATGAATAATAAACGGCTATATATTGCGGCCTTTATTTTGGTGCTTTTTTTGCCCCTGCTTTTACCTGCCCGGGTACACGGGGCAGATCTTGTTACTGAGAGGTATGATGTAGATATAAAAGTTTATGAGGATTACTCCTGGGAGGTTGAAGAGACAATCCACATGAATTTTCTGGAAAGGCATCACGGCATTTTCAGATATATTCCTTATGCGGGGAAGGTATATTACAAATATGAAGGCCGGGAATACCAGACTCCTTACAGACTGAAGTTAAAAGATGTTGATATACCTGGTTACAAATACGAAAGGTACAATGAAAATCGCAATTTGGTGCTTAAGATAGGCGACGGAAACATCTATATTCAGGGACCTTACACTTATTACATCTCCTATAAGGCTAAAGCATATAAAGAGCGAACCAAAGGTTTCGAACAGTTTTACTGGGGGTTGCTCCCTACTGAATGGAATGCTCCCATTGAGACGGGAACTTTTATAATAGAGATGCCAAAGCCGGTAAAAACTGAAAATATTGAATTTATTGCAGGCCCTTACGGGGCGGCAAATACGGACTGGGTGGAATGGTCCTTGTCAGAAGACGGAAAAGTTATCAAAGGCGACCTGAAGCAGGAGCTGCAGCCATATGAAGGCGTAACTGTCAGGATAACCCTGCCTGAAGGATATTTTGAAGGAGCTCCCAAATCTGACTGGATGCTGATTCCCATGCTCATACTGATTCTTCTGGCTCCTCTGCTCAACTTTGTTCTGTGGAGAAAGTTTGGAGTTGATCCTCCCGTTGTGAGAACCGTGGAATTTTATCCTCCTCAGGGACTGGATCCAGCACAGGCCTCCTATGTTATTGACAGTTCGGCAGACAGTAAGGATATAGTCGGAGTAATAATTTACCTTGCCAATGAGGGATATCTCACCATTGAAGAACATGGCAAAAAGTTTAAGCTTATTAAAACAAAAGAAATGCCGGATTCCATTACAGACCACAGGAAAATAATTTTCGATGGTCTTTTCGTGACGGGAGATGAAGTTACAGAAAAAGAAATTAAGAAATATTTCCAGCCCAGCGCCATGCTGGCTCTTACGAAGGTTGGCAGTTATTTCAAAAAGAATACAAAACACAGGCTTTTTACCAAAGAATCTTTCGTAGCAAGGGTAATCGCCGTTCTGATTTCCATATTGCCGTTTACGGCCCTTAACGTATTCGGAATAAGTTATGCATATGGCACTTGGGAGGAAGTCATACTTGCGGAGATTTTTCTGCCTGCACTTTTCATGATATATTTAATGCATGTGTATAACTTCGACCGAAGGAACACTATGAGGAGGTTCAAGCGTTTCTTTTCCTGGAGCCTTGCGATTTTCTTTACTTTGCTTTACTACGGAATCCAATACCTTTTCATAAGGGAGTGGGAAGAACTGATTATTTGGGGAGCCGTTGCCATAATAGCTTCTCTGATAAGCATGATTTTTGCCGTGCTCATGAAAAAAAGAACAGCTTACGGTGCCGAAATGCTGGGCAAAATACTTGGGTTCAAGGAGTTCCTGAAAGTTGCGGAGGTATCCCGGATTGAACGCCTCGTTGAGCAGGATCCCCAATATTTCTACGCTACCCTGCCTTATGCCTATGTGTTCGGACTGACCCGGGTATGGGCAAAGAAGTTTGAAAAAATCACCATGACTCAGCCAGAGTGGTACCACAGTTCGACGGGAGCGGCCTTCAGTCATGCAGCATTTATGAAGTCCATTTCAAGCTATGCCGGCACTATAGACAGGGTGTCTGTTCCCAGAAGCTCAGGCAGTGGTGGCGGAGGCAGCTATTCCGGCGGAGGCGGCTCATCTGGCGGCGGCATGGGTGGCGGCGGAGGCGGCGGCTGGTAAAGAAAATCAATCGAGGGGGAACACATGACAAAAATCGGCATAGCACTGAATTACTGGATTTTTATTATTATAGTATTGCTGCTGGCAAAGGTACTGGGCCTGGCTGACGATAACAAAATGATGCTGATTGTTATAGGGTTCAGCACTATTTTTTATTTCATGTTTATGCACTTCAAAACACGAAAAAAATAGCCTGCCTCCTTGATTTTTCTGTTTGTCCATATATAATCGGGGGTATGAAATTTGAAATAAAAAAACGGGGAGGTAGAGTTTTGGCAAAAGTAAAAATTACAGAAACTGTGTTGAGGGATGGTCACCAGTCCCTTATTGCAACCAGAATGACAACTAAAGAAATGGTTCCTATTCTGGAAACCATGGACAGAGCTGGCTACCATGCTTTGGAAGTGTGGGGGGGAGCCACTTTCGATGCCAGTCTGCGCTTTTTAAATGAAGACCCCTGGGAAAGACTCAGAACCATAAGAAAAAACATTAAAAATACAAAACTGCAAATGTTGCTCAGAGGGCAAAATCTGCTGGGATATAAGCATTATGCCGATGACGTGGTTGAGGAGTTTGTTAAGAAAAGCCTTGCCAACGGAATTGATATTATAAGAATATTTGATGCACTGAATGACCCCAGAAACTTGTCAAAGGCTATAGAAACTGTTAAGAAAGAGGGCGGACATGCTCAGGCCGCTATGTCATACACGATAAGCCCGGTGCACACAAACAAGGTTTTTGCGGATCTTGCCAGGGAATTTGCCGACATGGGAGCTGATTCCATCTGCATCAAGGATATGGCCGGACTTCTGGATCCCTATAATACATATACGCTGGTTAAGGAAATCAAGTCAGCGGTCAATCTGCCCCTGGAACTTCATACTCACGCTACCAGCGGTATGGGCAGCATGACTTTGCTAAAAGGAATTGAAGCCGGAGCTGACATTATTGACACAGCCATATCACCCTTTGGCGAAGGAAGCTCGCAGCCTTCAACGGAACCCATGGTCAAGGCTCTGGCAGGCACTGAGTGGGATACTGGCATGGACATGAATGCTCTAAATGAAATTGCCGAGTATTTCAGACCCATCAGGGAAAAATATATTGAAGAGGGATTATTAGATCCCAAATTGATGGGTGTTGATATTAACACATTGATTTATCAGGTTCCGGGCGGTATGCTTTCAAATCTGGTTTCACAGTTGAAACAGCAGAACGCCATGAACAAATTTGAAGAAGTGCTTAAAGAAGTTCCCAAAGTAAGAGAAGACCTGGGTTATCCTCCTCTGGTAACACCAACCAGCCAGATTGTGGGAACACAGGCAGTATTGAACGTAGTTATGGGTGAGCGCTATAAGATGGTGCCCAATGAAGTAAAACAGCTGGTTAAAGGAATGTACGGAAAGACTACAACCCCAATCAAAGAAGAAATCGTGAAGAAGATTATCGGTGATGAGGAGAGGATTACCGAAAGACCGGCAGACTATATTAAACCTGAACTTGAAGAAATCAAAAAGGAAATTGCCAAGTATGTGGAGCAGGATGAAGATATTCTCACCAGGGCAATGTTCCCGGGACCTGCTATTGATTTCTTCAAATACAGAAATGCAGAAAGATATAAGCTGGACTCAAATCTGCTGGACGAGGAAAACATGGTCTATCCCGTATAGAAAACCTCATGTACAGGGAAATTAAAAAGAAAAAGTTGATACTAGAGAACCGTAAACCCTTCAGCCGCGAGGCTGAAGGGCTTATTGCAGATTTAAACAAACTGCAATGGGCATATTCCTCCCTGGCCCTCGATGGCTGTAATTTAAGCAAGGTGGTCGTGGAAGGGCTCTTAAACGGAGAATTTTTTGAAGGTATCAGCATAGGGGACCACCTTAAAGTAAGCAATTATGGCAATGCTATAAATCTGGTATATAAGATGGCATCTGAGGGCGCAGGCCCTGATAAAGCCAGGCTGTTGAAAATCCTTGAGCTGCTTTCCGGCAGCAGCGATGTTTTATACAGGCAGTCAAATCCGGTTCTGCGCATGATTGATTACAACCCTCCGCATTTCAAAGATGTGGAAAAGCTCATGGATTTACTTTTACAAAAGTATAAAGAAGAAAAAACCGAGAAAAATCCTGTCATGGTAGCTGCCAGCCTCCACAACAGGATTATTGAAATATACCCCTATGAGGAAAATTCCGAGGCCATGGCCAGAATGGCCGCCAATTTCCACCTCATGAGCGAAAAACTTCCGCCGGCAGCCTGGAACATGAGCGAACAGGAGTATTATGATGCAATTGCAGCATATCTGAAAAATGAGGACATAGGTCCCATATACAACATGCTGGAAAGAAGCGTTTTCAATAACATGGAGGTTATGCTGCAGCTGACTGCAGGCAGATAAAAATATGATGGCCGGAAGGTCATCATATTTTTATAAAATCATAAAAGTCCTTTTCAAATAAAGGAGAGAAATTTCCAAGTTCTTCAAGACTCAAATCATCAAGGGCCTTCCCCTTATCTATGCAGTAAAGCACCATTTTACCTACAGTTTCATGACAATCCCGGAAAGCCATGCCTTTTCCGACCAGGTAATCAGCAGCCAGGGTGGCGTTCATAAATCCTGATTTGACGGCTTTTCTCATACTATCTTTGTTTACTTTCATGGTTTTTATAACTTCCGTGAAAATAAACAGGCAGTCCTTAAGGGTATCGCCTCCGTCGAAAAGAGCTTCTTTGTCTTCCTGCATATCTTTGTTGTATGCGAGGGGCAGCCCTTTCATAATGGTAAGCAAGCCGACAAGATCCCCGTATACCCTGCCCGTCTTGCCCCGGATAAGCTCCGCCATGTCCGGATTCTTTTTCTGAGGCATTATGCTGCTTCCCGTGCTGAAGGCATCATCCATCTCCACAAAGGCGAATTCGGAGGAACTCCATACAATCAGCTCTTCGCAAAAACGGGAAAGGTGCATCATGCAAATTGAGGCGCAGGAAAGAAATTCTATGGCAAAATCCCTGTCGCTGACAGCATCCATTGTGTTTTCACAAAGCTTGGCAAATCCAAGTTCGTTCATAGTGATGTTTCTGTCAATGGGATAAGTTGTACCTGCCAATGCACCGGAGCCTAAAGGCATGAAATCAGTCCTTTTTCTGCAATCAATAAACCGGTCCCGGTCTCTTTTGAACATTTCAGAGTAGGCGCCTAAATGCAGTGAAAGAGTAACAGGCTGAGCCCGCTGCAGATGGGTATATCCGGGCATAATAGTATCTTTGTGCTCATGGCCCAGTGTATTCAGCACGGAAAGGAGGCCATCCAGCAGGCCGATGGTTTCATCAATAATATCTTTCTGATACAGCCTGATATCAGTGGCCACCTGATCATTCCTGCTCCTGCCGGTGTGGAGTTTTTTGCCGGGTTCACCTATGCGTTCAGTCAGCAGGGTTTCTATGTTCATGTGTATGTCTTCTGCTTCCACGGAAAACTGAATGCTGCCTGATTCTATGTCCTTAAGAATCTCTTCAAGGGTTTCTATTATTAGCAGGGCTTCTCCCATGGGAATAATGCCCTGCTTACCAAGCATCAGGGCATGAGCCTTGCTGCCTTCTATATCATGCCGGTACAGACGCTGGTCTACCTTGATTGAAGCATTGAACTCATCAGCGGATGAATTCGCCTCCTTTGAGAATCTTCCTTTCCAGAGTTTCATGAACTTTGGTTCCTCCTTCCAAGTTCTGTTTGTGGATTGCCCTTATTTTCAGAGGCAAGGCAAAGAGATTAATGAAGCCTTCCGCATCCTTGTGGTCGTAAACTTCATCCTTGCTGAAGGTGGCAAATTCTTCGCTGTAAAGGGAATAATCTGATTTGGAAGCCACCGGTATGGCATTGCCTTTATATAACTTAACTTTAACAGTACCGGTCAGATCCTGCTGAGTTGAGTCCACAAATGCGTTTATGGCTTCTCTCAAAGGAGTAAACCAGAGGCCGTCATATACAAGCTGGGAATATTTCTGGGCAACGATGTTTTTATAGGCCATGGTGTCCCTGTCCAAAACCAGTTTCTCCAGGGCTGAATGTGCTTTATACAGCACCGTTCCTCCGGGAGTTTCATAAACACCCCTTGATTTCATGCCTACGAGACGGTTTTCTATTATGTCCACGGTTCCAACACCATTGTCCCCTGCCAATTTATTCAGCTTTGTGAGCAGTTCAACGGGACCCATTTTTTCTCCGTCGATGGCTACGGGAACACCCTTCTCAAAGTCAATGTCAATGAATGTAGCCTTATCAGGCGCATTTTCTACCGTAACACTCATTTTCAGTATATCATCTTTATGCTGATTCCAGGGATTTTCCAGATTGCCTCCTTCGTGGCTGATGTGCCAGATATTCTGATCACGGCTGTAGATGTCCTCTTCAGTCTGGGCAATGGGAATATTCTTCTCTTTGCAGTAAGCTATACAGTCTTCTCTGGATTCAAGATCCCAGATTCTCCAGGGGGCTATGATTTTAATAGCTGGGTTTAATGCTTTTATGCTGGCTTCAAAGCGCACCTGGTCATTTCCTTTTCCGGTACAGCCGTGTGCAATGTAGAAAGCCCCTTCTTTTTCCGCCACCTCAACCAGTTTTTTTGCCATCAAAGGCCTGGCCATGGAGGTGCCCAGAAGATAGTCACCTTCGTATATGGCTCCTGCCTTGAGGGTAGGCCATATGTAACCGGTAATGAATTCTTCCCTTATATCAATAATATAAGCTTTTGATGCCCCTGTGGCATAGGCTTTTTTCTCAATCCTGTCAAAATCCTCATCCTGGCCGGCATTGAGACAGACAGCTATGACATCACTGTTATAGTGCTCCTTAAGCCAGGTCATTATGACTGAGGTATCAAGACCTCCCGAATAAGCCAGTACAATTTTTTCTTTAGCCATGTTATTCCTCCATAAAATAAAACTTATGTGAGAAAGTATAACACTGCCTAAAGGATGATGCAATAGGAATGTCAATATTTATACAATAATTTTAATAAATATGCACACTTTTCCCGGAAGGGACTGTGACGGCTTTCTTTACATTGGCAATTGCAGAGAATATAATGATATCAAGAATAGTCTCGGAGGAAATATGTTGAATAATGAAATTATAGCGTCCGGTCTGCGTGTAATTGCAGGAACTTCGAATGTAATTGAAAATGCGCCCATGAAGGAGTATACAACTTTTCGGGCGGGAGGAAATGCTGATATCATGGTTTTGCCGGAAGATGCTCATGCTTTGGCTGAAACCCTAAAGTTTTTGACCGAAGGAGACATCCCTTTTTATGTAATGGGAGAAGGAAGCAATACTCTAGTAAAAGACGAGGGCTATCATGGAGTAATTGTAAAGATTGGCACATCCATGAGCAACATTACTGTTTCAGACAGAAAAATCACAGCGGAGAGCGGAGCGTTAATAAAAAAAGTGTCGCAGTCTGCCCTGGAGGCAGGGCTTTCAGGCCTGGAATTCGCCATAGGCATACCGGGCAGCGTTGGGGGAACCAGCTTCATGAATGCTGGAGCCTATGACGGAGAAATGGCAAAAGTAGTTGAATCGGTTAAAGTACTGGAAAGAGACGGGAGCCGGATTTTTGACCTGAGGGTCGAAGAACTGGATTACGGATACAGAACAAGCCGGATTATGAAAGAAGGAATTATTGTCCTGTCCACTGTTTACAGTCTGGAACCGGGAAATCCCGAGATGATAAAATCAAAGATGGAAGAATTTCAATCGAGGCGCAAGCAGAAACAGCCCCTGGAGTATCCAAGCGCCGGCAGCTTTTTCAAAAGACCTCCCGGAAATTTTGCAGGAACCCTCATCGAGAAGGCTGGGCTTAAAGGCGCAAAGGTTGGGGGCGCCATGGTATCCACTTTGCATGCAGGCTTCATAATCAATACGGGAGGAGCCACTGCCGCAGATATCATAAGCCTGAAAAATCTGGTTCAGGAAAAAGTATACGAAATGTCAGGCATTAGGCTGGAACCTGAAGTCAGGATTATTGGCGGTTAGAAAATGGATAGATATTTGCCCGAAACAGAAAAATACAGAATGATATATGATATCCACACCCATACGGTTTTCTCGCATGGCAAGGGGAGCATTGAGGACAATGTGAAAGCGGCTTTAGCCAGGGGACTTTCAACCATAGGCATTGCAGATCATGGCCCCGGACATCTTTTTTACGGAGTGAAGAGGAAGAGTTTCCCCATTATGAAAGCGGAAGTTGAAAGATTGAAGAAAATTTATGAGGACATTGAAATTGTTCTTGGTGTGGAGGCAAATATTATAAATCTGTCCGGGAAACTGGATTTGCTGGAAAAAGATTATGAGCACCTGGACTATGTTCTCGCAGGTTATCACTACGGTTTGTTTGGAGAAAATCTATTTTTCGGCATGTGTTTGCAGCTATCCAATCTGCTTAGTCAGAAATTACATATGCTGAGCTGGAAAAAACTGAAACTTCGCAACACAGATCTGGTCATCAAAGCGCTGCATGAAAATAATATCAAGGTGCTGACTCATCCGGGGGATAAGGGACCCTTCGATCTTCTGCCCATAGCACAGGCATGTAAGGAGAAGGGCACACTGATGGAAATAAGCACCTGGCACCATGCACCTACAAAGGAAGAACTTAGTTCTTTGGCACATACGGGAGTAAGATACATCATAAGCAGCGATGCCCACAGCCCGGAAAGGGTGGGCACATTTGCTCCGGGCCTGGTCAGGGCGCTGGAAGCCGGCATAGATCCTGCGGAAATTGATAATATAGAGGAGGTATAAGATGGAATTTGTCATAGTTACAGGCCTTTCAGGATCAGGGAAAACTCAGGCAATGAACTGTCTGGAAGATCTGGGATATTATTGCGTCGACAACCTGCCTCCACAGCTGATGACTGACTTCATCCAGCTTACAAAAGAAAGCAACAGAAGGATTGAAAAGGCCGCTTTCGGCATTGATGTGCGCGGGGGTGAATTCTTCGATGAACTAAAAGACAGTCTGGATGAATTTAAAAGAGAGAATATGGACTGCAAGGTGCTTTTTTTAGAGGCTTCCGATGAGGTTCTCATCAGACGGTATAAAGAAACCAGAAGAGCACATCCTCTTTCACCTGAAGGCAGAGATATTAAAGCCGGTATTTTGGCAGAAAGAGAAAGATTATCTGAAATCAGGGAGATGGCCGATTTCATTATTGACACTTCAGGCATGAAAGTTGCCAGGCTTCATGAAGCGCTGCAAAAGATTCTGTCGGTGGAAGGAGATACCGGCTTCACTCTGACCATAATGTCTTTTGGCTTTAAAAACGGAATACCCTCCGAAGCTGATTGTGTTTATGACCTGAGATTTATCCCCAATCCATTTTATGTGGCCAGCTTAAAAAAGCTGACAGGCAACAACAAAAAAGTCAGCGAATATGTAATGTCTCAGCCGATAACAAGTGATTTTGTCCAGAACTATTATGACCTGATTGAAAAACTGATTCCGTATTATATTAAAGAAGGCAAGACAAGACTGGTGGTAGCCTTCGGATGCACGGGAGGCCGCCACAGATCAGTGGCCATAGCGAATCTGTTTTCAGAAAAGCTGAAAGGAGATGGACGGCGTGTATTGACCGTTCACAGGGATCTGTAATATAATAATGTTAAGTAAATAACGAGGTTTCAATACGCATATCTTGAGTTAACAAAAGGAGTGGTGTCCATGGAAAAATTGATTATAACAGCCGCAATTTGCGGAGCGGAAGTAACTAAAGAACAGAATCCGGCAGTCCCGTATACGATTGAGGAGATTGCTAGAGAAGCAAAATCCGCCTATGATGCCGGAGCATCCATTATTCACCTGCATGTGCGCTGGGATGACGGAACCCCTACTCAGGATACAGGAAGGTTTCAGGAGGCCGTAGATGCCATTTATAAAGTGTGCCCTGATGTAATCATACAACCTTCCACAGGCGGAGCCGTAGGGATGACAGATCTTGAAAGGCTGGCCTCTATTGATATCAACCCCACGCCGGAAATGGCAACCCTTGACTGCGGCACCCTGAATTTTGGCGGCGATGAGATTTTTGTCAACACTGATAATACCATAGCAAATTTTGCCCAGATAATGAAAGATAAGGGAATCAAGCCTGAAATCGAAGTCTTTGACAAAGGTATGATAGATATTGCCCTGAGAATGGATAAGAAAGGCCTGCTGGTTCACCCCCTGCACTTCGATTTCGTTCTGGGTGTCCAGATGAGCGCAACACTGCGGGATCTGGCTTTTATGGTGGGCAGTATTCCGCAGGAATCCACATGGACCGCCTGTGCCATCGGAAGATATAACTACGATATAGCTGCCGGTGCAATCATAATGGGAGGTAATGTCAGAGTGGGATTTGAGGACAGCCTCTATCTGCGTAAGGGTGTTTTAGCGGCCAGTAACGGTGAAATGGTGGAAAAAGTAGTTGCTTTGGCAAATTTGCTGGGAAGAGAAATTGCAACACCTGATGAGGCCAGAAGGATTTTAAGCATAGGTAAATAATCATCACAGCCTATAAAAGACCTGAGGCCCGGGTATGTAGTTATATGCGCCTTAGGTCTTTTGTCATCTTCAGACTATCCAAATACGCAAGGGGGAGGGTTGGTCCCGTGTCATTTTCATCAGATGTAAAAAAAGAAATAGTGAGAATGGAAAGGGATAAAAAATGTTGCATATTAGCAGAAATAGCCGGTTTTATTCGCATGTGCGGCATTCCGTCCGCAGATGAAAATGGTATGGAGCTAACCGTAACCACGGAAAACCCTGCATCAGCAAGGCTCATACTTAAGCTTATTAAAGACTATTTTGAAACCAATATTGTTCTTACAATCAATCAGAACAAGGCCCTGAAAAAAAAGCGGGTTTATGAGCTTCACATAGATTCTTCAAACAATGGGGAGCAGATTTTAAGGGAAATTGGCATGCTGAAAGTAAAGGAGGGACAAAATTATTTTCCCGAGGAAATATCGGCAGACATAATCAGGACCAGGTGCTGCAAAAGAGCTTTTTTAAGAGGGGCATTTCTTGGGGCAGGTACCGTAAGCCATCCTGAAAAAGGCTATCATATGGAAATAGTATGTGCCGGCGAAGCTCTGGCCAGTGACATAAGAAGGCTTATAAACAGCTTTGGCCTTAAAAGCAAAGTTGCGGCAAGAAGGAATAGTTATATAGTGTACCTTAAGGAAAGTGAGCAAATCAGCGATTTTCTGGCACTGGTAGGTGCAGGCAATCAGGTGCTGGAATTTGAAAATGTGAGGATTATCAAAGAGCTGAGAAACAAAACAAACAGAATTGTGAACTGCGAAAGTGCAAATCTGGATAAAACTGTTGACAGCGCAGTCAGACAGATAGAAACCATTAAGAAACTGGACCAGTCTCTGGGGCTGGATAATCTTCCGGTCAGACTGAAGGAACTGGCCCGGCTCAGACTTGAAAATCCGGAAAGTTCACTGGCGGAGCTGGGCCAGATGTTAAATCCCCCTTTGCAAAAATCAGGGGTAAATCACAGGTTCAGAAAGCTGGAGGAAATGGCCTGCAGAATAAAAACTTGAGAAAAGGAGAAGGAGATGTCTGTTTTAGCAGCATATATAATGCCCCATCCGCCCCTGGCCGTGCCGGCAGTCGGAAGGGGGCAGGAGAGAAAGATAAGAGCTACTCTCGCAGCCTTTGAAAAGGCGTCAATAGAAATCGGACAGCTTAAGCCTGATACAATTGTTCTCATTTCCCCTCATTCCGTAGTGTACAGCGATTACATCCATATTTCGCCGGGAGCTTACGGAGAAGGGGATTTTTCCATGTTTGGAGACAGGACTGTTAAAATGAGGGCAAAATACGATGAAGATCTTGTTGCTGAACTTTCTCAACTGGCATTTGAGGAAGGCTTCCCTGCAGGAACTTTGGGTCAGCGTGATGCGAAAATGGATCATGGCACATTGGTTCCCCTTTACTTCGTGGAACAATATCTGAAGGACTATAAGCTGGTCAGGGCCGGAGTCTCGGGTTTGAGCTCAACAGACCACTATCACTTTGGAAAGCTTGTTGCCAGGGCTGCAGAAAAACTAGGCAGGAACATTGTCGTGATAGGCAGCGGAGATCTTTCGCACAGGTTATTGGAAGACGGACCTTACAGCTATGCTCCCGAGGGCCCCGCATTCGATGACAAAATAACCAAAGCCATGGAAAAAGGAGATTTTCTGCAGTTTTTCGGGTTCAGCGATGAGGATTGTGATGCAGCCGGTGAATGCGGCCTGAGATCTTTTCTGGTTATGGCGGGAAGCCTGGACGGCAAAGCTGTGAAATCAAATCTTCTCTCTTATGAGGGACCATACGGGGTTGGCTATGCCGTGGCTTCATTCCACCCGGAAGGCAATGACGAGAAAAGGCGTTTTGACCGGATATTTGAGGAAAAATCAGAAGAGGAGCTGTTTTCGATCAGGAAAAATGAAGGAGACCTGGTAAAACTGGCGAGGCTTTCTCTTGAAAGTTATGTAAATACGGGGAAATATATAAAGCCGGGCGAAGAACTGTCAGAAGAACTTCTCCATATCAGAGCGGGAGCGTTTGTAACCCTTTATAAGGATGGCCGTTTGAGAGGTTGCATAGGAACCATAGAGCCGGTTCAAAAAAATCTTGCTGAGGAGATAATACATAATGCAGTCAGTGCGGGGACCGGAGATCCAAGGTTCGAACCTGTAAAAAAAGGGGAACTGGATCAGCTGATTTACAGCGTGGATGTCCTGGGCAAACCGGAGCCGATAGATTCAAAGGAACAGCTTGACCCCGAAAAATACGGAGTAATAGTCAGTAAAGGTTATAAACGCGGGCTCCTGCTACCTAATCTGGAGGGCATCGATACAGTGGAGGAACAGTTGGAAATTGCTTTGAGAAAAGCCGGGATTTCACCGGGAGAAAAATATATGATGGAAAGATTCCAGGTGGTGAGGCACAAGTGAATGAGAGAATCCTTTGCCCTGTCTGCCCGAGGAAGTGCCGGCTGGCCCCCGGTGAAAGAGGTGTATGCGGCGCAAGGATTAATTTGAATGGTAAAATAGTACAGGAAAGTTATGGCGCCGTTACTGCCATTGCTCTCGATCCCATCGAAAAAAAACCCTTGCGGATGTATAAACCGGGCAGCACCATATTGTCTGTAGGCAGTTACGGCTGCAATTTGCGCTGTTCGTTTTGTCAGAATTATCATATTTCCATGATCAGGGAAAACCCGGTCCACAACAAAATGAGTCCGGAAATGCTTGTCAAGGAGGCGGAAAAGTACAAAATGCTGGGTAATATAGGCCTGGCTTATACTTATAATGAACCTCTTATAGGCTATGAATTTGTCAGAGACTGCGCCAATCTAATTAAACTGGCGGGCATGGATAATGTTGTTGTAACCAACGGATATATAAACGAGGAACCTTTTATGAAGCTACTTCCGCTGATAGATGCCTTTAATATTGACTTGAAAGCGTACAATCAGATATTTTACAGAAAAATCGGTGGCGACTTGGAAACGGTAAAAAATACCATATCCCTGGCCGCAGAAAAGGCTCATGTTGAAGTAACCTGCCTGATAATTGAGGGTGAAAATGATGACGAGGAGGAAATCAGGCAAATGGCGCATTGGATTTCGTTCATTAATCCGGCAATCCCCCTGCACCTGTCCAGATTTTTCCCCGCCTATAAAATGATGGATAAAAATGCAACCAGGGCTGGAACTATTAAAAGGCTGGCTGCCATTGCCGGTGAATATCTGCCCAATGTTTTCTTGGGAAATATTTGAAATATCAGTATTTAACGTGTATAATAATATGATGTGTATAGGTAGGAAGCGAAGGAGGTCTCCGGTATGAAAAAAACTGATTTACTCATTGTCGGCGGAAGCGTAGGTGCAATTTTAAGTGCCACAACCGCCAGAAAAGCATATGGCAATATTGACATAACAATAATCCGCGATGCTGAAAAAGTAATGGTCCCCTGTGGAATCCCATATATTTATGGTACTCTTCATGACACTGATAAAAATGTGATTCCGGATGCACACATTCTGGATGCGGGAATCAATCTGGTCAGGGATAAGGTTGTTTCCCTTGAAAGAGGGGCAAAAGTTGTCAGCACCGAAAAAGGTGAGCAATATCAGTATAAAAAACTCATATTGGCTACCGGCTCTCTCCCCATTATACCTACGTTTATTCCGGGTCATGATCTTGAAAACATCTATCCCGTATTTAAATCCAAGGATTACCTTGCAAACCTGCTGTGCAAAATCAGGGATGCCAGCAAAGTGGTGGTAGTGGGCGGAGGCTTCATAGGCATGGAATTCGCCGAGCAGATAAGAAATCTGGGCAAGGAAGTCAGGGTTGTTGAACTGGCAGAAGCCTGTCTTTGGCAGGCCTTTGATAAAGATCTGACCGATGAAATAGAAGGCGTATTCGAAAAAGAAGGAGTAATAATATACACGAAGACCAAGGTTACCAGATTCAATGGCGAAACCAAAGTTGAATCAGTGGAGCTGGATAACGGACAGACTCTTGAAGCCGACCTGGTGCTGCTGGGATTGGGAGTCAAGCCCAACAGCAGCCTGGTGCATAATACCGGAATTGAGCTCAACGCCAAAGGTGCAATAGTGGTAGATCAATATACAAGGACAAATGATCCCGATATATTCGCCATAGGAGACTGCGCAGAAAAGAAATGCTTCTTTACGGGAAAGGATGTTCCTGTACTATTGGCATCCACAGCGGCCATGGAGGCAAGAATTGCGGGCTGCAACGCATTCCATCTGCGTCTTGTGAGAGCCAATAAAGGAACTATAAGCGCATTTGCAACGAAAATTTTTGGCCATACATACGCAGCAGCCGGTATAACGGAGGCAAGGGCGAAAGAAGAGGGCTTCAGCATAATGACGGGAAATGCGGTTACTTCTGATCATCATCCCATTACTTTGCCCGGCACCCGTTCTTTAAGAGTTAAACTGATTTTTTCAAAATGCTCCGGAATAATTCTGGGGGCCCAGATTGCAGGAGGAGACTCGGCCTGCGAAATGATAAATATACTGAGCCTGGCCATTCAAAAAGGAATGACGGCCACAGAACTGAATACCTTCCAGGTTGCCACACACCCGCTTTTGTCCGCATCGCCGGTAAACTATCCCATTAATGCGGCAGCCATGGATGCCTTGTCTAAAAACTGTGTCCATTTAAATCAGGATCTGGTTATATAATTGATAAAAAAAGAAAGGGAAATAAGGAGGACATGCAAATTGACATCTAACAAAAAATTGCTCAAATGGGTTGAGGAAATGGTAGAACTGTGTCAGCCGGATGCAGTGCATTGGTGTGACGGCTCGGAAGAAGAGAACACCATGTTGCTGGAGGGCGCCGTGAAGTCGGGTGCCGCAACTGTTTTGAACGAAGAAAAACTGCCGGGATGCTATGCATTTCGCAGCGATCCCTCAGACGTGGCAAGGGTTGAAGACCGCACCTATATTTCTTCGGTTAAAGAAGAGGATGCTGGTCCTACAAATAACTGGATAGATCCTAAAATACTGAAACCACTGATGACAGATCTCTACACAGGATGCATGAAGGGCAGAACCATGTATGTCATCCCATTCTCCATGGGGCCTATCGGGTCATATATTTCAAAGATAGGGGTGGAGATTACAGACAGTGCTTATGTTGTTGTCAACATGAGGATTATGACCAGGATTGGACAGGCAGTGCTGGATGAATTGGGAGAAGAGGGAGATTTCGTTCCCTGTCTGCACTCGGTAGGCTATCCCCTGGAAGAAGGTATGGAAGATCCTGAATGGCCCTGTGCACCAATGGAACAAAAATATATAAGCCATTTCCCTGAGGAAAGAGTTATCTGGTCCTACGGTTCGGGTTATGGTGGCAATGCACTTTTAGGCAAAAAATGCTTTGCTCTCAGGATTGCATCTGTTATGGCCAGGGACGAGGGCTGGTTGGCGGAGCACATGCTTATTCTGAAGCTGACCGATCCCAAGGGCAGAGTACAATATGTGACCGGCGCCTTTCCCAGCGCCTGCGGCAAAACCAACCTTGCCATGATGGTGCCCACAATTCCGGGCTGGAAAGTAGAAACTATAGGTGATGACGTTGCATGGATGAGATTCGGGGAAGACGGAAGGCTTTATGCCATCAATCCAGAAGCAGGCTTTTTCGGTGTGGCTCCCGGTACCTCAATGGACTCAAACCCAAACGCAATGAAGAGCATCGACAGAAACACCATATATACCAATGTGGCATTGACGGATGACAAGGATGTCTGGTGGGAAGGGATAGGAAAAGATGCACCTAGCCATCTCATTGACTGGACAGGCAATGATTGGAGCCCGGGAAGCGACAAACCTGCAGCACATCCCAACGCCAGATTTACCGTGCCTGCCAGCCAGTGCCCTTCCATCGCACCTGAATGGGAAGATCCAAAGGGCGTGCCCATTTCCGCCATCTTAATCGGGGGCAGAAGACCAAATATCATCCCCCTGGTTCATGAAAGCTTTGATTGGAAACACGGTATCTTTTTGGGCTCTATAATGGGGTCGGAAATAACCGCCGCTGCCATTTCAGACAAAATCGGGCAGGTCAGAAGGGATCCATTCGCAATGCTGCCTTTTATGGGATATCATGTCTGCGATTATCTCCGTCACTGGTATGAAATAGGCGAGAAGTCCACCGAAGACAAGCTGCCAAAAATCTTTTATGTGAACTGGTTCAGAAAAGATAAAGAAGGCAACTGGCTGTGGCCCGGTTACGGCGAAAACAGCAGAGTGCTGAAGTGGATCTTTGAAAGGGTATCCGGGGAAGGAGAAGCAGTAAAAATGCCCATAGGCTATATGCCTTCACCGGATGCCATAGATACAGAAGGTCTGGAAGTGAGCTGGGATGCCATGAAAGAATTGCTTTCTGTCAACAAAGAAGATTGGCTTGCAGAAGTTGAATCAATAGAAAAACATTACGAAAGCTATGGAGAATGCCTGCCGGAAGAACTGACAGAGCAGCTTGATGCCCTGAAGCAGAGACTGGCAGAATATGAAGGCTGATGAACAGTAAAAAGGCCGCTTTGATTCTGCTCATGCTGACTGCTTTCATTGCGGCATTTTCAGGAAGTGCCCTGAACCTTTCCATCCCTGCCATTGACCGGGAATTTCAGGCCGGGGCTTCATCCGTTGGCTGGATAATAAACGGGTTCATTATTGCGGGGGCCGCTTTGTCCGTCCCCATTGGCCGTTTGGCGGATATAACAAACAGACTTGCTATTATGAAGGCAGGTCTGTTGCTGTTTTCTCTGACATCGGGAATCATATGTTTTTCCCGCAGCATCGAATTTTTTCTGGTATTGCGCATTCTGCAGGGAATTGGAAGCGCCATGATTTTCGCTACAAACCAGGCCGTGCTGGTAAGTATTTATCCAAGGGAAGAAAGGGGTAAAGCCCTGGGTTTCATCATAGGAGCCACGTATGTGGGGCTTACAACAGGGCCTGTAATCGGCGGAGTAATGAATCAGGCTCTCGGCTGGCGTTCCATACTTGTGTTCACTCTCATTATCGGGTTGGCGAATTTTGTACTGGCAGCTCTTTTCCTGAAAAATGTCAGGCAGGAAAAATTGGGCGAAAAAGCTGATATTGCGGGCAGCCTTTTGTTTGTAGCTATGATATTCATGGCTATGTACGGCTTGTCTTCCCTTTCTCAGGAGCCTCATGCAAAATATATGCTGGCTTCCAGCTTTCTGCTGATGTATGTTTTCGTAAAATATGAACTCAGAGCCGAGAGCCCTTTGATTCAGATAAGGATGTTCAGAAGCAATATAAATTATCTGCTTTCCAACCTGGCTGCCCTGCTGAACTATGGAGCCACTTTTGCCGTGGGATACCTCATGTCAATTTTTCTTCAGGTAGTAAAAGGTATGGAATCGGGACCCGCAGGTCTTATAATGATTACTCAACCCCTTTTGATGGCCCTGCTGTCACCTTATATGGGCAGGCTTTCTGACAGGATTTCCCCTTATAAGCTGGCTTCTTACGGCATGGGGCTTTGCGCCCTCGGGCTTTTTTTGCTGGTGTTTATAAAGGGGGAGAGTTCGCTTCCGCATATAGTTTTGAATCTGTCCCTGGTTGGAGTGGGCTTTGCCTTGTTTTCATCACCAAACACTAATGCAATAATGTCCTGTGTCGAAGCAAAAGATTATGGGGTGGCATCATCTCTGCTGGCCACCATGAGAAATCTGGGGCAAAGCAGCAATATGGCGGTGGTTACTTTCATAATTTCAATATATATCGGTAAAGTACCTTTAGATCTGGCGGACCCTGCACAGATACTCAAAGTTATGAAAGTATCCTACAGCCTGTTCACGGTTCTTTGCATTATTGGCGCCATAATATCATCAAACAGGAAAAAAGCACCGGAAGATGGTATACTTAAGCAAAATGAAAAGGATGAGTTAAGCGATTGCTGAAACTGCTGTTTTCAAAATTCAAGGAATCTCTTTTTTCGGTAATTCCCATTATCTTATTGGTAGTGGTTCTGAACTTCACTGTCGGGCCCATGCCTGCCGGTGGCCTTGTGCTATTTTTAGTCAGCGCTATTACTATGGTTTTAGGAATTACCCTGTTCAACTTCGGTGTGGATGTATCTCTGATACCCATAGGCGAACATGTTGGCACCACAATTATTAAGAGCAAGAATCTGTTTGTTATTATAACACTGATATTTATTATAGGTGTGTTCATAAGCATGGCCGAGCCGGATTTGATTGTATTGGCAAGTCAGATAAGCGGGGTTCCGGATTCATTGATTATTGCTGTAGTTTCTGTAGGCGTCGGTTTAGCTTTGGTTGCCGCAATACTAAGAATTCTATTCCAGTTTCCACTGTCATGGCTTCTTATTGTTTGTTATATCTCGGCTTTTATCCTGTCTCAACTTTCAGGCATAAATTTTATCTCCATAGCCTGGGAATCCGGAGGAGTTACCACAGGCCCCATCATGGTTCCCTTTGTGATGGCTCTGGGAATAGGGCTTTCAAGAATAAGGGGAGACAAAACCACTGAAGAGGACAGTTTCGGCCTGATTTCACTTTGTCTGATCGGCCCGATTATTGCTGTGCTCATACTGGGAATGTTTTTCAGCCCTGAAGGAGGCAGCGCAATAAAACTTTTGGATGTTGAAGGAATCAGGGAGATTGCCCGGGTTTATGCAGGGAGCTTTCATATATACGCCGGGGAAGTGGCACTTGCTCTGCTTCCTATATTGCTGCTTTTTCTCATTATTCAGGCGGTAAAACTCCGATTGCATAAAGAAGCCTTTATAAGAATTCTTTCAGGGACCCTGTATACTTTTCTGGGCCTGGTATTATTTCTTGCAGGTGTGAATATCGGGTTTATGCCGGCTGGTTATGCATTGGGGTTTTTGCTGATTTCAAAGAGCAGCGGGGCTGTATTAATCTTTACCGGCATGGTGATGGGTTATTTTGTGGTGGCTGCAGAACCGGCTGTCTTTGTGCTGAAAAGGCAGGTTGCAGAGGTTACAGCAGGAGCTGTTTCGGAAAAAGCCATGGGTCTGGGGCTTTCCGCGGGAGTTGCCGTTTCTGTGGGCTTAGCCATGGTAAGAGTGCTTTATGGCATGTCAATTATGTATTTCATAATCCCCGGCTATCTTATTGCACTTATACTGACATTTTTTGTGCCGAAACTTTTCGTGTCTGTAGCCTTTGACTCCGGAGCAGTAGCCTCGGGCCCCCTGGCCGCAACTTTTATGCTGCCTTTTGCCATGGGAGCCTGTGAATTCTCAGGTGGAAATATTTTTACTGATGCATTCGGCATAGTTGCGCTCGTAGCTATGACTCCGGTAATTACCCTGCAGCTGTTTGGACTGGTTTACGCAATCAAGAGCAGGAGACTGGCCGAAGTCGTCCCGGCGCCTGTTGCTGAAGACAGTATAATAGAACTGGATGCAGAATAGAGAGGATTTTGCAATGGAAGGAAATACAGATAAAAAACTGGAAGCCTTGATAGCCATAATGGATGCAGACTTGGAAGACGTCGTAGTTGATATATATGAAGACTTGGGCGTGGCGGCTGCATTTATGACATATGGTTATGGAACAGTAAAATCAAAAGTATATGAAATGCTGGGCTACGGTGGCCCAAAGAAGCTGGTAAGTCTGGGAATTATGACTGAAAGAATGTCAAGAATGGCCATGGACAGCATGGACAGTGAAATAGACCTGAGCCGTCCCGGGACGGGTATTGCCATGTCCATAGGGTTAAGCAGTATAAGCAAAATGCTTTCAGAGATCAGCTTAAAAGCCGATGAACAATTAAACAGAGGGGATGATAATATGTTAACTGCACAACAAGAGCCTTATCAACTGATAATTGCCATAGTGAACAGCGGTCATTTTGACCTGGTTATGGATGCGGCAAAGAAAGCCGGCGCAGGCGGGGGGACTGTGATTCATGCCAGGTCCCTGGGCACAAAAGAAGCAGTAAAGTATTTGGGCATTACTGTGCAGCCTGAAAAAGACCTTGTGTTGATTTTAGCAAAAAAAGAAAACAGGCTTCCGATAATGGAAGCCATAACCCACGAAGCGGGACTTCACAGTCCGGCAGCGGGATGCTGTTTTTCCCTTCCCGTCAATGACGTGGTAGGTGTTGATGCCCTCATGAGCAATTTTGGCATTGATTCTATTTAATTATACGGAGCCTGTCGGCTAAAGGCTTAAAGCTTTTTTCCGCAGCTTCTTCCAGCACATTTCCAAAAGGCATTTGGGCATTCAGCACCCAGTTGTCCGGGAATCCCCATTCCCGGGCGATTTGTTTGCTGATCAGCTCATTGTAGTGCTGTAAGGATGCGCCATAACCCTCAGCTTCAAGGGCAGTCCAGACAATAAATTCCAGGATACCTGCCCCCTGAACGGACCATTCTTTAAAATTGTCTGCATAACTGGGGAAAGCTTTGATTAAATTGTCAATCTCCGTCTTATCTTCGAAGAAGAGTATAGTTCCGTAGGCAGCTTTAAAGCTGTTAATTTTTTTCTCTGTTCTCGGGAATTTCTCGGGAGCAAGTCTTGCCCTCATAACATCCATTAAGATATCCCATAGTTTTTCGTGGTGCTTCCCTAAAAGAAGCACTACTCTGTTTGATTGAGCGTTATAAGCAGTCGGGGTGTGCAGAGATGCCTGTTCCAATATTTCAACGATTCTTTCGTCTGATGTGACCGGTGTATTTCCCAAGGCATAGTGACTTCGTCTTTCCGCCACTGCCTGTAAAAAGTCTTTGTTCATTGCAATCCTCCTGAAATTAATATCTTCAAGGTTGCTTATACCCATGTATGTAAAAACAAATCTATTATATCTTGACAAGCACTTAACAATATTTGATGATAGGGATAAGAGTATTCCAACCTTGTATTCTAATGACAGAAAGGAATTTCGGTATATGGGCGTAAATGTCATATATACAGTAACTGCAAACTGCCAGGACTGCTATCGCTGTGTCAGGGTTTGCCCCGTAAAGGCGATAAAAGTTAAGAATGGACAGGCCTATATTGAAGACAGCCTTTGCATTAAATGCGGGACCTGTATCAGAGAGTGCCCGCAAGGTGCGAAAACGGTAAGGTCAGGGATTGAAGATGTAAAAGCATTATTTGCCCGGGGAAAAAAAGTTGCAGCCAGTTTGGCACCTTCATTTCCGTCTCTGTTCAGCGGATGGCAGATGGACAAATTACCTTCAGCCTTAAGACAGCTGGGTTTTGCTCAGGTTTTGGAAACAGCGGAAGGTGGCAAGCTTATAGCAGAGGAAGCAATGGAAAAGGGTATAGAGGGTGGAATCGGCACAGCCTGCCCAGCAGTGGTGAACTACATCGAAATGTACAAGCCGGAACATGTGGAAAGACTGACTCCATTGGTTTCTCCAATGATAGCCCACGGCAGATATTTAAAGAAAAATCTGGGCGAAGACTGGGCCGTAGTCTTTATTGGCCCCTGCGCAGCAAAGAAGGATGAAGCAGAAAGAGAAGAGTATAAAGGCATAATCGATGTGGTGTTGACTTTTACGGAGTTAAAAGATTGGCTTGAAGAAGAGAGCATAGACCTGGCAGAATGTCCTGATGGAGAAACAGATAGTGACAGCGATATTCAGCTTGCCAGGCTTTTCCCCCTGGAAGGAGGCATGCTAAAAGCAGGCCAGGTTGATTATGACGGGACTGCAGAAGAGATTCTTTGCCTGAGCGGTGCAGATAGCATAATGGAGCTGCTGGATCTCCCCTATGATGAATGGGGATACAGCATAGTGGAGCCTTTGTTTTGCTCAGGCGGTTGTATCAACGGCCCCTGCCTGAAAGACAAGAAAAACTATTATCTCAGAAAGCAGGAGCTGCTGAACTACAGCAGCAAGGCGAAAGGTCGTAAGAACAGAGTTATTGAAAAAAACGTCAGCCTTATGGCTGAATATAAAGCAAGGCCGGTGGAAGAACAGCTGGAACCGGTTTCAGAGGAGAAAATTCAGGAAATACTGGAGAGCACCGGAAAAGGTCATGTCAGAATGCAGCTGAATTGCGGCGCCTGTGGCTATAAGACCTGCCGGGACAATGCCATAGCCGTAGCCAGAGGCATGGCAGAGCCGGATATGTGTATTCCTTATATGAGGCGGCTTGCACAACAGAGAACCGATGCCTTTATAGAAACAAGCCCCAACGGCATAGTGATTTTAGATGATCAATTTCATATAATTCATATAAATCCGGCCTTCAAAGAACTTTTCTCATGCAGCAACAGTCTCCTTGGGAGACATGTTTCTGCAGTGGTTGATGTGGACAGCTACGAACAGTTAAGTTCTGATAAAAGTCAGATTAGGGATTCAATAAAAGTAAGTAATGGGGTTAAGTACCACGAAATAATATATGCATTGGCTGAAGAAAGGCAGTATGTGGGCATTTATACTGATGTCTCCCACCTGAAATTTGATACTGGTGGTAATGAGGCATTCAAGAAGCAAACTCTGGAACATGTGAAAAAGCTGCTTGAACACCAGATAAGCTTTTCCCAGGAAATGGCCCATTATCTGGGGAAAAGCACGGCGGAAAGCGAAGAACTTGTCAGGAAGATTGCCAGTGAGGTAAAACCTTGAAATTCTTTGAGGATATAGTTGAGCAAAGGTCCAAGGACGCTTACATAGTATGCGGGGACAATTACCTGTGTGAGAGAACCCCTGAAAGCACATTTTTTGTATTGTGCGACGGCATAGGGTCCGGAGTGTATGCCAATATAGCGGCAATTACATGTGCGAACAGGATGATGGAACTCTACAGGTCGGGAGTGTCTATGCGGGTAATGAGCGAGATGGTTGCTGATTCCATGCACAAGGCCAGAGAAGAAAAAATCCCGTTTGCAGCTTTCACGGCAGTAAAAATCCTAAGCGACGGACTTTTTTCAATATATAATTATGAAGCACCGGATCCTATGATAATAAAGGATGGTTTTGCGGTTCATATGAAGCCCGTAGTTTTCTCTTCAGAATATGAAATGATAGGTGAAACAACAGGAAAGCTTGAATATGGAGAAAGCCTCATAATAGTTTCAGACGGCATTACCCAGGCAGGCCTGGGGCAGGGAGCTTCGCTGGGGATCGGAAATATCGGCCTGGCAGATTATATAAATAGAAGGAGCAAACATAAAGAGGATATACATAAACTGCCTGAAGAAATACTGAATATGTCCTATAGAATAAGCGGACAGAGGTATGTGGATGATTCCACCGTGGTTGTCCTGCACTGCAGAGAGGCAAAACAGCTGGCAATCCTGTCCGGTCCACCTGCTCTGCGTTCCAGGGATAAAGAGATTGTCAATGATTATATCCATTCACCGGGACGCCATGTAATTGCAGGATCTACAACCGCTGATATTGCTGCAAGAGAACTGGACAGGACTGTTACCTTAAAAGACCCCGGAAACATTATTGGTTCGCCTCCTGAGTACTGCATTGAGGGCATTGACCTGGTCAGTGAAGGAGCAATAATGCTCAATCAGGTATATAATATTTTAGATGAAGAAGGCTGTCATGAAGACAGCGGTTCAGCTGTGGAAAGACTGTGCGCCATGATGCTTGGGTCAGATATAATTACCTTTTTTATCGGCAGTGTTGTAAATGAGGCCCATGATTCAATGGTCTTCAGACAGGCAGGTATCAGACCCCGCATGGCTGTTGTACAGTTGATTGCAGAAAAGCTCAGAGCCAAAGGCAAGCTGGTAGTTGAAAAGAAGTATTGACAAACAAAGCCTTCTTTGAGAAAATGTATCATATTTTATGGAGGAGGTCGGCATGGAAACAAAGACCAAGATTGTTGTTATCGGTGCTGGATACGCAGGTATTCTCACCGCAAAAAAGCTTGCGAAAAAATTTAGAAAAAACGACGATGTGCAAATTACCGTCGTGGACAAAAACCCATTTCATGCTTTATTGACAGAACTGCACGAAGTGGCGGCAAACAGGGTTGACGAAGACAGCATAAGAGTCAGCCTGAAAAAAGTATTTGCCGGAAGAAAAGTGGATGTCAGATTAGATACAATTACATCTTTTGACTTCGATAACAAGAAAGCAATTGGCAAGGATGCTGTTTATGAATATGATTATTTAGTTTTAAGTGCGGGATCCAAACCCACATTTTTTGGTGTCCCCGGGGCAGAGCAATATTCGTTTAAACTCTGGTCCTATGACGATGCAGTAATCATCCGTCACCATCTTATCAACCTGTTCAGAAGAGCATGCCGCATCTCGGATGTGGAGGAACGCAGGAAACTACTATCCATCTTCATTGTAGGCGCAGGATTCACGGGAGTGGAAATGGCTGGAGAACTGGCCGAATATCTGCCCATAATCTGTGACAAATTTGAAATTGACAGAGAAGACGTAAGTATTAATCTGGTTGATATTTTAGACAGAACCATACCTAACCTTCCAGCGGAATTATCCGTCAAAGTTGAAAAGCGCCTGACAAAAATGGGAGTCAACTTGATTCTCGGAGCTAATGTGTGTGCTATAGGTGAGGATTTTATCGAAACAAAAGCTGCAGGAACAGAAGTATGTACCAGGAGAATCGCATCTACAGTAATATGGGGTGCCGGCATTGAAAGCGCAGATATTACAGGTGAAGCCGCCAAGGTACTTGAGTCAGCCAACAGAGGCAGGATTAAAATAGATTCTAATCTTCGCTCAATAGATTATCCGGATGTGTTCGTAATCGGAGATAACATGCTCTATACGCCTGAGGGTCAGGACAGGCCTGTTCCCCAGGTGGTTGAGAACTGCGAGCACAGTGCCGCAACCGCAGCCCACAACCTGGAAGTGCTTGTAACAGGCAAGGGCGAACTGGAGGATTATAATCCAAAATTCCATGGGTTTATGGTGTGCATAGGCGGTCGCTACGGTGTGGCCAGAGTAGGGTTCCCCAACTTCATGGTCAACCTTCCTTCTTTCTTTGCCATGATGGCAAAGCATATGATCAATATGATTTATTTCATCCAGGTTTTGGGATGGAATAAAGTCTGGAGCTACAGCAAGCATGAATTCTTCACTATACGTCATTGCAGGAGCTATGTGGGCGGCCATTTCTCCAACAGGACACCAAGTTTCCTTTTGGCACCATTGAGAGTATGGCTTGGAATGGTCTGGCTTTATGAGGGCATAATGAAAATCACCGAAGGCTGGCTGAGTTCACCCAAACTGGTGGGATTCTTCGGAGGTGCCAGAGCCTGGTATGACAGCATTGTGGGTGGTGGAGGAGGAGACGGAGTTTCCGGTGCCACTGATGCGGCTGCAGGAGCAGCAGATGCAGTGGCGGCTGCAACGGATGCAGTTTCGGCGGCCACAGGCGCAGGGGATGCGGTAGTTTCTGCTGGTACAGCCATTATTAACTGGGATATTTTCGGACTGATAAAAATCATGTTCGTCAGCGGCAAAGAAATTTTGCATTCAGGTCTTAGCGATTTTGCATTTAAATTTGATATTCCTTTAATGAACTGGTTTGTGGATAAGGTGGTATTATCCAGTGACGGCATGCAGGTGTTCATGCAGACCGGAATTGTAATTGCCGAAGTTATGATAGGAATTGCGTTAATCCTTGGGCTTTTTACTACACCGGCGTCGGGACTTTCACTGATACTTCAGTTCATGTTTATTTGCACAACGGGCTTATATCTGGGGACCTTCTGGATGATTTTCGCCGCCATAGCTGTTCTGATAGCGGGTGGAAGGGCATTCGGACTGGATTATTACGCTATGCCAGTACTTAAGGAGGCTTGGGCCAAGATACCATTAGTTAGGAAGCTGTACATATATAATGACTAAAGAAACGAAAAAATTAAGTTACGAAGAAGGATATAAACAAGTTAAAATTGAGGTAGATAGGATCCTATCTACCTCACCTTTTGTTATCAGGGAATACATGGCTCATCTGGCTCTTACCACCGGGAAGTTTGTAAGAACCCAGGCTTTGCTTATTGCAGCCATGGATGAGGAGGACCTTATCCACCCCGATGCTGTGAAAATGGCAGCTGCGATTGAATTAATCCACCTTGCCACTCTTGTTCATGATGACATAATAGACAACGCAGAAATAAGAAGAGGCGAATTATCGTTACAGAAAAAATATGGCAGACGCACAGCTGTAATTTGTGGTGACTACCTGTTGGCAGTGGCTATGAAAACCGCATCCAAGACAGTGCAAATCGAAAGTTATGTGAAGCGGAATATTCCGGATTATCTAAGCAAAGTCTGCCTGGGTGAATTGAGCCAGCATGTGCATAATGGTAACTTTAATCTATCACCTTTTCGCTATCTGAAAATTATTGCGGGGAAGACAGCGGCACTTTTTGAGGGTGCTTTTCATGGAGGAGCTCTGCTGTCTTCTGAAGATGACAAGGTTGTTAAAAAGTACGCGAAACTGGGGAAATATGTTGGCATGATATTCCAGCTTACAGATGATTGCATGGATTTTGAGGCCACAGAACAGACTGCACTGAAGCCAGTTAAATCAGATTTTGACCAGAATGTAATTACTTTGCCATTAATTGAGGCTTTGAGAAAGGTAGCAGACCTGAAAAATGAAGCCGAAACCGGTCTTTTGAGCAGAGAAAGAATCGACGAAGCAGTAGGAAAATCCGGAGGCATTGAATACACCAGAAAGATTGCCATGAAATATTACAACAAGTCACTGAAAATCATTAACAGCCTGCACATAAGTCAGAATAAGAGAGCTAAGCTCCTGGATATTGTAAACATGGCATATAGGGTGTTTTAGGAGAATTCGCTTGATTTCCAGATTTTTTAACTATGTCGAAATTAAAACAAAAATAACCAGCGTGTTTCCATTTTTTATGGTAATAGGTTTTATTCTGTATAAAGGCTTTACCATAAGGATATGGGCGAGCCTGGTGTTTTTCTGCGGTATGTTTTTGTTCGATCTCACCACGACTACCATTAACAATTACATAGATACCAAGACAAACAATAAGCCCCTCCCTTACGAAAGAAGGAAGGCCCTGACCATAACTTATGTTTTGTTCGGAATCAGTGCCTTATTGGGTCTTTATCTGGTACTGATGACAGATTGGGTGGTGCTTATTCTGGGAGGCATATGCTTCCTGGGAGGGGTCTTTTACACTTACGGGCCCGTGCCGATTTCAAGACAGCCCCTGGGGGAACTTTTTTCGGGATTTTTTTATGGCTTCATGATTCCTCTCATTTTATTTTATGTAAATATGCCGGACAACTATTTCTTCAGCCTGGGTTGGGATGAGGGTAATCTGAAAATCAGCCTGGCTCTTTGGCCTGTCCTGGAGCTGGTTCTGCTTTCGGTGGCACCTGTAATGTGTACAGCCAATATAATGCTTGCAAACAATATATGCGATCTGGAGAGAGATGTGGCCGTAGGAAGGCACACCCTGCCATATTATATAGGTGGCCATGCCTTACATCTGTTTAAGTGGCTGTACTATACAATTTATGTTGTGTGGATTATTATGGTTATGCTAAAAATCCTTCATCCTGTATGTCTGCTCGGCCTTTTAAGCATTTTCCCTGTTAGAAAGAATATTTATGAGTTCTTTGAGCTACAGATTAAGGAAACTACTTTTCTTACTTCCATCAAAAATTATGTTATTATTATGAGTGCTATGAATATATCAATCTGGTTGAGCATTTTGTTCCGGTGAGGCTTGGGATGAAGTTTTACAAAAAGACAGATCTCATTATAATAGCAGCTATTGTGGCTATAGCCGCAGCAGCCTTTTTTATTCAAAACATTCTGGCAGACGAGGATGGGGTAAAGGCGGAAATCTATTATTTTTCCGAACTGATAAAGGAAGTTGATCTCGAAAAAGACAGGGGGCTGGAAATAGTTGTGCCCCAGAATGAGAATGTAATCATCAGGGTGGATGAGGAAGGCAGGATTGCCTTTATTGCATCGGATTGTCCGGATAAAATATGTATAAAAACGGGGAAACTGCATAGAACAGGCGAGTACGCAGCTTGTCTCCCCAATGGAGTAATCGTTAAAATAGTGAGGAAGGGCCAAGTCTCAGAAGATGATGCCGACATTATTGTGGAATGAGTAAAACGAAATCACTTACACTGACAGCAATGATATTTGCCGTGGCCCTGGTTTTGGCCATAGTGGAAAATATGTTACCGCCCCTTCCGCTGGCTTTACCCGGGGTGAAATTTGGATTATCCAATATTGCAGTTATGTATGCCCTGTTTTTCGTAGGGCCGAAAAGGGCTTATGCTATAGCTGTGTTAAAAGGATTTTTTGTATTTATAACAAGAGGAATAATTGCTATGTCATTAAGCTTGACAGGAGGGTTGCTTTCTGTCACAACAATGGCGGTTTTTTTATTTTTCTATAAAGAAAAAGTGTCTTACCTGGTGTTGAGCATTTTAGGTGGCATTTCCCATAACATAGGACAGTTCCTGGTAATAATGGTCTTATATGCAGGAGTCAATATGTTGCCCTATCTGCCGATTTTGCTTATATCAGGCTTAGTCGCGGGTATAATAACCTCAACCTTGCTTAAGGCTATTCTTCCGGCCCTTAAAAGGCTTGGATAAATATTGTAATTTGAAAAGTAATACTAAAGGAGAAAGAAACAGTATGTAAAGAAAGTTAGCTCTATTATTAATTTTAGCCCTTATGTTGATGGCTTTTGCAGCCTGTGGCGGCGGTAATGGCGGCGACAATGGCGGCAATGATGCTGATGTGGAAGAAGACGGCGGCGAAGATGTCGTTGAAACAGGCTCGGTAAAAACGGGTATGGCCGTTATTTCCGGCATTGGAAGGTCTTCTGACGCAGGCGATAGAAATGGTATTGCCCAGGCAGATTCCACAGTAGTGGCTGTAACAGTTGACGAAAATGGCGTTATCACAAACTGCACAATCGACCATTCCATGGCAGTAATGGAATTTTCAGCTGACGGAAAAATGCTCTCACCAAAGGGGACAGCTTTCGCATCGAAAAACGAGCTTGGAGATGATTATGGCATGAGAAAAGCTTCCCCAATCGGAAGAGAATGGAACGAGCAGACTGACGATTTGGCAGACTATGTAATCGGCAAAACCCTGGCTGAAGTTAAAGGCATAGCTCTTACAGAGGAAGGTTCACCGGCTGATGAAGATTTGGCTTCAAGCGTTACCGTTACGGTTACCACCTATCTTGATGCTATAGAAAAAGCTGTTAATAATGCACAATCTTTGGGAGCTTCCGCCGCTGATAAAATAGGTATTGGCATCCTTACATCTGTTGACAACAACTATTCAAAAGATGCCAGTGCAGACGGAAATGGCACTTTGTTGGCAGCCTCTTATTATGCAGTAGTTACAGTAAACGATGCAGGTGTTGTTACAAGCGCCATAATTGATGCTTCAGAAGTGGGCGTGAATTTCACAGCCGACGGGAAAATAGCATCTGACCTGGGACAGACATTTAAAACCAAAGTGGAATTAGGCGATGATTATGGCATGAAAAAAGCTTCACCCATTGGCAAGGAATGGAATGAACAGGCTCAGGCCTTTGCAGCTTATGTAACAGGGAAAAGCTTAGCTGAGATTAAGGGAATAGCAATAAGCGAAGGTCATGCAACAGATGAAGACCTGGCATCCAGTGTGACTGTGGCTGTTACCCCTCTTATGATGAGCGTGGAGAAAGCTTTCGGATTTTTGAGATAGTAAACATTTATGTCAATCTTATAAAAACAGCGGAAATTTCCGCTGTTTTTTATGTCCTGCCAGAAAATAATATGCTGACATTTCGCTTGACAGCAGATTAACTTTCTGTCACAATAATGTCAGTTTGTTTATTTTTACACAAAGATAAAATCAGGCTATTCTCCCGGTTCTTAAAAACCGGGCTGAGGATATAGTAATCTTAATGAGGAATATTTTAAAAGGAGAAAGAAAGAGAATGAAGAAAAAGTTAGCGTTATTTTTAGTATTGGCACTCATGTTAATGACTTTCGCAGCTTGTGGCGGTGGTACAGATAACGGTGGCGGTGATGTTGACGTTGAAGACGAAGTTGAAGACGAAGTTGAAGATGAAGTAGCATCTGAAGCAGTTAAAACCGGTATGGCTGTTATTTCCGATATCGGCAGATCTTCCGATGCCGGCGACAGAAACGGAATTGCAGAAGCCAACTCTTCAGTAGTTGCAGTTACAGTCGATGAAAATGGAGTAATTACCAATTGCGTTATTGATCATGCTCAGGCAGCCTTTGAATTTTCTGCTGACGGCAAGATTCTTACTCCTAGAGATGTTGTTTTCGTAAGCAAGATGGAGCTGGGCGATGACTATGGTATGAGAAAAGCTTCCCCCATTGGAAAAGAGTGGAACGAGCAGGCTGATGCATTTGCTGAATATGTTATCGGCAAAACAGTTGCTGAAGTAAAAGGCATTGCCCTTACTGATACCGGTGAACCCTCAGGCGATGATCTGACATCCTCAGTAACTATGACCATCATCGATTATATTGAAGCCATCGAAAAAGCAGTTGGCAATGCAAAGCCTCTGGGAGCTGCAGCAGGTGACAAACTGGGAGTCGGTGTTATTACCTACATGGATGGGCATTATTCGAAAGATGCCAGCGCAGACGGAGATGGTTCAGCGATTGCATATTCATATTACACAGTAGTAACCATTGATGATGCAGGCGTAATCACCAGTGCAATCATGGATGCTTCCCAGGTGGGAGTGAACTTTACAGTTGACGGAAAAGTTTCCTCAGATCTTGGCCAGACCTTCAAGACCAAGGAAGAACTTGGAGATGAGTATGGTATGAGAAAAGCTTCCCCCATCGGAAAAGAATGGAATGAGCAGGCCCAGGCTCTGGCTCAGTACATCGTAGGCAAAACCCTTGCCGAGGTTAAAGGAATTGCGCTGTCTGATGGTGTACCTACAGATGAAGATCTTGTTTCCAGCGTAACAGTTACTGTAACACCTCTCCTTGAGAACGTAGAGAGAGCATTCAAGTTCGCAAAATAGGCAAACAATAAAAATTAAATTTTGTAAAGCAAAGAAGCAGTGGATTACCACTGCTTCTTTATATTATTTTATGTGCATAAGGGTCACAGGAAACTACATCATAGTTTGTTAATCAGCCCCTGAACTGTTTCCTCGGCATTGCCCAGCATCATGATGACTTCATCTTTATGATACAGGGGGTTGTCCACGCCGGCATAGCCGGGCATGAGATCGTAGTTGCAGATGATGGCATTCTTTGCCTTCTCCACATTGAGTATCGGCATGCCGTAAATAGGTGTATCAACCGCTGTGTTTGCCGCAGGATTGATTACATCGTTGGCTCCCACAACAATGGCAAGATCCGCTTTCTCAAATTCGTCATTTATTTCATCCATGCTTCTGAGCTTCTCATATGGAACATCAGCTTCAGCTAGAAGCACATTCATGTGGCCGGGCATTCTGCCGGCTACGGGATGAATGGCAAAGTCCACAACAGCCCCGTTAGCTTCAAGGGCATCTGCAAGAGCCCTGACTTTCTGCTGGGCCTGGGCCAAAGCCATGCCGTATCCCGGAACTATGATGACTCTTTTTGCATTCCTCATGATGGTTGACAATCTGTTTTCTTTTGCCTGATCTGCCGATTCGGATTCTCCGGAATCCTGGGTTTTGCTGCTAAGTTTTTCAATCAGCTCCTGAACTGTTTCCTCAGCATTGCCCAGCATCATGATGACTTCATCCTTATGGTACAGAGGGTTGTCCACGCCGGCATAGCCGGGCATGAGATCGTAGTTGCAGATGATGGCATTCTTTGCCTTCTCCACGTTTAAGATGG
>JBPOJA010000007.1:0-16867 GCA_052034085.1 Bacillota bacterium | reverse complement strand
GGTCACAAGGGCTGTCCCCCTGTCATAAAAGGGATGTCCCCCTGTCATATGTCATATTAGAATTTACCGCTGTGGCCGGTGGCTTTACTGCCTGAAGAAGTAGTAAAGTCCTGGCCCATGGATCCTTCTTCCTTTTTGGGTATAATCGTAGTATCGATGTGCCTGTAAAGGAAAACATCCTGCTTGTCAGTAAGATTTAAGCTGTCCTTACGCACGTAGCTTCTTGCACCCCGCTCAGGCCGGACGCTCTTAAGCTGGCTCTTCCAGGAGCCTGTCGTTATTTTTGCAATCAGTGCTGCCAGAACAATGCTTATTCCACCGAAAAGCCCACGCTTTGATTTGGGTTCTTCTTCCGGCTTCTGCGTCTGGCCGGGAATGTTGTTCTCGTCATAAGGCGTTCCGGCTTTAGCCGCTTTCAAAAACAAATCAACTGCTTCCCCGTAAGCCATGAAAGCTTCAAAATAATTGTTGTCTCTTAAATGCTGCAGATAATAGCCGTCGAAATACTGCTGGCCCACAGGAGTAAATGCAGTGTTGCCGAAACCAAGCGCTGCAAAGCCGAAATCCCTGTCTTCCATTGCAACGACAAGAATGCATCCGTCATTGTTTCCCCTGCCGTAGCCATTCAGCTCAAAGTAATCAGCTGCATATTCATGAGCCACGCGGCCGTCCAGTGAAGGCACGGTCAGAACCACAACATCAAAATCATTTCTGTCGCTTATCTTCTGCAAATGCTCTTCCAGCCTGTCAACCTGGTCATCAGTCAAAATGCCGGCAGCATCATTCACCAGGGGCAGGTCTCCGTTATCAGCAAAAACCACTAGGGAAAACGCTCCGATACTCATAAGGAGCACGAGAATCAACAGGCCTGCTTTTTTGAAAGATTTATTGTCTGTCATTTTCCCCACCTCCTACATAAATGTCGCAATGATCTGCGATAGTATCAGAAGCACTGCCGCCACTCCACCGAAAATCTTGAAGAAATATTTGGTGGACAGGGACTTGTCCAGAGGCAGGTCGCCCACAAATTTGCCGGTCTGCCCGTTCATGGCAAAGGTATAGGTTTTGTCCTGCCATTTTGTGGACAGGAGCCATACAGGCAGCAAGGCATAGGAAACCTTGCCCTGTTTAATGTCTATTCTGGACCGGGTTACGTTGATCTGGTCATAAGAACCTACGGTTCTGGCAAACTCCTCCTGGGCGCTGGCCTTCATCCTTTCATCGGCTCTTCCCTGGCTTTCCTCAACACCCACATCATACTTGTTGGCAAAATAACCGGCCAGGTAGGCTGTCTTGAAATCCACCGCCTGGGAAAAATCAAAAGGCTCCAATGATTCCATAAGAGTGTCGTCCAGATCCTCCGATCCGTCCACGGGCACTTTATCAAAAGTCAGAGTTCCTTCTCTAATTATTCTGTAGTGTTCGGTTTCAGAATGATTGTGGTCCGCATCAGTCCAGGATTTACTGGATTTTCCCTCGTACTCTATGCTGGCTTCCGCATCTGCATCGAAAAGCCAGAAAGGCACATAGACCCCCTTGATTTCCTCAAGCCTGTTCCTGTCCTTAAATACGGCAGGCAGGAGCTTCTTGCCCAGGTAATAATCTTTCAGGGCCTTCAGTGCCTGGTCTTTGCTGACCTTAAAAGGTATCACCAGGTCCGGCTTCAGGCTGCCCGAAAACTTGGAGGGCATCAGCACCGGATTGCCACAGAACGGACAGCTGGATGCACCCATGGTTTCTTCACCGATGATTTCACCGCCGCATGATTTGCATGTATATACAGCCATACCCTGCTGCTCATCGCTGCTCCATTCTTCACCTTGATAGCCCCAGTCCCTGGCTTCCGACTTCAGGTCATCCTTCAAAGACTCATCCAGAGCCATCAGGGCCTCCACATCCATTTCCGTATCGCAATAAGGGCAGACCAGCTTCTGCTGCCCCGGATTAAACTGAATGCCTCCGCCGCAATTGGGGCACTCAAACTCATGAATACTCATAGTCACCTCCCCTTTAGAAGTCGTCGCCGTATGGCGGCATATAAACCATATCCCAGTTATCAGAAGGCACATGGAATTCATAAATAACCCCATATGCGCCCACAGAAAACATCACTTCTTTCACAAAGCTGCCACCCTGGTCTGTTCCAAGCCAGACATCCCTGCACATCCCTTCGTGAGGGATAAAGCTGCTTTCACCTGTAACCATGGCCTTCATGCCCTGATTCCGCAGCATGTCCCCGGCTTTACCCGCGTACATGGCGAGATACTCAACCAGCTCTTCATCGGACAGGAAGTCTGTGCTCAAAATGAACCTGTCTCCAAATTGAAAACCGGAATCATAATCCAGCCAGAAATTGATTTCATCTGCAACCTGTCCCCTGACCTCCAGCAGAGGGTCGCGATCGGCGTGATAAAGGGTCATCCAGCCCTGAAACCCTCCGGATTCGGCAAAGAAATCACCCTTGATATTAAGTGGGGCATCCCCGATATCCGCGATTCTCTGGCCCGGATCAAGCTCCAGGTCCACCGATAGAATTCCTGGCAAATAGCCCAGCGAAGACTCCTCGTCCATATGCATATGGAAAGTACCCGAATAGCTGGAACCCCAGTCATCGGAATATGCCCTGCTCCGGCTCATTTTCACAAGGCCGTTGCGGCCGAAAATCATATAAATATAAAATTCGTCCTCGCCCAGTTCCACAGTGCCGCTCCAGTAACCTTCGAAAAAGTCTGCATATTTATGGGCATTCCGCACATCATAGTGGAGACCTTTGGCATCCTTTGCGTATACCGTGTGTTCGCCTACCCCCTCGCCATCGGGTTCAAAAGACAGGGATACTATATTTTCCAGAAACGGCAAAGTAATGATGCTGTGAAACTCATCCCCCGGATACATTATAAAGGGATTAAGCTGCAGCCACTCCACAGTCCCGTCGTCCATGGCAAGAAACAGGCTGGGCATGGTGAAAATTTCCGACATATGGTTGCCTCCCATGGCCTCCACCTGGCCGACCGCCGCCGCTGCAACTCTTTCGCCATAAGTAATAACCGGAAAAGGTTCATCCGTGGGAACATATGCCTCTGAGTTTTCATTAATCATTGTCTCATCTTCGTGCTCCGCCCAGACTTCCGGGTGAAAGAAAACCGTTGCTGCTCCATCAGTAATTTCCACTGTCACAAAACCAGCTTCGTCTGTAACAACTATGGTTTCGCCTTCAACCTGATCCAAAACATCATCGGCATCTTCATTGCCGTCTGAACCGGTGTTGTCCGTCTTGCCACCACAGGCTGCAAAACTGAAAACTAAAGCCATTACCAGGCCAAGCATAAAAAGCCTGGCCCGGAATCCGCGCTTTCTGATGTTCAATTATTATTCACCACCTTGTGGCGCTCCGCAATTTGAGCAGAACTTGCCGGTATTACCCTGATGGCCGCATCTGGCACAGGTCCATGCTGCCGGTGCCGCCGGTTTTGCCGCGCCACAGTTCGAACAGAAATTACCGGTATTCCCCGTATGATTGCACTGCGGACAGGTCCAGCCTTCTGCAGACGCCTGCTGCCCGGGCATAACTCCCGCTCCGGCAACCACACCGCCCGGCGGCATTCCGCCCTGAGGCATTCCGCCCTGAGGAGCCATACCGCCCTGGGCGCCCTGCTGCTGAGCAACATTGAACAGGTTGGGTGAGCTCATTCCGCCCATCTGGCCTGCAAGGCCCATTCCCATGAATCCCATGACCGAACTGCCTTCGTTGGTGGCGGCTCCTCTCATGGCATCTGCCTGTGCACTGGCAATCGCAGCGGCGGCCATTGTCGGATCCCGCATGATGGCAGCTTTCTGCACTTCTTTGATGAGATTTTCGTCTTCTTCGCTGGCGGAAACGGAACTGATACCGAAGCTGACTATTTCAAGCCCTCTCAGGTCTCTCCATTTTTCTGTCAGTTCCTCATTGAGGATATCCGCCAGCTCTTCTGTGTGGGCCGGCAGAGCCGAATACCTGACACCCATCTTGGATATCTTTGCGAAAGCCGGCTGCAAAGCTGTGAGAAGTTCTGTCTTCAGCTGACCTTCCAGGGTTTCCACCATGTATTCATCGGGCACATTTCCACTGACATTTGTGTAGAACAAAATCGGGTTCATCAGGTGGAAGCTGTATTCACCGTGGCAGCGGATGGCTATGTCTATATCGAGATTGATGTTGGTATCCACCACCCTGAAAGGAATTGGGTTGGGTGTACCGTATTTGTTGCCCGGCAGTTCCTTCATATTGAAGAAGTAAATCCTGGCATCCTTTCCCGGGCTCCCGCCGAATTTAAAACGGTCCCAGGCAGTTTTAAGTGAGCCTAAGGCACCTTCCTTGAAACCTTTGCCTGCAAAAAGCGAAGGTTCTCCACCCGCATCAAATATAAATATTCCCGGTTCTGCAGAGAAGTCAACTATCTTGCCCTGCTCAACGATAATCATGCTCTGGCCGTCTGCCACAGCAATTCCCGAGCCTGATGTAATAATGTTGGGCTCGCCCCTTACGTTGGAGGAACGGCCTGAAACGCGTTTCTCCCCTTTACTGACCAAAACATTGTTTGGCAAGGATTCGCAGTAAAAATACTCTTTCCATTGGTCTGCCAGAGTACCGCCGGCAGCTCCTAACGCAGCTCTTATCAGTCCCATAACTTTCTCCTTTCAAACCTTTTTTCTCAACGATAACGATTATAAATGATATTTAATTTACCGAACATTTAATTTCGGTCAATGACAAAGGCTATAGCTCCGAAACCTGCAGGGACACTATTTTGCTGCCTCCCGCAACCTCCTGTCTGCCCACTTCATGAAATCCATAGCGTTCATGAAATCTCAGGGAAACGGGATTGGCCGGCTCAATGTCAATTTCTGCAGTAATCTGGTTTACTGCGCTTTTCCCCGCATAAATAAAAATGGCGTCATAGATGAGCTTGCCTAAACCTGCTTTTCTCGCTCCTATGTCCACCACTATCCGGTCAATGTACAGAAATTTGTCATAATGGTTTTCAAACCACTGGTAATTGACGCTGTCATAGTCGGCCCCTTCTCTGAAGGCTATTATGAAGGCCTGAATTTTGCCTTGATTTTCTGCCACCCAGAAAAGTTCGCACTCATTTTTCAGGTGTCTCAGCCTGTCCAGATTCATAGGGGAAAGAAACTGAACCGACTCTTCGTTCAGTCTCAATATCTCGCCGTAATCTTCGGGCATGGCTTCCCTGATGACAATACCGTTTTTATCATAAATTTTAGTTTCCATATTTGTATTTTACATTAACGGAAACCACTTCTCAACACTTTTTGTTTCATGCGGAATGACTGCCGATTGATATGCAGACAAACGGGGTATGTAGGTCTTCGGAATGCGACTTTTGATATAAACAAATGATATAAGAAGATGGGATAACCGAACCAGTTAATATTTATGTTGAAAAGGAGGATAAAAATGAACACATGGCTTACATCACTTATAACTGAAACGCCCCAGGAGGGTTTTGAACTGGCAATCACTCTATCGAGGAAAGGCGTGGCCTACACCCAGCCCTCGGCAGAAATAAGGGAAAAACTCAGACCGGTTTATTCCGAAAATGCCGACAGCCTGACTGCAGCTTCACAGGTCGTTGCAATCAACTTCCAGACCGTTGCCGCGGCAAACAACTACTGGAGATAGTTCAGGTATTCTGAATGAGAAATTGGCGGGCCGGCTATAATGCCTGGGCCCGCTCTCTAATTTTAATCTCTTCTTCATCGGCCGGCTCGTCCATAACAATGCCGTGCGGGACAGTGATGTTTGTTACCGAATCCAGGCACACAAAGGTAAGAAACCCGTCTACATGCGTAAGCCCGCTGATTTCAGATTTTACCTTAACGTAAACCGTAATGCTGGATCTCCCCACCCTGGCAACTTTTGAGAAAAATGTGATGATGTCGCCTCTCTGCACGGGTCTTTTGAATGCAAAACCATGAATGTTTACGCAGACCACATTCTCAGGCTTGCCATGGCCTGCCGCAGCCGCCACAAAGGCAGACTCCACCAGCCATTCGGCAGATCTCCCCGCAAACAATGTTCCGTGATGGTTCAAGTCTTCTGATTTAACCAGATGGGCTATTTTGTACTCTTTCACGTCAGTTCCTTTTCCTTTCGCAAATCCTGTTTTTATATCCTGTTTTACTTTCTGTTTTTATATCTGTTCTGTTCAAAATTCCAGGCATCCCTGCACATCTGCATAATATCTCTTTTCGACTGCCAGCCCAGTTCTGCCTTTGCTTTGTCAACACCGGCATAACTTTCTGCGATATCTCCTGCTCTTCTTCCGGTTATTTCAAAGGGGACGGAAAGATTGTTGGCTTCTTCAAAAGCCTTCACAAGCTGCAAAACGCTGGTGCCTCTTCCTGTACCGAGATTATATATTTCAGCTCCGGGCTTAAGATGCCTGTATGCCGCGGCATGGCCTTCAGCCAGATCCATGACATGAATATAATCCCGGACCCCGGTGCCGTCAGGCGTTGGATAGTCATTTCCGAAAACCCGCAGCTTATCGAGTTTTCCCGCCGCAACCTGCACGATATACGGCATAAGGTTGTTTGGTATTCCTGCCGGATTTTCACCTATCATCCCGCTCTCATGGGCGCCGACAGGATTGAAATATCTTAGTATTCCCACACAGAAATCCGGATTGGCCGCCGCCGCATCCATTAGAATTTTTTCACTGACAGCTTTTGTTTCGCCATATGGATTGGTTGCCGGTCTCAAAGTCATTTCTTCCTTAAAAGGTACCTCATTGTCCCCGTAAACCGTGGCCGAAGAGCTGAAAATGAAATTTTTCACCCTGTATTTCAGAGCCAGTTTTGCAAGCACCATGGTGCTCACTGTGTTGTTGTAATAATATTCAAGCGGCTTCTCTGCGGACTCTCCTACGGCTTTCAAGCCGGCAAAATGCATGATGCCATGGAAATTGTGAGCCTGGAAGATTCGGTCCATGGCCTCTTCGTCTGTTGCGTCTTCTTTGTAAAACTCAATGCCGGCTGCAGTTTTGTCCGGATCCGCGTCCTTGACAGATATCTCCCTGATTTTGTCAATCACACCGGCGCTGCTGTTGCAGAGATTGTCCACAACAACAATGTCGTAGCCTTCCTTCAGCATGACTACGGCTGCGTGTGAACCTATAAAACCTGTCCCCCCCGTAATGAGAATAGTTTTCATCAACCCATGGATCCCATAAAATCCATTATTTCCACATTGCCCGGAATTTTGAACACGCTGTCGTCGACTTTGTTGAGCTCAATATCCGTATACTCAACCGTCATGGTTTCCCCGTTGACCTCCGATACTATCTTGACCGGCATGCCCCAGTCCTCCCAGATCCAGACTGTGAACTTATTATTTTCCTCGTCAATACCGCGGTAAACAACGCATTTCATTCCGTTCAGCACCTCTTTGTCCACAAACAGATAGTTATCCCATTCAATGGAATCGTAGAAATTATCCGGGGTCATATCATCATCAGTCATGTCAAAATCCATGTCCATTTTCATGGCGTAATTGGACTCGGGATAATAAATGTACATGACTCCTTCATCGTTGTCAGTAATGGTGACCACGGTTTCTTCGGAATCTGAGTCCACGGACTCCATTCTCATTTTGTTGCCTTTTAACCACATCTTCCCATAAAACGACTCTCCCTGGTTAAAGGTGTAGACAGTCTTGTAATAAAAGCTCTTTATCTCTCCTGATTTTGCAGCAAAAACGCTAAAATCAGGGCCTTCGGAGCCGCCGCCTTTATTGCCGCCGCCGGCCTCACCCTGGTCTGTCTCATCCTCGACGGCATCCTCTGTCTGCTGATTATCAGGCGGTTGCGAATCCGAACCGCCTCCGCATGCGGCAAGAGCCGCCATGGAGAAAATTAAAAGCATAACAAGCATCATTGCGGTAAGTTTGTTTTTCATTTACGGCACCTCCCGTTATTTACACTATAAGGCTATAATAGCATACTCCCCGCACAATTTCCATGCGGGCTTCGCCTTTTGCCCTCAGATGCTCCAGATGCGCATGGGCTTCTCCTGCGGCAAACCACTTCTGCGAAGCGGGGAAATCATCCCAGCTTTTGCTTCGTATATCCCAGTGAAGCTGTTTCGTCACTTCTCTGACCGTTGCCCGTTGGGCTGTCGCCAAGGCTTGCCTGGCCTCGTTCAACCTCTGCCTGTGGTGAGTCTTAAGCTGGTCAATTCTTTCCCTGTGGTCTTTCACAAGGGCTCTGTGTGAGGAAAAAAGATAATCTATATCCATATGGTAAACCCGTTCCAGGCTTTCCAGATAGGTCCCCAGGATATCCCCGTACTCAAAGCCCCAGAATGTAATGTTTGGAGAGATTTTACCCAAAATGTGGTCGCCGCAAAATAATATTTTATGTTTTTTCTCGTACAGGCCTAAAATGCCGAGGGTATGGCCCTTCAAATCCACGACCTCAAAATCATAGTTCCCAATGCGGAAAAACTGCCCCGGAACTGCGGGAATGTAATTGATGTGCCCGGTTGGCCTGTATTTGAAGCCGGGGTTGTCCTGCAAACTCAGTCTGTCGGCCTCCAGGCCCTGAAGCTTTCCATGTTCAACGGTTTCCAGCCATGCAGTATCGTCGATACTCACGCTGTTGTTGAGTATTTCCCCGTCCGTTCTACTTATGAAAACCTTTACACCCTTTTCTTCCAGATAGGAAGCCAGGCCCGTGTGGTCGGAATGAAGATGGGTCAGGAAGAGAATAGTGTTTTCGGGCTTCAGATTCAACTCCGCAAAAACCCTGTCCATTTCCTCCCTGGTTTCTTCCATATTGAAACCAGTGTCGATGATTATGGATTCACTGTCACCCCGTATTATGAATAAGTTCAGGTATTTCAGGGGGCTGTTCGGCAGGGCCAGTTCTTTCAAATAAATGCTGCTGTGTACTTTTTCCATGGCTACACGAGGTAACTGTCTTTCAGCATTTGTTTACCGGTTTCGGTCCTGAAATGCTTTTCCAGAACAGCTGCGGGGTCACCATATTTTTCCGGATTTTCATATAGGTTAACCAGGAAATCAGCTTCTATGAGAATCTGGTAATCCAAATCCCTTATGCCTTCATAGGTGTGGTGGTGGCCCACAAGAAATTTAACCTTTTCAATCTGATCTTCAGTGAAACCGCCCAGTTCACGCATCAGCCTTTCAGCTTCAGGCGGCCCCTCTTCCTCCTGATATTTCCCCATGGAGGAGCCGTATTTTTTCATGCTGTTTTTTATGCCTATGTCATGAAGTATTGCAGCAGTTTCAAGAGTATAAAGCTCGTCTTCAGACAGTCCCTCCAGCCTGCCTATGGTAGAAGCAAATCCATAAACCTTGACCATGTGCTGAATCCTGCGCAGGTCGCCACTGTCGTAGCTGACCATTTCCTTCATAAGCATTGCGTGTTTTTTGTCCATTTCTCAAATTCCTTTCATTTTCCGGTTCCGGGATGTCATCAAAATACGGCTGATATATGATGATAATGATAACACAGGGGCTGAAAAGTAACAATAATTGCCCTTATTAACGACAGGTTTTGTCACATCCCGCCATAATTGCATGTTATAGTAATGTGAAACGGAGGAAGAAAGCGTGAAAATAATGAATGATATAAAAATAACGAAAGAAGAAATAACGGGATATTTAGAAGGATTTTACCAGCCTCATAACCCGTTTTTGGACCGCATGCGGGAAGAAGCTGAGGCTGAAAACATTCCCATCATACAGCGGGAAACCGAATCATTTCTGCTGTTGCTGCAGGAAATGAACAGACCCTGCCAGATCCTCGAAATAGGAACGGCAGTGGGATATTCAGCCCTTCTTTTTGCAATGGCAGATGAAAAAACACATGTGACCACCCTGGAAATCCAGGAGCGGTTATGCGGCATAGCCAGGCAGAATTTCGAAAAATCCGGCGCAGGCGAACGGATAAGAATGCTTCATGGAGACGCCAGGGAAAGCCTGAAACTTCTGGCAGAAGAAAAGGAATCCTGTTTGTTGCCGGCCTTTGACTTTGTATTCATAGACGGTGCAACAAATCATTACAAAGAGATCTGGGATGGCTGCATCGGCCTGTGCAGGCCGGGCGCCATTATAGTTGCGGACAATATTTTCTTTAAAGGGATGACCATATCAGACAAAATTTTGGACCACCCGAGGAACAAAACCATAGCCGGCCGGATGCGGGCTTTCATTAGCCACATCACAACTGACCCGAACATAAAGACTGCAATCCTGCCTGTGGGCGACGGAATTGCAGTCAGCATAATCTTATAGTTTCTGAAAATCACACAGACTATTGTGTCTGTGTAAATCCCGAACCATCCCACTCCACAACGGCAAGTTCGTTGTATTTCCCTTTTATCGTGACGGTATAGACTTTTCCCGTGGCATCAGGATAAAGCTGTCTCCATGACTCTCCCAGGTACAGATATTCCTCGCCTTCAGGCACAGGGCCGGCTGCAATGTATCTGGTTATTTCATAAGTTGAGGGAGATGTTTCGGTGATGGACCATCCGTAACTTGCAAAGTTATCCACATCCTCGCTGACAGAACTGATGACGCCTGTTCCCACGGTAAAGTCTTCGGCATCCAGGGCATCCAGATCTTCAAATGAACTGATATCAGTGCTGATGTCGATAACCATGGGAGCCCCGCTTTCATTGCGTATTTCGAACATGACCATTTTTTTGGATTTTCCTCCGCCGCCTCCACTCCCGGAATCTCCTCCACAGGCGCTTACACTCAAAACCATGGCCAGAACTAAAAGCACCAAAAAATATTTTTTCATTTCTTTTCCTCCTTTGAAATTGATGATAATCTGCTCATTTTTGCATCATGAGTCCTTGCTAACTTTTGCCGGCGAGAACCTTCCCGCTGTCATCAATGCCAATAACTTTTGCTCCCTCCTCCCTGAGTTTTTTCAGCTGCTCAAGTATATCTTTTTCATATTTTTCACCGGGACAGACCAGAGGAATCCCCGGTGGATAGGGAATCAGGCTGCCGGCGCATATCAGTCCTTCAGCTTCCGTCAGCGGTACCCTGACTTTGTTTTTGGGAATGTCAAATATCTCAGCCCGTCTGTAGGCAGCGGAAGCCCCTTCTTCTTTTATTCCGGCTAAATCAACAGGTTTTAAGCCTGACCGGGAAATATTTTTCAGGGCATTTACCAGGGCTTCGATATGCTCTTTCGTGTTTCCAACACCGGTCATGCACATGAGCAGGTTTCCCGTGTAAAGCTCGCTGAAAATATTCTCTTTCATCAGCAACGCCTCAAGCTCTGCACCGGAAATCCCCAGCCTTGCAAAACTGACATTGATCTTGGTCCAGTCCATGCCGGGCAGCTTGCCTATATAATCTAAATGCTCTATTTCATGGGCGTGATCATAAAATACGTTGAGGTTGTCAGCCCATTCCCTCATCAGAGTTTCGCCGTGCCTGTTCATGAGCTGAGCGTTTATGTCCAAAGACGCCATGAGAATATAAGAAGGGCTTGTGCTCTCAATGCACTGCAGCTTGTCTTCAAGCACATAGTGGGAAACCCTGTCGGAGTTTAAGTTCAGAACCGCACTCTGGGTGAAGGAGGCCATGGTCTTGTGAATACTGTTGATTACTATATCGGCACCGCACTCCTCAGCTGATTTGGGAAAGCCCGAAACTCCGAACCTGCTGAACATCTTTAAATGTGCCCCATGGGCCTGGTCCACAATGAGAACCTTTCCATGACTGTGAACGACTTCTGCGATAGCTTCCACGTCAGAGCATATGCCGTAATAGTTGGGACTGGGCAAAATCACCGCCTCAGCCTCGGGATTTTCATCCAGCAGCATTTCTATTTCTCCTGGTGAAATCGCCCCGGAAATCCCAAACTCCGGCACAATCTCCGGGTATGCGTAAACGGGTTTTGCATCTGCCAGAGCCATGGCATTAAACACCGACTTATGGCTGTTTCTGGCCATAATCAGCTTCCTGCCCCTGGGAACGGCAGCCAGAATGGCGGCAATAATGCCGCCGCTGGTTCCATTTATAAGCAGATAGGACCTGTCCACATCATATAGATTGGCATAGATATCCTGGCATTCCTTTAGTATGCCCTCAGCCTGAAAAAGGTTGTCGGCCCCGGCTATTTCGGTAATGTCGCAGTCCATAATCCTTTCGATGAAATCGTCATATTCAAATCTCCGGTATAGGGCCGAACCCTTGTGGCCCGGCATGTGAAAGGAAATGGCCCCCTTCCTTGCATGTTCGACCAGAAAATCTTTAATTGGTGCGTAATCAGCCATGTTGCTTCCTTTCTTCATTTCAAAGCTATATCGGATGACAGCCGGCCGAAAGGAAACTCCTGCAGATTTGCCTTTACAACCTCTATCATCCGGTCTGTCTTTATGACCTTGTTTTCCGAATCAACTATCTTTATTCCGCCCCTGACGGGCTTTGTTTTCCAGTTCTTTGCATGCTGAAATTCTTCAGTTTCGCCCCAGAGATAGGGCACAGGCAGAAAGCCTGAGGCAAATATTTTATAGAAGCCCTCAGGGGTATATACGTTGTCGATGCTCTCTTCGATGGCGGAAATGACTTTAAGGGCTGATGAGTACAGGTCAGCCTGCCTTTCGCTCACATCGATATTTTGGGACATGTCCTCCACATCGCCTTTTTTCCTGAGCTCACGGTATTTGCGCAGTGAATGAAGGGTAATCTGTATGCTCTCGTTTATAATTTCGGGAGTGGCCAGTTGAAGAGCTTCTGAAAAGCTGACCACATGAATAATGGGCGGACTCAGTTCGTTGTGGGGATCGATGTCGTCCATCAGAGCGGTTACCGCAGCCAGCTGCGCCTTTGCGTCATTTAAGTCAGGCCTGAAATAATCGAGGCCGGCTCTGGGCTGGAGCAGGACTTTGAAGCTGCTGTCCTCAAGACTTTTCACAAGCTGCAGCATGGCCCGGGATTTGGCAAGATCCTGCACTCCCCAGGTAGTTCTTGGGGTGTTGAGCATGTTCTGCAGGATGAAAGTTTTAATCCCCAGCTTCTTTGCCAGCTTTGCCGCCAGACAGGCAGACACTATGTATGTAACATCATCAGCGCCCCTGAAGGCAAAATGGTGGGATACATTGGCCTCAAAGGGTTTGCCGGTTTCCGCAATGTATCTGATGGCCTCAAATTGCTGTCTCAAACTTGTGAGAAGGTCATATGGCCCCCTCTCATCCAGCCGGTTGAACCACCATAGCGACATGGCGTGCCAGCAGATGTTCAGGGTTTCCTCGTGCATGCGGGCGAGGGCGGGAATGTTTTTCGTGCCGGCATAGGTTCTGACCAGCAAGGGTCTGGCCGCTTCCCATATCATACGGTATTCTTCCGGCGAATTGACGGGAACTCCCCCTCCGTTTGGCCTGTCTTCCCAATCTTCACCGAAGTTTGACTGGGTAAGCTGGGAACTTCCTATGGACAGAATGTCCAGCCAGCCGGATTCAGCCAGGTTTTTTGCCCAGCCGACAAATTCATTTATGGATTCGGTTCTGGTTGCTTCGGAGGAATACGGCCCCACATGAGCCCGGATCAAAGGCAAAAAAGGATGCCGTCTCATGCCGGCTTCAAAGCGTTTTAAGACGGTGTCCTTCGTGGTTCCGTATTCGGGATAAGCAGGTCTTTGGGCAGGCTTAAACCCGGTGTATTCCCCGGCTTTGATAATTTCTCTGCCGAATGTCAGGAGGCTGTTGTCATACCTGCTGCTTTCCTTCAGGTCAGGTGGAATTTTCTCAGGCGGAACTCCAAGTTTTAACAGGGTCTCTGTTGCGGATTCGCCTCCTATGAAGGTTTCAACCAGCCCTTTGAACTCTTTGTTAATTAATTCACATGTATCCGGCAGGCCGCCGAAGAAAATCGAGTCAATCCTGCCGCCCTGATATTTCAGAAGTCCTGCTTTTTTCAGCTCTTCGATAAGAAAACCCACCATGTTCACAGCATCGTGGCGGTCAAGCCTGTAGCTGATCCCCAGTCGCTCAATCTCATTTTCTGCAATCCAGTCAACCACAAGCCTGCGGCGAAGTTCATGCCGGTAATCGTTCATGGCCCCGGCAACCGGGTCATCGGCAATCAGCACTTCGTAACCGCAGTCACGTAGAAGCTCCGCCACGGAAACAATTCCCATGGTGTGAGCATCCACTGCAGGTTTTATAAAGCCGTATTTTGTATTATTCATGTTCATGTGGCAAGATGACAGGGGGACAGCCCTTTTGTCACATTTTAAAAGATGACAAAAGGGCTGTCCCCCTGTCATCCCCTGTCATCATTTTAAAAATCCCTGCAATATCGTATCCTCGGCTTCCTTTTCAGTCAGTCCCAGGGTCATAAGCTTGGTCAGCTGCTCCGATGCTATCTTTCCTATTGCTGCCTCGTGGACCAGCTGGGCATCCGAATGATATGCCGTAATCTCAGGTATGGAAGAAACCTGTGCATTGTCCATGATTATGGAATCGCACTGAATATGTCCCCTGCAGTCTGCGTAGCCCCGCAGATTCAGGTGGAACACCTGCTTTGAATCGTTTTGGGCCACTGACCGGGAAAGAATCTGGGCAGTGGAATTGTCGCCCTTCAGCTCCACAGTAATGTTGGATTCGGCGGTCTGATCCGAATCCGTCAGCAGTTTTTCCGTGACCACAAGGCGGGCGTTTTTATGCAGGACAACCTCGGTGTCGCGAACCGTATGGTCCACACCTTTAATCTGGACCATTTCCAGTTCCGCCGTGCCGCCCTCGAAAACTTCGATGATGGTTTTGGGATTGAGCACCCTTTCGCCTTTGCCGTTTCCTTCGCCGTAATGCTTTTCCACGTATTTCATTTTGGCGTTTTTGCGTACAAAAAACTCGTGAATCCCGTCATGGCGGGCCTCGTTTCCGCTGGTATTGTGTATGCCGCAGCCTGCCACAATGACCACATCCGAGCCCTCCCCCACTTCGAAGGTGTTGTAGACCAGGTCTTCCATGCCTTCAGAAAGGATAACCGGAATATGGACGCTTTCGCCTTTCGTACCGGGTTTGATGATTATATCAATGCCCGGTTTGTCCTGCTTAGTGACTATGTTGATGTTTTCCGTGGTGTTGCGGCTGATTCCCTGGCCGTTACGCCTTATATTGAAGGCTCCGGCAGGAAGACCATGCAAATCGGCAACCTCAGCCAAGATTTTTTTATCTGTCGCAGTCAGCATCTGCCTTACCTCCCACATCACCGCAATTTTTCCTGCATCTGCAGATTGAGTCAAACAATCTGATTCCCTCCAGGAACTTTTCCTGGCTGGTTATTTCTTTTATGCCGCCGTCGGCCACCACCAGGACCTGATGGGCAAGCTCCAGTATTCTGGTCTGGTGGGAAATTATAACCAGGCTCGTATCGTATTTTGCATTCAGGCTTTCGAAAGTTTCGGCCAGGCGCTGGAAACTCCAGAGGTCAATGCCGGCCTCGGGTTCATCAAAAACAGCAACTTTCAGTTTTCTAGCCAGAATGCTGGCGATTTCGATTCTCTTCAGTTCGCCTCCGGAAAAGCTTTCGTTGATTTCCCGGTCTATATAATCCTGGGAACACAGGCCCACGTCAAATAATAGGTCGCAAAGATCCGGCTGGTCGTCTGCTCCCGATGAAAGCTTGAGAATATCCCTGACCGTCAGCCCTTTGAAGCGGGGCGGTTGCTGGAATGCGTAGCCGATGCCCAGGCGGGCCCTTTCTGTAACGCTTTTATCCGTAATATCCTGTCCATCCAAAAGAATCTGACCTTTGGTTACGGGATAAATCCCCATGATGGCTTTAGCCAGGGAGGTTTTGCCGCCTCCGTTGGGGCCCGTGATTACGTAGATCTTCTTTTTCTCGAGAGTCAGATTAATGTCCCGCAGGATTTCTACCTTTCCCTCTTCATTGTAGAGCGTGAGCCCTACGTTTTTAAGTTCAAGCATTATTTCCACCTGTCTTTCCGAACAGCTAAGCACGAATTTTTGAATAGATTTCTTTGTTTTTGATTATATTATTTATACCATTTTTGAGGCGGGGAAACCAGCTGGTTTTGGTATTTCCTAACTGACGCCGTTATAAGCTCGGACAAGGCTGCAAAATTTTTAATGGCTTTCACAGATGTAAGCGATATGGCCCTTCCCTTATAAAATTAGCTTACATTTTCCTGAAACATAAGCGAAATAGGGCTTTGAAAATTTTTTCGGCTTAACAATTCATGGGTTTGCAGGAGTTTTGCGGCAAAATCCCCCGAAAAATGTTGATTTGCCTTCATCTGAGGTCAAAATGTAAGCCGAATAATTTCCACATTTGCCATATCGCTTAAGATTTAAAAAATCAAAGTTGATTCAAAATCTCCATTTGTCTTTTTGTGAAATATTCCTTTACCTGGTTCCAGCTCAAATCTTTTAAAGATATCGGGTCCGGGTCGGCCTCTGCATCACATTCTAACTCGCTACTTTCCCTGAAATGATAAATCATTCCATCTAGGGCTTCCGCATATACTCTCAAATCACGAATGCATAAGTTTTCAAACATCTGTCCCATTGTATTTAAATCATTGATTAAATCCTGCGGGCCAAGCCCCAGTGCTGCGGTTGCGATGGATGGATCCACAAAATACCTTGTATCAGTCGTTCTTATTGCCGTTTTAGATCTTAAGTTCGGGTTCCAGGCCGGAGAATCCTCAATGACGAATATCTTTGTAAACGGTAAAATAAAGTGTACAATTTTCCGCCACTAGAAATATACAGTTTTCCGCCACAAAGTGTACAGTTTCTCGCCACGAAATGTACAGTCTCCGATCTTCTTGCTACAATCGATGCAAGA
>JBPOJA010000001.1:0-61069 GCA_052034085.1 Bacillota bacterium | reverse complement strand
AGTTGGGATTCCTTTCCTTGGCATGGAGTGCTATTTCCATGATAAAGGCCTGCATTTTCTTAGTCCTTCCCAAGGTGCCTGTTCCATATTCGTAAAGCTCTTCTATTTCTTCCCTCAATGCTTCCGGATCATAGGGTAGCGGAGCTCCTTTAACTTCGGTTGATCCTATTAGATTTGCACCCAAATCTGCATCCCAAATATCACCATTATTCGCGAAACGAATGCACCGCTTATTGGCACTCATCTCCTTAGGATCGTTAATTTTCAGGTAGATGTCATAATCGCCTGCCGGGACATCTCCAAACTCCTCCATACTTATGGAAAAGCTCATATCACGGTATGCATCTGTGTTTGTGGCTCTGCTGTCCAGGTCCGGTCTCCAATCCCTTGCATCTAAGTCTGTAAGTGCTGAATAGGTGCTACCGTCATCTTTGGATTTTAAAATCGCTGTTATATTTTTCTTATTAACGATATTACCGAATCCGACATTTTGTATGCTTCCTTCAAATTCGAGGATACCGTCTTGTTCAACCCATTCGCTGGCATTTGCATCTCTCAATACCAAACGATAACCCAGTCTGTCACGCCAGTATTCCGCTCCTGTTCTTCCATCATATACAGGATCAAAAATCGCATATTCGAATTTATACGGTTCCTCATATGCGTTTGTCATTTTTACAGTTACGTTCTCTTCGTTATATGTGAAATCGCGCCATCTGTTATGAACGCTGCTTGAGTAATCCGCATTAAGATAAACCGTCTGCGCATAGGAAGCCTCCCAGGCGACAAATGGATATGTATTCCAAAGGGTTCTATCTCCCTGTGCTTCCCCGCCATAGAGGTTATTTTGTTTTCTTATCCAGGTCATCACCCTTCCGCGGTCATAAGAATCTTCGTCCCCCAGCGGATCGCCGGGCCAGCCTGCCCCCTCTGACAAAGAACCCCAGTCATCGGGATAATCATCGCCTTCATCTTCACCATATCCATAGCTGTCGTTGAAGAATCCAAAACGTGCTTCAGGTGTACCGCGCACAGGCGCCGGTATCTGGTCTATATCTTCAAATGTGTAACTTGTTCCATATGTATCGTTATACCATGATAAGAATGCCCCTCCCTGCACAGCTATGGAGCGCGATTCGGGAACAGCATCAAGCCATGCATTCAATAACCAGGCATATGCTTCAGGACTGGTTCCAAAAGTTGTTGAATGCATCTCGCCCCAGGGGCCGAACATCCCACCATCGATACCCATGAGAATATCCTCATATTCATGAAGGATTGGTTTCAATTGCGCAATATGAGTCAATATAGTATCCTTATCCGGTTCAATATCTGCCGTCGGTCTGTCCATATAACCGTCATGAGGATGATTAACATCGACCCAGCCATAGCCGGCACCATCATAGTTGAAGCGCACCATGGCAACGCCGTTACCGTCTCTTACCTGTTGCAGTTTATCTCTGATATAGGCTAGGCCATCTTCAGTTATAGGTTGCGTTTCCCCATGAGGCCAGGTAGGCAATACATTCGCCTGCCAATAATCAAAGTGAGTATTGTAATCGTAGGGAGCTTCGTCTCCCGGTCTTGATTTGATAGACACATCTTCGGGGGCGCGATAACTTCTGGTATATCTTTCCCCCCGACCGGTGAATGAATTGCTCGAATAATTTCTTAAGTCGAAGTACATGTGGCTGACTCTGGTAGTAACCTGAGCTCCTCCCACAGTAACCGGATTATTGCCGACATTTACAGTGCCTGATCCACCGGTTCCGTCGACCGGCACAACCAGCCCATCGTTTGCCCTGTAAAATCCTCTGTCCGGATTGGGGATATCAATCGCATTTTCCGTATAATCGAGATTTTGCGGAACAAGCGCAGCTACTGCTCCTTGTCCACCATCACTTTCATCGGCAAAAGCTGCAGCAGGAACCAATGTCAACAACATCATAATCACTATTAATCCAGACATAAACCTTCTTAGTGACTTTGGCATGCTAATTTCACTCCTTTCAGCATCAGCTAATTTATTGTAACGGTTATTAAATAAATTAGATTTTTACTATGGCCCCATTATTACCTCCTTTCCGTACATATCCATCTCCCACGATTACTTTCCTCCTGTAAGCGCAATTCCTTTGATAAATTGTTTTTGAAATGCGATAAAAACAATTGTTACCGGTAGCATGACAAGCGCAGCCGCAGACATTGTGGCGCTAAGGTCGTTACCGTGTTGCGATGAGAAAAATGATAATGCCACAGGCAAAGTCATACTGCTGACTTTCTCCAACATTATCAAAGGTCTTAGATAGTCATTCCAGCTTTCCAAAAATGTGAATATTGCCAGTGCCGCAAGACACGGGCGCAACAAGGGTATGATAATAGTCGCGTATATTCTCAAATCGCTTGCACCGTCGATTTTCGCAGCTTCACATATGCTGTCAGGAATATCTTCGCAAAAATTACGACATAGGAATATACCAAATCCCGATACTGCCATCGGTATTATCAGAGCATAAAGTGAATCATAAAGATTGAGTGCATTGATAATGAGAAAGTTTGGAATCATTGTGACTGAAAAGGGAACCATCATAGATGCAAGGATTACCCAGAAAAGTACATTTTTAAGCGGGAACCTGTATTTGGCAAAAATAAAACCTGCCAGAGAACTTGTCAGCAGCACTATAAATGTCACCGTAACCGATACCACAATACTGTTCGCAAACCACTTAAAGAATGGTGCTCTTGTCAAAACCTTAATGTAACCCGTAATGACCCACTTAATCGGCAAAATTTTGCTGGGGTTTTTCATAATTTCCGGAGTTGTTTTAAAGGAGGTCAGCAACATCCAGATGTAAGGCATAACAACCAGGAATACCACTATTATTGCAATCACCAGAGTAATGAATCCCACTAGATTTTTTTTGTTCTCCTGCACCATCTTCAGTACCCCCAATCAACCCTGTTGATACGTTGCGATATAATTGTCACGGCAAGAATAATTAAAAACAAAACTACGGCTATTGCAGAAGCATATCCCATGTGTTTGTATTTGAAGGCTTCTTTATACATCTCCAGGGTCAGCACCATTCCTGAGTTATTGGGCCCTCCTCCTCCCGGATTCCCCGCTGACCTTCCCATTATTTCAAATTGGGCAAACATTTGGAAATGCGATATTAAGGTCATCGTTATCACAAAGGCAGTCGTACGTCCTAAAAGCGGCAGGGTAATAAAGAAAAACCTCCTGACGGGATCCGCTCCGTCTATTGCTGCCGCCTCAAGGAAGTCCGTTGGTATACCATCTATACCGGCAGAAAAAATAATTATATTGTACCCGATATCAGCCCAGATAGTGAACAGAATAATTGCCGGCATCACCCATCTGGGGTCTCCCAGCCAATTTTGTGTAGGCAAACCTACAGCCCCGAATATAGCATTAAAAAGCCCGTATTTGTTGGCATACATCGCCTTCCAGACCAGACTTGAAGCAGCAAGCGGAGCCACTGCCGGCATAAAAAATACCATCCGCAAAAGGGAACGAATTTTGTTTGATTTCAATGAGCTTATTGCCTGCGCAATAATTAGAGCAAGAATAATATTTAAGCCTACTGTAACAAAAACAAAAACGAGAGTGTTCTTTACTGAAATTAGGAACACCGCATCAGTACTTAATTTCTTAAAATTGTCTATCCCAACAAACGGGCTGCTTGCAGCCAAAGGATTATAATCATACAAAGAAATGCCCAGCCCCAACAGTATTGGGAGCAATGTGAATGTGATCATGCATATAAAAATCGGGACTAACACCGTGTAGACAAATCTGTTATTTTTCATGCTATCCTCCCTGAACTGCTATGATCTGCGCCCGCCATATTTTGGCGGGCGCAGATAAACGGGGGTTACTATTTCAGGCTCTCGTTTAGGGTGACCATTGCTTCATCGATAGGTGTATTATTTTGAACAATATCAGCAAATACTTCACATATTGATTCTTTCAGAATATCAGTATTGATGGGACCAATAAACGATGCTCCGTCCAGTACATCTAGAATCGGTTTGGCAAAAGGAACGGATTTTACAAATGTAGCGTCATGTGCTACTGACTTGCGAGGCGGAATCATACCGCGATCAATATTGAGTTCGAGCAGATTTTCCGGCCTCATGCAGAACGATATAAATTCCCATGCCGCATCCTCATAATCTGAACCGGCATTTACAGCCAGTCCCCAACCTGTTTCTGCAGCCCATAATTTTTTGTCTCCATAAAAAGGCATTGCAACATATGAGAAGTCCACACCATATTCCAGTCCATAGTCTTCTTCACCGGATGGAATGGTCCAGATTCCGCGCGGCGCCATGAGAGCTTCGCCCAGGAACAACTGGTCATGGTTTTCAAGTTCTGAACCCAATAAGGCTTCGATATTGGTTATTTTATCGACTTTGACATAGTCAACAAGCTTTTGCAGTGTTTCTTTGGCAATATCAGTATCAAAGTTAAAAGTATCGCCCTCCAGATAATGCCCACCGGAAGACAATATCATCGACAACCATGTATACGGCAAAGTGTCAAAGGAAATAAAGTCAAGCCCTCTCATGTCAAAAATATCACCTTTTGAAGCTGAGTGTTCCTTGGCAAGCGCTATCATCCCATCCCAGGTTGTTGGCACTGACAAGTTGTGCTCTTCAAAATATGGTAGGTTAATCAACATGCCTCCATATTCTGCATTGAACTCCATCGGTACTCCATAATATGAACCGTTATACTCAAATGCACCTAGAACCGGCTCATAGCAGTCTCCAATAAGGTCGTTGATTAATTCATCGGGAACCGGCGAAAACACTCCCGTATTTGCATACTCGTATGCCCAGCCGCCCCATAATTCATAAATATCGGCGCCTCCTGATTTTGATATCAAAGAAGTTTGAACTTTCTGTTCGAAATCATCATAAGGAAATGCCTCAACTTCAATTTTGATATTGGGGAATTCGTCTTGAAAAGCTGCTATTAGTTTGTCATTTGAGATATTCCATGGCGTTTCCAGATGTGTCCAATATTTCAAAACAATAACATCTTCTCCACCCTCATCTCCGCCACCGCCGGTATCTGAGCTACCCTGGCATCCGGCTAGTAAAGGCATTGCTATTAATAGTGCAACTACGAGAAATATAAACTTATTCTTCATAAAACTACCCTCCAATCCTAACTTGCAACAACATATATCATTTAATTAAACCTATCCTATTTTGTTTACACACTTATCTTAACTAATATTTAATGATTTGAAATACCCCAAATAGTCTCTGTTTTTAAGAAACATTTCCTGAACCATATCGTATATTTCCTGCATGGATAGTACACTTGCTGTCAACGGATCATACAGAATTGAATGAAACACCTTACGAGGGTTGCCTTCAATGGCTGCGTTTACTGCAAGTTCTTCACACTGTGCTGATGTACTTACCAGCAAAGCTAGTTGCGGTGGAAGCTCCCCGACATGAAATGGCCGGATACCTGACTTGGAGGCAAGTACGGGAACTTCAACGCAGGCGCCTTCCGGCAAATTTGTAATCAATTTTCCTTTATTCAATAAATTACCGTTAAACTCAAAAGGTGTGTTGTCACCGAATATTGCATTAAAAATATTTGCCGCATATTCATCACCCCGAGATAAATCGACTTCATCAGAATCCAGGCTTTTTTTGAATTGCATTTCCCACGTGGCTTCTTTTTCCATATATTCTTTAAGAATGTACGCATATTCTCCCGGATTCCAGCCGGTACCGTGAGAACAGTATCTTTCGATTAGGTCAGGCCGTTTTCGAAACCATGCATTATATTCCGAATTATGCCCCGAAGATTCTGTAGAATAATAATCCAGATGTTTAAACATTTCATTGCGTACCTGTTCTTCATTAGCGATATGTGCTTGTGTTTTTATTAATTCTTTTAGTCGCGGGTAAGCATCTACTCCTTTCAGTTTAAATTCAAGATAAAATGCCTGATGGTTAATTCCGGCACAAGTGTATGTTATGTCATCCATTTCCGCTCCCAACCAGCCGGCAAGCATTTCCGCTGTCCCCTGCACACTATGACAAAGGCCAGTTACACTCACTTTTGTTTGTTTTTGAAGATACGCACATAACATGGCCATAGGATTCGTATAATTCAAAACTACAGCATCAGGGCATAGTTCTTCGATATCTCTGATTATTTCCAACATTACCGGTGCCGTTCGAAGAAAACGAAAAATCCCGGATGGCCCCCTTGTGTCGCCCACACATATATCTATCCCATATTTTTTAGGAATTTCAATATCATGTCTCCATACGTCGACCCCACCCTGCAGAATCGTAATCAGCACACCGTCCGAGCCGGGAAGCGCTTTTTTGCGATCGGTGGTCGCATGCACAGTGGCATCATATTTCCCTGCTCGTATAGTTTTTTCCAATACCTTTGTTGCATAGGACAAACGACCTTCATTGATATCTACCAGGTGAAATTCCGCATTGCGAAAACTTTCAAAAGAAAGTATGTCTCTTGCTAACCCTTGTGTAAAATCCAGCGAACCGGCTCCGATAAATGTTATCTTTCGTCCCATTAATACCTCCCTCCTGTTATGTATAGGCATAATGCTTAAACTTTGTTAAAAAATTGCTATTTGTTATATTGTCATAATGTCATAACAAGATTACCATAATCACATTGTAATGTCAATTTTTTAAAATAAATTCAGAACAGTTGACCTGGATCAGCATATCCCCGGTATATCTTGGGCAAAAACATATATTGCATTTTAAAACAGGTATGATACAATGTTCACAAATGTTATGTTGTTATAATGTTATAATGTTATAAACATAGTACAAGTTAGGAGATTTGTATAAATGATTGATGTTAGAAGGGATATCACTAAGAATGGCCCTGTTTCGCTCTATTATCAATTGAAAGAGAATCTGTTGAAGCAGATTGTTTCAAAGCAATGGTTGCCGGGAGAGAAGATTCCTTCTGAGAACGAATTATGTACCATGTACAATGTAAGCCGGATTACAGTGAGAAAGGCTTTGGAGGAACTGGAATTATCCGGGCATCTCATTCGAAAACAGGGGAAAGGAACATTTGTGACGAATATCTCTATGGAGCAGCGTCTGTCCAAGTTTTATTCTTTCAGTGAAGTTCTCAAACAGCACGGAATGAATGAACATGTTCGCATTATTCATTTTACAAAAATCAGCGCTACGGAAGATATAGCCAAACGCCTCGAAATAAAAGCAGAAGACAAAATTTTTCAGCTTACCAGATTGAGATTGGTTGATTTGACTCCCTATACAATTGAGACTTCTTATATCCCTGTCTACTTGTTCCCGGACATGACTGAAAAAACAATACAAGAAAATGGTCTTTATACATCAATGAGAATGAGAGGAGTTTTCCCGGACAGAGTAATAGAAAAATTTCGCGCCACAGTCATCCGCAAATCAGAGGCGGAACATATGGGACTGAGCGTGGGTATTCCCGCCATGCATTTAGAGCGTATAACATATGCGGATACAACTATAATTGAATATTGCAGTTCCATTGTTCGTGGAGATTTTTTCACTTATACGGTTGAACTCAAATAAAAACTATCGAGGTGCCAAAATGAACCACCCTATTCAGGAATTTCTAAAAAGCGAATCACATGGTCATCCAGTCGGCCTGCCCTCTCTTTGCAGTGCCAACGAATGGGTTGTTGATGCCGGAATGCGTTGGGCCAAAAAGAATAACAGGCCATTGCTTTTGGAGTTCACGGCAAATCAAGTAAACCAGTTCGGCGGATATACCGGCATGACCCCGCAAAAAATGATAGACTACATTCACCATCGTGCGACAGAAAATGATTTCCCCGTTACTTCCATATTTTTGGGAGGGGATCATTTGGGACCCATTGCCTGGCAAAATGAAAATGCTGGAGTTGCTATGGCCAAAGCCATAACACTAGTCAGCGATTTTGTAACTGCAGGTTTTTCCAAGATTCATCTTGATGCAAGTATGCTGCTGGCAGATGATAAAATTGAAATATTCGACACCTTTACGATAGCAGAACGGGCTGCACAACTGGCTGCGGCATGCGAACAGGCTTTCAGCGCATTGCATGAAAATAATCCTGAAGCCATACGGCCTATTTACGTTGTGGGAAGCGAAGTTCCTGTCGCAGGAGGCTCTCATAGCACTGAAGAATCATTGTCAATAACAACGCCGGAAAGCTTTCACGAGACAGTATCATATTTTAAAACAGCTTTTTTTAATAAAGGGCTTGAAGATGCCTGGGAAAGGGTTATTGCCGTTGTTGTGCAACCCGGTGTGGAATTTGGCAACGATTTCATTATGGATTATAGCCATGAAGCAGCGACACACTTATCACATGCACTTCGGAACTACCCGCAACTTGTGTTTGAGGGGCATTCCACCGATTATCAAAATCCTGATTCCCTAAAGAATATGGTAGAGGATGGTATAGCAATTCTTAAAGTCGGACCCGCATTAACCTTCGCTCTGCGTGAAGGACTTTATGCATTACAAGCAATAGAAAAAATTATTTTCGCCGATATGCCGGAAAAACAATCCCATTACATAGAAACACTGGAGCAGGTAATGCGCAGGAATCCCAAACATTGGGAGACCTATTTTGAAGGGTCGGAATCAACACTTTCTCTGAACCGTATCTTCGGCCTGTCGGACAGAAGCAGATATTATTTAGGCATACCCGAAGTAAAAACAGCAGAAAATATTCTACTGAAAAACTTGTCGAACATTGATATCCCATTAGGATTATTACGACAGTTTTTACCTGACCAGTATAAAAAAATCCGACTAAATACTTTAAATCCTGAACCTGGCAACTTAATAATTGATAAAATATGCACAGTTTTGAACGATTATCTTTTTTAGCATGAGAGCAAACGATAGGTCATTCAATGAACAAATACAAATCGTCTAACGATTAACTAAAAAAGGAGGATATTAAATGAGCCTGACTTATACGGAAATACTTGAGCAGTACAAATCTATGAGGCAGACGAAAATTTATCTGAACGAAAAAATGCATGCTATTGTCGACCTGCTTGAAACGGAGAAGTTCTCATCTTTCATAGTGCTCGGAAGCGGCTCCTCTTACTGTCTGGCGAAATCCTTTGCCAGAATGACATATATGAAAACAGGGCTTCCCTCTGTCGCAATAGCCGCAGGAGACATGTTGCTCCATTACAGTCGTTACGATCAACTGTTCGATAATGCGTTAATTCTTGCAGTATCAAGATCAGGGAGCACCAGTGAAATCTTATTGACAATAGAATTGCTAAAAAATCGAAATAAAAAATTTACTCTGATTTCCTTTACATGCAAAAAAGATTCACCGCTTTCACTGTTGTCAGATTTGAATTTGGACTTTCCCTGGGCTTTCGACCATAGTATTTGTCAAACCAGAACCGTATCCTGTTTTTACTACTCATTTGCCTATATTATCGCAAATATTACAAACGATATGGAGTTACTGGCAGATTTGGATTATATTATTGATAATGGTGATGGATATATAAAGGAAATAGAAGATATCTTAAAAAAAGTTGCAGAGAAAGACTGGTCAAATGTAGTAATTCTGGCTGATTCGGAGATATCAGGTATAGCAGAAGAAGGAGCTCTTGCATTCAAGGAAATATGTCAGCTTCCATCCAATCATTATAATTTGCTTGATGCCCGGCATGGGCCGGTAGTTCTGTTCGATGACAAAACTTTAATTATAGCTGCTTTGGGCCCATCAGACAAATATGAGCAGGATTTTTTAAATGATATGACTAAAAAAACTTCGCATATTGTTGCCCTAACAGATGTTGAATTTCGCAATACAGGAGTTAATTTCATTCTTTTTGGACGCAGGCTAAATCATATTTCAAAAGGCCTGCCTTTGATTTTAATTTGTCAGCTCGTATCTTACCACAAAGCAATTATCACAGGAGTCAACCCTGATGCCCCTGATGGACTGGATGCCTGGGTTTCTTTTTAAGGAGCAGATATATTGAAAAAAATGGATGTTATCGCCATAGGCGAACTAAATGCGGATCTGATTTTACATGGCTTGAATAATTTCCCTGTGTTGGGTCAGGAAATATTGTGCGAAAATGCAAATCTGCAACTTGGCAGTTCTACGGCAATTTGCGCCTGTGTTATGTCATCCCTGGGGCTGAACACGGGATTCGTTGGATATGTGGGCAAAGACGTATGGGGTAATACCTGCATGGAATACTTAAGACGATATAATATTGATACCACTTATGTATATCAGGAAAAATCTTTACATACGGGGCTCACAGTTTCTTTGAGCTATGGACGGGACCGTGCTCTTGCAACTTATCTGGGTGATACAATTGATAAACTGACTATTAAGGATATCCCTGAATCAATATGGAAAATTTCAAAACATATTCACATAGGATCATATTTCTTACAGACAAATCTGGCAAAAGAGCTCCCCTATTTTCTAAAGGAAGCAAAGGCAAACGGAATGTCATTTTCCCTGGATGCGGGGTGGCAGGAATCTCAGGAGTGGAATGATGGTATTTTCGAAGTGCTTCCATTTGTGGATGTGTTTTTACCTAATGAAAGCGAAACCTGTGGTATAGGAGATGATAAGGATGTCAACAAGGCTGCCTTAAAAATTTATGCTCTCATGAAAGATGGTATTCTTGTTGTCAAGCAGGGTGCAAAAGGTGCTGTTGCTTACCATGGTGAAAAGACTTTTTCCCATGCCACATACGATGTTGAAGTTTCCGATACCACAGGTGCAGGAGACAGTTTCAATGCAGGATTTCTTTATGCTTATCTCAACGGTCTTGAAATCCCTGACTGCTTGAAATATGGTAATGCTGCAGGAGCATTGTCCACGACTCGTTTAGGGGGAACTTCAAAATGCCCCACTCTCCCTGAAGTTGAAGAGTGTATACGACGTGGAAGATTATTAGTATATAATGAATCTCAATAAATGGATTTGGAGGCTGAATTATGGCAGGAATTATTCTGGAGAACATTGGGAAAACCTACCCGGGGGGCGTTGAGGCCGTACGCAATTTCGATTTAACAATTTATGATAAAGAATTTATCATCCTTGTCGGGCCCTCTGGATGCGGCAAGTCCACAGTTTTAAGAATGATTGCGGGTCTGGAAGAAATAACGGTAGGTAAACTCTACATAGGAGACAGATTTGTAAATGACGTTGCACCAAAAGACAGAAACATAGCAATGGTTTTTCAACACTATGCACTATACCCTCACATGACGGTATACAAAAATATGTCTTTCAGCCTGAAGCTGGCAAAAATGCCAAAAGATATTATTGACCGCAAAGTACATGAGGCTGCGAAGGTTCTTGATATAGAGCATCTTCTGAACAGAAAACCAAAGGCTCTTTCCGGTGGACAAAGACAGCGTGTAGCCTTAGGCAGGGCGATGGTAAGGAATCCGGATGTTTTTTTACTGGATGAGCCTCTTAGCAATCTGGATGCAAAGCTACGTGCTTCTATGAGAGCAGAATTATCTAAATTACATAGCAATCTGAATGCAACTTTTGTCTATGTTACTCACGATCAGACAGAAGCTATAACCATGGGTGACAGAATTGTAGTTATGAATCAAGGTTGCATAATGCAGGTGGATACACCCCAAAACCTGTATAATTCACCGAAAAATCTATTTGTTGCCAGCTTTATCGGAACGCCTCCGATGAATTTCATAAACGGCAAAGTTGTCCGGCAAAATCAGTCTGATAATTATGCTTTTCAGATTAAAGATGTTTTTTTGTCAATCCCGCAAGCACGATTCCCATCAAATAAAATATCGGCTCTAGAGAATAAAGATGTAATAATCGGTATACGACCGGAAAACCTGCATTTAAACAAAGCAGCTGCAAATCAGTCTGCTGATCATAATTCTATAGAAGTTGTTGTAGACCTGGTTGAGATGATGGGATCCGAAACGTATATATATTCGACTTTTCAAGGCCATGACTTAATTTGCAAAGCTCCATATACGAATACAATTGCTGCGGGCGACAGATTAGAATTGTTGATGGACTCAGACAGCATACATATTTTTGATAAAGAAACTGAACAGTCAGTAATTTGATAAATCTTCATTTGTTCTCATTTAAATTGTATTATCTCTGATAATATATAAAGCAGCGGTTGCTGAAGCCGCTGCTTTATAAATAGTTTATAAGTCTTTTTGCTGCTTATTTATAGGCATATCCGAAGAAGCTGTAGCCCAATGGTGTGTAGTACCATCCCTTAAGATCGGGTTGGACCATATAAGGATTGGTGTAGAAGTAAACAGGTGCTACTACGGCTTCACCCATTAAAATGTCTTCTGCATCATGCATAGCCTTCATTCTGACATTAGCATCCGGTGAGGATTTTGCGGTTCTGATGAGAGCATCGTATGCGGGGTTCTTGTATTGGGCATCGTTGTTGCCGCCGCCGGTTACCCACATATCCAGGAAGGAAATCGGATCGTTGTAGTCGGCAATCCAGCCGTGACGTGCAATCTCATAGTCGCCTTTCTTTCTGGTTTCAAGGAATACACCCCAATCCTGGTTGGCCAGGTTGACCTGGACACCAAGTTCATTCTGCCACATATCCTGGAGGGCTTCGCCGATGGCTCTGTGAGCATCATGGGTATTGTAGAGATACTCCACGATGGGGAATCCATCTCCGTCAGGATAGCCGGCTTCTGCCAGTAATACTCTTGCTTTCTCGCAGTTTGCCTCATAATCGGCAGATTTAACACTGTAGTAGTCTCCGCCTACCTCCCTGAAGTTGGTTCCCGGACCGCCTGCATCATAAACACCAGCAGGTACGAAACCACCAGCAGGCACCTGGCCTGATTTTGTAATCTGAGAAGTTATATATTCTCTGTCTATAGCCAATGAGAAAGCTTCCCTTACCAGCGGATTATCAAAGGGAGCTACTTCAGTCTGGAAGCATACATAGTAGGTTCCAACATAGTCAGCAATCTTTAACTGTCCCGAAGCCAGCAGGGAAGGAATTTCGTCAACCGGCTGACCTGAGGTAGTGTAGTCGATTTCGCCAGCATTGAAAGCTGCAAGAATGGCATTGTCATCATCCATCAAGGCAAACTTCAAAGTTTCGGGTATCAAAGCATCAACATCATAATAATGGTCATTCTTGGCCATTAAGATATAGGCATTGTGACTCCATTCAATCATCTTGTAAGGTCCGTTGCTTACATAGGTATCCGGATCAAATGTCCATTGATCACCGTATTCCTCAATGATGTCCTGCCTTACTGGGAAAGTTGCGGGGAATGCTGCAATTTCAACAAAGTATGGGATTGCAGTGTGAAGTGTAACTTCAAATGTGTGATCATCAAGAGCGACCGCTGCCAGGTCTTTTGGCTCCATGGTTCCGTCGTAAATGATTTCCGGTGCGTTCAGCACGCAGTCTATCATATAGCTGTAGTCGGCTGCTGTTTCCGCATCAACCAGTCTTTTCCATGAATATTCAAAGTCATGAGCAGTTACGGGCTCACCGTCGGACCAATATGCATCGTCTCTCAAATGGAAAGTGTATACTGTTCCGTCTTCACTTACATCCCAGCTTTCGGCCATTCCGGGGGCTAATTTGGCATTGCCGGCTCCATCGTTAATCCACTTAATCAAGCCTTCAAAGCTGTGGTTCAACATGATAGCACCGTCCACTGCACTGTTTAATGCCGGGTCGATGGTTGCGGGTTCTGAAGCAAGGCAAAGGGTTAAACTCAAACCGGCTTCTTCTCCGCCATTGTCACCGCCGCCACCGTTACCACCATCGCCACCACCGCCACCGCAGGCAGCAAGGGTGAAGACCATGGTGAATGCAAGTAATAATACTAAAAATTTCTTCATATACTTCTCCTCCTTGTACAATAACTTACTCCATAGTATACAACACAGTTTTACATAGGTAAAGCTGTTATTGACATGTTAAACCAGATGGCAGGCCACGTAATGCCCAAGATCAATTTCTCTCCACTCCGGTATTTCTGTCCTGCACCGGTCCACGGCGATGGGACAGCGTGTGTGGAATCTGCATCCTGCAGGGGGATGCATGGGGCTTGGAATATCTCCCTCCAGAATTATGCGTTTTCTTGCCCTGCTCTTTTCAGGATCTGGAATAGGTACAGCCGAAAGCAAAGTCTTCGTATAGGGGTGTAAGGGGTTTTTATGCAGAACATTGCTTTTAGCCAGCTCCACCATGTCGCCCAGATACATAACGCCTATCCTGTTGGAAATATGTCTGACAACCGACAGATCATGAGCTATAAACAAATAGGTCAAACCAAGATCTTTCTGCATGTCTTCGAGCATATTGACGATCTGTGACTGAATAGAAACGTCAAGAGCAGAAACGGGCTCATCGCATACGATGAATTCAGGTTCAACCGCCAGGGCTCTGGCTATCCCTATGCGCTGCTGCTGTCCGCCTGAAAATTCGTGGGGATATCTGTTGGAGTGTTCGCTGTTCAATCCAACCCGCACAAGCAGGTCGTGAATCTTATCATTCCTCTCCCTTCTACTTTTAGCCAGTTTATGTATGTCTATGGCCTCTCCAATAATTTCGCCTACGGTCATTCTGGGATCCAGGGAACCGGAAGGATCCTGGAAAATAATCTGCATTTTGCGGCGATAGGGATGCATTTTCACATTGGTTATGTCTTTACCTTCATAGAAAATTTTACCTTCTGTAGGCTCATAAAGCCTTAAAATAGTGCGACCCAGAGTGGTTTTCCCGCAGCCTGACTCTCCCACCAGACCAAGGGTTTCTCCTTTTTCAATGTAGAAATTGGCCTTTTCAACAGCCTGTACGTAATTGTATTTCATAAAACCCGTTTTTACGGGGAAATATTTTTTTAAATTTTCAACTCTAAGCAGTTCATTGCTCATTGGACTTCCCCCTTTCCTTCATGGCTTCCGAAAGCAGCCAGCAGGTAGCTGTATGCCCGTCGCCTAAATCTATTAAGGGGGGTTCCGCTCTGAGGCAGATCTTCATACAATGCTCGCACCGGGGCCCGAAATGACAGCCCTCGGGCGGATTGAGCATGTCGACAGGTGTCCCTTCAATGGGGATAAGCCTTTCGTACTCTTCCGCATCCACCCTGGGCATGGAATTGAGCAGGCCTACTGTATAAGGATGTCTGGGATTATAGAAAATATCCTCAACCTTTCCCTGCTCAACAATCTTTCCTGCATACATTACCGAAACCCGGTCGCATATCTCTGCCACCACTCCCAGATTATGGGTAATGAATATAATGGCCATCTGGGTTTTTTCCTGTATTTCCTTCATGAGCTCGATTATCTGAGCCTGGATGGTTACATCCAAAGCTGTGGTAGGCTCGTCGGCAATCAGCATCTTGGGGTTACATATAAGGCCCATAGCTATCATGACCCTCTGTCTCATTCCTCCCGAAAACTCATGGGGATACTGCTCCATGCGCTTTTCTGGATTATTGATGCCAACCAGCTTGAGCATTTCAATCGCTTTGGCCCTGGCTTCCTTCTTGCTGATTTTCTTGTGGACTCTTACGGCTTCAATCAGCTGATTGCCTATTGTGTACACGGGATTTAAGCAGGTCATGGGGTTCTGGAAGATCATGCTGACACTGTTTCCGCGAAACTCCTGCATTTCCTTGTCATTCTTTTTCAGCACGTCCTCACCATCAAAAGTAATAGAGCCACCAACCACTTTCCCGGGGCTCTGCAAAAGTCCCATGATGGAATAAGCTTCCACGCTCTTTCCGCTTCCGGACTCGCCCACGATTCCCATTACTTCTCCGTATTTGAGATCATAGGTAATCCCTCCCACGGCTTTTACCTCACCTGCCGGAGTGAAAAATGACACCTTCAGATCTTTTATTTCCAGTAATTTTTTATCTTCCATTTATATATTGTGCTCCTGCTATTTTTTCAGCCTTGGATCCAAGGCATCTCTCAAACCGTCGCCAAAAAGATTGAGAGACAGTATCAAAACACTGAGTAAAGTGGCCGGTATAATCAGCCTGTATGTATATGTGTACATGCCTCCCAGGGCATCCGATGCCAGCTGGCCCAGACTGGTAAGGGGCGGCGAAACACCCACGCCCAGAAAGGACAGGAAGGACTCCAGGAATATGGCCGATGGAATCTGCAGGCATGTGGTTACAATTATCTGGCCTATGCTGTTGGGAAGCAGATGCCTTTTGATAATCTTGTGACTCGGTGCCCCAAGGGCTCTTGCAGCCGTTACAAATTCCTGTTCTTTAAGCATCAGCACCTGCCCTCTTATGATCCTTGCCATGCCCACCCAGTACAAAAGACCGAAAGCAATAAAAATTGCTATCAGGCTGGGCCCCAGAATCGACAGTTTCTTTGCTATAACCGTGTTGGATGCATTGAACCATTGATTCAGCGCAGGCTTAAGCGCAGTAGACAAAAGCAGGACCACCAGTATGTCCGGCACTGCATATATAAGTTCCACTATTCTCATCATTATGTCGTCAACTCTTCCGCCGAAATATCCGGAAACAGCGCCATATGTGGATCCTATTACGAGAACAATCAGGCTGGCTAAAACTCCTACAACCAGCGAAATCCTCGTGCCCACCATAGTTCGTACCAGCAAATCCCTGCCGTGGTTGTCAGTTCCGAAGGGGTATTCCAAGGAGGGGTTAATATTAGCTTTTCCCCTGAACTGGGTAGTGTAGTCATAATCAAAAAACATGGGCCCTATAAAAGCAAAAATAGCAATCACAATTATAATTGCTAAAGACACCATGGCTACTTTATTTTTCTTAAGCCGCCTCCAGGCGTCCTGCCAGTAGGAAAGTCCCGGTTTTATTTCTATGAAACTTTCCTTTTCGCTCTGGTCAGCTTTCCTGAAATCGTCATCCCTGAAACCGTTTTGCCCCATTATGGCATCCACATCCATCTGCCAGGTGGGAAAAGGCAGGACGCCGAAATATTTTTCCATTTTCATTATTTCGTTCCTCCCTTTGTCAAATCAATACGCGGATCCACAGCCCTGTACAGTATATCCACTATAAGGGTCATGATGACTATGAAAGATGCCAGGAATATGGTGGTTCCCATGATAATAGTGTAGTCCCTGTTCATAATGCTCTGGACAAAATATCTGCCCAGGCCGGGAATGCTAAATACTGTTTCCACCACAAAACCGCCTGTGAGAATATATGCCGTCAAAGGTCCGAGATAAGTCAGAACGGGAATAAATGCATTACGCAGGGCATGTTTGAATACAATGTTAATTGCCGGAACTCCCTTGGCTTTGGCGGTTCTTATGTACTCCTGATTTATAACATCCAGCATGCTGGAACGGGCCAGTCTCCCTATGTAGCACATGGGATAAAAAGCCAGGCTGAAGCTTGGCATGATATAGCTTTTCCAGTCGTACAGCCCTACCGTAGGCAGGATTTTGAGTTTGGATCCAAAAACGATTAAAAGAACCGTAGCCACAACAAAGCCGGGAATTGAGACCCCCACTGTAGTTATAACTCTCAGGGTACTGTCGATCCAGTTCCCCCTGTTGTAAGCCGCTATGCTTCCTATAGGCACCCCTATCAGTACGGCGCTTATCAGGGCTACTATGCCCACCTTGGCCGAAACCGGGAACATCTCCTTGATAATAGTTGCCACTGGCCTGTTTCGCTGCATCTTCATGGAAACGCCAAAATCCCCCTGGACCGCATGCACAATATAATTCTTAAGCTGCACCGGAACCGGCTTGTCCAGGCCGTATTTAGCTTCCAAAGCCGCCAGCACCTGTGGAGGCGGAGATTTCTCGCTCAGGAAAGGGCCACCGGGAACCAAATTCATCAGAAGGAAGGTGATGCACGCGATCAGAAACACAACCAAAAGTGCCTGTGCTACGCGTCTTACGATGAATTTAATCATAATTGTATATTCTCCAATGTCAAAAATTAGCAAGTGTCGCCACTCGTATACAGTATTTTATACGCAAGTGCAAAAAAGGTCAAGGAAAACAATGTTTTGCGGCTTGCCCGCCTGCACTTCCTTGAGCTTTTGCTTTCAAAAAGTTATAATGATATTATCAGTATTCTGAATAATTTATCTTGCGGGAGAAAAGAAATGGCAGACGGATTTTCATCAAATGCACTTGAAGTGAATCTGGCAAAAACCCGGGAGGCCGAGTTGGATATACCTGAGGAGCAGCAATGGTTTGTTGAACTTTCCTCATCCAAATGGGGCATAAACAAAAGGACTTCTGAATTCATAAACGAACTCAACCACAAATACAGAAACGATCTGTATGTTATCGATGCCCTTCACAACATATGCCTTACGGATTTGTGGTTTTACAGTTCTCTTGAAGAATCAGAAAGGGCCTTTTCGGTAATCCTGGATATTTTCAGGGATTTTTTTAAGGCGGAAATGAGCGAAAACGCAAGGGAACTACTTATAAAAACTCTCGTCAAATTTATCGAACGTCTTACGGGGCTGGATAATTATCCTCCCGATGTAGTCAGCCAGGCCATAAGCATTATAAAGGAAACTATGGATGAATATGAAATACATTATATTCGCCACTCGGGTTATTTCAAAACTTACCTGGGCAAAGTTGCCCTCATTGAGGATTTTGCAGAGCCCCTCACGGCTGTTACCAAGGATTTGCTCACCAGGACTGTAACTTTCTGGGAAAACACTTCTGATGCGGAGGCTTGGTTTGAAAGTAAACGGCACCTGATGCAGCAAATGGACAGGGAAACTATAAGTAAAATCGGCAAGCCCTTCTTCAGCGATTTAAAAGAAGCCCTGCAACAGGCAGAGGACTGGCAAAGCTTGTCCTCCCTCATGTTCTACAATGATATTTCAAATTACTTCAGAAATTTCACAGAACACTTTGAGTCGTATCTGGAAACAATATATTACTTATATTTCCTGCTCCACCTGCCCGGAATGGCCCACCTTAACGACCACCTGCTTTATGATATAAACCGTAATTTACGGAATGTTTTCACTGAACTGGATAAGGATGATGTGTCGGGATTTCTGGACACCATCATGGAGCAGTTTGAAGACCTTAATCATCTGCATGGCGGTACGGTCCTGGACTGCATCATCACCCTGGGCAAAGAAGTAATCGATACAAAAGACCAGGAGATAATTTCCTATTTCATAAAGGGCTTGGAAAATCTGGGTTTCAACCACCCCGGAGCCATCAGCCTGAACAAGGACTGGCAGATTAAAATCAATTCAAATCATGTGAAAAACATACGGGCCTGGCTGGAGCTCATCGAATATGATCCTTCAGCCATGGGCGAACTGCTTGCGGCCCTGATAGTTAACCTGAAATTGGGGGGCATCTTCATTTCAGACACGGATCTCTTCCAAAGAGATGTAACAAAACTGCTCAATTCTCCCATTAATGCTGTGTACAGGGAGATAAAACAGCTGGCCAGAATCTTTCCTGTTTACTTCAGGGATATTGGCGCAGAGGGCAAACTGAGAGAAATTTCCACTGCCATAGATGAACTCTCCATGCGAAAAGACCGGCTTATACATTTCCTGAGAAAGCAGACTCATACAGAGAGCAACAATACCCATATAGACCTGACCGCATCCATAGTGGAATACTGGCATACGGGTGACAGAGAGCTGCTTGAAACCCTGGTTCCCGAAGATGTTTATCGCTGGCTGGGTCAGGACAAAGAATGGCTTACCGATGTCCAGGAAATAATGGCGGAACTTTGTGCAAGGTTTGATATGCTGCCCCTGGAACTGCTTCTGCTTGAGACTGAAGAGATAGAGAAAGCAGTTTCCGAAATCAGCAAAGGCAACGAACGGGATAAAAAAAGGGTCCTGTATCTCTTCCAGCTGTATTCCCTCCTGTCTGAAAAATATTCCCTTGAATCCGAGGACTTTCTCCAAATGCTGAGGAGCGCTCCGGTTTTTGCGGAAGAAAGCATCAGGCAGCTTGAGGATGACCTCAGAGATAACAATCTGCCTGCTGCCGTTTACGGTTTATACGGATTCATGAATCAGCTTAAGGATATTATCCTCGACCCCAAACAAAGCGAAGCCATAGAAAACATCTACTATAAACGCCATATTGCTGCAGGCATACCTTCCATGTACGGCCAGTACATAGAGCCAAAATTTGAGGCTCTGGGCATGATGTACAGACTTGAGAAAACTGCCTCCAAGCTCATGGTGCGGCTGGTGGACACCGTAAACACAGAATTTATAACAGCAAGAACATTCAGGGATATATACGGAATTCTTGAGCTGTTCCGGCAGGGCCTGGAGATCGATGGCATCTACAATCAAGGCTTTAATTCCCATCTGGATATGCTGAGATACAGCCTTACTTCGCCCAGCTTTTCCCTGGATCAGTATATAAATATTTTTCAGTTCATGGCAAGCGATATCACACAGATAATCAGCGAATATTTCTTCGATGTTTACGAGAACTCGCTTAAAAATATCGTTCCGAAAATCCATGAAAATAAAATGAAAGGCATGGACAAGCTGGAAAGTCAGCAGCTGTTCCATATGGAGTCGGAAAAGTTTTTAAGGGATAATCTGGCTTCGGCGTTTTTAGTTCAGGACCTGGATAATTTCATCGCAAATCTGCTGGGCAACCTGAGAAGCATGCTGGACACATATTCCCATGGATTTATTGAAAGCATGATGAATTATGACCCCGACCTGAGCTTCAGCCAGCTTGACAGCAGCTCGGAAACCATTGACAATCCGGTGTTTCTGGGGGCCAAGGCTTTCTTCCTGAAAAAGCTTATAGCTTACGGCTTCCCGGTACCTCCGGGATTCGTGCTTACCACAGAGGTGTTCAGACATCTTGACATACTTTCAACCCACCCAATTCTCAATCGGGAATTTATCAAAGTCATGAAAAAACATGTAAACCGCATTGAAAGAATTTCTGGCAAAGTTTATGGCGATCCAGACAATCCCCTGTTCTTTTCAGTCCGCTCGGGCTCATCTATTTCCATGCCCGGTGCCATGAAAACTTTCCTTAATGTTGGTATGAACGATGAGATTGCGGAAAGTCTGGCAAAAAAGGAGGGATTCGGATGGATGGCCTGGGACTCCTACAGAAGATTTCTTCAAAGCTGGGGTATGGCCTATGGCATTGACAGGGACCTGTTTGATAAGATTATGAAAGATCACAAAAACAGGTGGGGAGTTGAACTTAAGATCCAGTTCACACCGGAGCAGATGCGGGACATGGCCTATGACTACAAAGCCCTTCTGGCAAGCCATAACATATTTATTGAAGAAGATCCCATAAGCCAGCTCAGAAAGGCTATTACCAGCGTCCTGGATTCCTGGTCTTCAAAAAGCGCCATATACTACAGAAATCACATGCAGATAGCCGATGAATGGGGCACCGCCGTTTTAGTCCAGCAAATGGCCATGGGAAATCTTTCCAACCGTTCGGGCACCGGAGTCCTCTTCACCAGCAGCCCCTTTAACAGCAAGGCCGGAATAAATCTTTACGGAGACTTTACTCTCTGCAGCCAGGGTGAAGATGTGGTTGCAGGGCTGGTAAATACCCTGCCCATATCCGAATCCCAGAGAAAAAAATATTACACAGATGCGAATATATCGCTGGAGTCAGCTTTCCCTCAGATATATGAAAAGCTTCTTGAATATGCCACCAGACTGATACAGCATCATGGTTTTGTGCATCAGGAGATTGAATTTACCTTTGAGTCTGAAAAAGCTGAAGATCTGTATATTTTGCAGACCAGAAATCAAAAGTTTAAAAAACAGACCACTCTCGAAACCTTTGCACTTCCTCATCATGAAATGAAGCTGGTCGGCAGAGGCATGGGGGTCAGCAGCGGCATTCTGTCGGGAAGACTGGCTTTTGACCTGAAAGATTTGATAGAATCCAAGAAAAACAACCCAAATGAAAGCACGATTCTGGTCAGGCCCGATACTGTTCCCGATGATATCCCCCTTATATTTAACTGTGACGGCCTGGTCACAGGCAAGGGCGGTACAACATCCCACGCAGCAGTGGCTGCGGCAGGCCTGGGTAAAGTCTGCATAGTGAACTGCAAAGGCATGCTGGTAAATGATGATGACAAGATCTGTACAATCAACGGCCACCAGTTCAGGCCGGGAGACTGTATATCCATAGACGGGGATACCGGCAATATTTACGAAGGTAATTATGAAATACAAACAATAGATTAACAGGAGGAGAAAAAATGAGCATGAATCTGTCAAACAGGCGGGTTTTGGGAATCAACGGCATCGGCCGCATAGGGAAACTCACTCTCTGGCATCATCTGAATGAAAGATATTTTGACAGCATTGTAATTAATGCAGGCAGAGAACTGGGCAAAAAAATGGAAGATATTCTTCAATATCTGACCACCGACTCAACCTATGGAGCCCTTGATCATTTCCTGTACGGTTATTCGGGGAAAAGCGCCGGCGCCAAAATACTGGATCAGTCCCAGTCAACACTTGAGATCAACGGCATACCCGTAACTGTCTTAAAGCAGGCCAGAAACCCAAGAGACATAGATTGGGCCAGGCACGGAGTCAGAGTGGTTGTGGACTGCACGGGCAAGTTTCTGGATCCCGCTTTATCTGCCAACCATCCTAAAGGCAGCTTAAGGGGCCATCTGGAAGCCGGCGCAGAAAAAGTAATTGTCAGTGCGCCCTTTAAACTTTCAGACAGTTCTCATAAGGCTCCTGAGGACAGCTTTATGATGGTTTACGGAGTCAACCATTTTCTCTATGAGCCCGTGAAGCACCACATCCTTTCGGCAGCCAGCTGCACCACAACAGGGCTTGCCCATATGATGAAGCCCCTTCTTGATACCAGGGAAACATCCAGAATAGTCACAGCATCCATGACCACGGTTCACGCCGCCACAAACAATCAGAATATTTTGGATGCCCCTCCGGGAGCAGGCAGCGGAGACCTGAGAAGGAATCGCTCTGTCTTCAATAATATGATTCCCACTTCTACCGGCGCCGCCATTGCACTTGAGGAAATACTGCCGGAAATAAAAGAAGTAGGCTTTATGGCTGACTCCATCAGAGTGCCAACCAGTACCGTATCGCTTATTTCCCTCAACCTGACTTTTAGAACTGAACTCAATGAAAAAGGCGATCCGATTATCAACAGAAAATTTATCAATGACCTTTACAAGAAAGCTTCGGAGGGAGAACAGAAAGGCCTGCTCATCTACAGCGACCTGCAGAATGTTTCCTCGGACATGATGGGAAGAGAAGCGGCCATTGTGATTGAAGGCAATGACAACCATACCCGGACAGGATTTTTATCCCTCGATTCAGACACCCTGAGAAGCTATGGGGTTTCTTCATCCGCTGACTTGAATCTGCCGGTAACCCATGCTAAAATATTCGGGTGGTATGATAATGAGTTCGGATGTTACGTAAACTGCCTGGGCAAACTTACGAAATATGTGGACAAAAATCTGATCTGACCAGGAAAGGTTAACTGATGTATTATACAAGCTACAGGCGCAGAAAAACCCCGTTAAGGTTTTTTGTGCTGCCATTTTTATTCTTCCCTCTTGCAATCTTTTATCAGGAAATTATTTTAAGGATTGCCTGTTTCAGCGGAGATGTGTCAAGCAATAAACTGTACGTGGGATTATTTTCGTTATCCATAGGGCTGGCCATCATGTTTATTGGCCGGCTCTTTCCTACTCCTGTGAACAGAATTATCAGCATAACTCTGATGGCTCTCTGCACAATTTTTATAGGCATACAGATTGTGTATTTTCAAGTATTCACAACATTTGGCACCCTGTACTCATTTTTTACAGGCTTCAATGCCGTCACGCAGTTTGCGGATGCCACTCTGGCGGGAATCAGAGACAGCCTGCTTTATATTATTCTCATACTGCTGCCCCTGGTTGTTTTGATTGTTTTCCGGAAGACACTGGTTCCCAAAACCAGATTATCCCTGGAATTCCTGGGAATCAGCCTGCTGGCCGCCGTGGTAAGCTACGGTCTGGCAGTATTTCTCATTTCATCAAATACCGACGGCATTATGCCCATAAGCTATCAGTATAAAGAAGCTTTCGTTCCAAATCTTTCAGTAGGAAATTTCGGTGCTCTTACCAGTTTAAGGCTTGACGCCAAATTCCTTATTTTCGGACAGCCTATGGGAGAAGGCGGAAAAGATCCGGACCATGAGAACACAAAGCAGGAGTTTGTCAAGGATCCCACTATTGAGTATGGATATAATATGGTTGAGATTGATTTTGACAAGCTTATAGAAAATGAGAAAAATCCTGCCATCAGGGACATGCATGAATACTTCAGAACTATTGAACCCACAAAAAAGAATGCCTATACAGGCATGTTTGAAGGTAAAAACCTTATATGGCTTGTGGGAGAGGCTTTCTCTACGCTGGCCATTAACGAAACTACCACACCCACTTTGTATAAGCTTGCACATGAAGGCTTTGTATTCAATAATTTCTATAACCCTGTCTGGAGCGTTTCCACCAGCGACGGCGAATATGTGACCATGACGGGCCTTATCCCCAAATCCGGGGTCTGGAGTTTCAAGCGGTCAGGCCAGAATTATATGCACTACGGTTTCGGTAACCTGCTGACTCCAATGGGCTATACCTGCAAAGCCTATCACAATCATTATCATACCTATTACGGGAGAGATATATCCCATCCCAATCTGGGTTATGATTACAAAGGCAGGGGCAACGGTCTGAATGTTAAGGGGACCTGGCCTGAGTCTGACCTGGAGATGATGGAGCTGACCATTCCAAACGATATGAAGAATCAGCCTTTCCACAATTATTACATGACGGTAAGCGGCCACCTCAACTACACATGGTTTGGCAATTATATGGCTAAAAAGCACAAGGAAAAAGTTGAACATCTTAACTATTCAGAGCCCTGCCTCGCCTATCTGGCCTGCAACATTGATCTTGACCTGGCCCTTGAATATGTGATTGACCAGCTGGATGCAGCCGGTATCCTTGACGATACTGTAATAGTTCTTTCCGGAGATCATTACCCCTATGGGCTGACAGATGAAGAGATGGACGAACTGGCCGGTCACGAGCTTGAACGCAAGTTTGAGAAATTTAAAAGCACTCTCATACTGTGGAGCAGCAGCATGGAAGAACCCGTATATGTCAACAAGGTCTGTTCCAGCCTTGATGTAATGCCTACCATTGCCAACCTTCTGGGCATAGAATACGACTCAAGGTTCATCATCGGTCAGGATATACTCTCTCCCTCTCCCGGGCTGGTGGAATTGAATGACAGAAGCTGGATTTCAGATCTGGGTAAATATGACGCATCAAAAAACGAATTCACACCCAAACCCGGTATATTCGTGGATGAGGAATATGCCAAAAAGATATACAGGCGGGTAAACAAATCTTTTGAATACTCCGCCAAAATCCTGGATTACGATTATTATTCCAAAGTGTTTAAATAACTATCCGGCTCACTTTGCGGCTACAGGTTCAAGAGAGCGGTAGCCATTAAGAAATAAACGGTAAGAACGATAGCATCCACCATGGTGGTAATCAGAGGCCCTGCCATAATAGCGGGGTCTAATTTCAGTTTTTTTGCCAGCAGAGGGAGCAGACCTCCCACAAGTTTTGCTGCTACAACAGTCATGGCTATGGTAATTGAAACGGTGACGGCCACCATTACAGCAACCTTTTCAATCAGCAGCAATCTGATGAAATTAACGACAGCTAAAGCCAAACCCACCAGAAGGCTGACCCTGAATTCCTTCCACAGGACTCTCCACCAATCCTTGATTTCGATTTCTCCCAGAGCCAGACCTCTTATGATCAGGGTTGAAGACTGGCTTCCCGAGTTGCCTCCGGTATCCATGAGCATGGGAATAAATACGCTGAGAATGACCATTTTTGTCAACACACCTTCAAAATGCCCCATTATGCGGCCGGTGAAAGTCGCAGATATCATCAGAAGCATCAGCCATGGCAGTCTGTGCCAGGCCAGTGAAAATACACCCGTATTTAAATAAGCTCCTTCAGACGGTGACATGGCAGCCATTCTCTGGAAGTCTTCCGTTGCCTCCTGCTCCATAACATCCATTATGTCATCAACCGTTATGATGCCGGTCAGCCTGTTTTCATTGTCAACAACGGGCAGTGCCAGATAGCCGTATTTCCTGAACATATTTGCTATGTTTTCCTGGTCATCATGGGTGTTTACATGAATTACTTCCCTTTCCATTATATCCTCAATAATGGCATCCTCGTCAGAAGTAACCAGGTCCCGCAGAGAAACAAAACCTTCCAGCCGCCTCTTGGCATCGGTAACATAACATGTGTAAACTGTTTCTCTGCTCATACCAGTCTTTTTGATATGGGCCAGAGCTTCTTTCACCGTCATATTCTTCTTGAGGTCCACATATTCTATAGTCATAAGGCTTCCGGCAGAATCTTCCGGATACCTTAAAAACTGGTTAATCAGCTCCCGCTCCGATTCCCCTTTATTTTTAAGGATTTTCTTGACTATATTGGCAGGCATTTCTTCAATAAGGTCTATCATGTCATCGAAGAAAAGCTCTTCCATGATATGATTCAGTTCTCTGTCGGTAATGGCATTAATGATTTCAGTCTGCTGCTCAGTTGAAATATCTGCAAATGCTCCTGCCGCCAGATCTTTAGGCAACATCCGGAATATTAAAAGAGTCGTCTGGGGATCCAAAGGGTCCAGCAGCTCCGCCACATCCACCTCATTCATTTCAGACAATTCCCGTTGAATCTGGATATATTTCTTTTCTTCCAGGAGCTCCATCAATCTTTTTTCATCCATGGCTACCACCTCTTTCTCTTATGGCAAATCTGCACAAAGCCATTTATTCCGCCTACTTCGTTGCCAAAAAGGGGCAAAGCAAAGTATAATATCCTAAAAGGAGGATGGCTCCGTGAAGAAGGCCTTTTGGGTTGCTCTCATTCTTACCGTATCGCTGGTTCTCGCCCTGTTCGGAGCGTTCTTTTCGTCTTGCTTTTTCAAGGAAGCATCCGTATCGATTGCCAAAGACTATTTCGATCCTCTTGAATCCGTCCTGCAACAGGGCCCTTATGCCCCTGTTACGACTCTCAATCCATATGAACTTGGGCACGGACTTTCAGGCCTTTGCGGTGCTTCTTTTATATATTCCAGCCAAGCCGAGGCATTGGTCAGTGTAGGAAATAATTACAACTTTCTTCCCTTGTGCCAGGCCAGCATGGTTATCGCAATAAAGAGACATTCTGATTTTACCTCAAATATCACTGGTTGGCAAAGCCTAATAGACAGCAGAGCCAATTTGGCATTCCCTCATAACGGGACAGAGAGTGGCCGGCTTGCCGCCATAGCTCTTGCAAAAGGGTTGAATGCCGATACAGGAGATATTGAACCTGCTTTGGAAATACTGGCCTCATTAAATGCACAGGCCAGGCTTAACAGCCGGAATGTCTACACCAGCCACGAATATCAATATGCCTACGACCCAATACTTGTAAAAAATTATGACACCATAGTTATGTGGGACTACCAGGCATCTGTATTGATTCAGGAAGATCCTGACAACTGGGAAATCGTTTATCCTGAAGAAGGTCAGTTTACAGTCCTTTGCGGTTTTTTAATCAACTGCGGAACCAGCTCTCCCGAAGTTGATGCACTTATGTCTTTTCTTGACTCTGACCAAGGTCGCAAAACTATTGAACGTGCAGGATTTTCTCCTTTGAATGCTGGGGTTAATCCAGATAATATGGCTGGCTGGGAATATGCAAGACTTGCCTACAACCCTCGCTATCGCCGGCAAGTCCTTTCCATACGCCGTTTTGCTCCTGCCTCAGTTTTAGAAAGGCTTCTGGTAAAAATCGTTGCCCTTCTACTCTTTACTTTCGTAGCACAGCGCATATTCAGGCACATTCCCAGAAACCAGACTCGCCGTGCAAATCTTCATATTCTGTCCTTTATCGTATTCTGGCTCATGCTCGGCATTGCAAAAACTCTGACTCTTGATTCTGATTTAAGCAGATATCTGTGGTTTGCCACTTATCTTCCAAGACATTTTGTCCCTGTATTCTGGTATTTCATGTGTTATTCATACAGATATGCCCATCTTCCGGATAATAAGACCATGTTGCGCCTGGTTCTTCCAGCTGGCCTTCTTTCTGCCATGGTATTTACCAACGATTTCCATGGCCAGTTTTTCAGCTACACCTTTGATAACAGCACTACATGGATAGACTTTTACACTAATAACTGGGGCTATTATCTTTCAATAGCATGGAGCTTCACAATTGCCTTCGGTGGGCTTGTACACTTATTGCGCAATGAAGATTCAATCAACAGGAATTGCCAGTTTCTTTACAGCGGAATTTTCATCGCTGCTCTCCTTGTTTACCAGCTCTCTTACATGGTCGGGATTGCGCAGGTCACCGAACTCGACACTCCCACTACGGTAGCAGTATTTTTCCTGATTTTCCTTTTGGCTGCTCAAAAAGAACGTCTGTTTGGTGCATCCCTGTTAAACCGTCCCGTTTTTCACAACTCTCCCTACGGAATAGAAATACTGGATGAAAATGCGACTCCCGTTTTTCAAAACAAGACAATGGATACTGTCAGAAATTCTACGCAAAGAAAATACAGAATGCACAACTATTCTGTCCGAGGTGGTAAAGCGCTGATATATGAAGATATTTCTGCACTCGTAGAATTTGAACAGACTCTCAAGGAAAGCCGGGAAAACCTGATTCGTGCGCGTTCAATCCTCTCATTCCAAGCGGAGCAGACCGGACATGAAGCCAGTCAAATTGAAAGAGAAAATTTTTCACAGAATATGGAAGAATTATTCTATAGGAAAATAGAAGATGTAAAAATATTGCTGGTAAGTGCTATAGCAAATGCAAAGCCGATTAATAGAAAAACACTGAGCCATTTGCGTTTTCTTATTAGCATCTGTCAGAATAGGCTCAGATTTATTTTGAAGTATCCGAGGAATAAACAATTAATACCCATAGAACTGATATCAAACTATGCATCAAAACTAATTATGGATGGGGGCCAATGGGGACTTGACGGCGTATTTATAAATAATGCCCAGTATCCAGTAACTCACGTACAGGCCCAGGCCCTGTTGGAACAAATAGACAGCATCTTACTGGAAGCTCTTCAGAATCCTGGAGAATCTCTGGTTATGAGATTGTTCGACAATGAAAAACAGCTTTCGCTCACAGGCATCATCACAAGAGAGGCAGGGGATGAGGACAAAGCAATACGTATCATCTTTCCGGAAAGAGGTGACAATTATGTATTTGTATAATCTGCCTGCCTATGTTATTTCTTCCTGTCTCATCGCTCTAGTGCTTGCTTCGTCTATCGAAATGCTGATTGCGCTTAAAATCGTTGATACTTTAACTCATGTACAGGAAGCGAAGTTTATCCGAAACTATTACACAGGACTTATGATCTTCAACCTGTCGCTTTTAGCAGAATTCTGGATTGCCATCTCTGGCGTGGAAAGCGGCGCTTATTTATACCCTTTGGGGCTGTTCCGTTTTTTCTCACCTTTGCCTGCTGTTATACTTGCTTACGGTGCATATAAAAAAATCATCTTAAAACAATACCTTGAAATTCATGCCCTCTGCGCGTTTATGCCCCTGCTTTTAGCGTTTGTCTCAAATATGACTATTTTATTCCCATCCTGGCCACTAACGTTTATCATATTATTCGCAGTAGCCTGTATGACAACGGATGCCATACTGATGCTTTTCCATATTTCTTCTGTCTCCAGAAACAATCTGAGCTTTGATGCCATCTCTGAAGTCATTTTCAAGCTTGACGCAGGTATTTGCCTGCTGGATTCCAAAGCCCGGGTAATAGAATTCAACCCGGCATTTATCAGACAGTGTAAACGACTGAATATACCATTGTATAAAAAGAGCGAAAATTATATTAAAGTTCTGAGGAAAATGGCTGAAGTCGGGAAAATCATGCTTGAGGAGACAGAAGAACATTTCCTTGTTCAGTATGATGGCGATACCTTCATAGTTATTGAAAGCGCTTTCCAGTCAGGAGGCAGAGCTTATCACGAGATCCTTGTAAACGATGTCACATCAATTTCAGTGATGGCTGATGAAATAAAAAAAGAGAATCTGCTGATCGAAAAGGAAAACATGAGACTCAAGGAAACCATTAAGCGCATAGAGGAAGAGGCCGCATATCTTGAAAGGGAGAGATTAAACAGCAGAGCACATGACATATGGTCCCAACGACTTGCGATAGCCGGTCTTTCTGTAGATACTATTCTGGAGCATGAATTCAAAAGTATCTATAACGCAGAAGCTGTAAAAAATACTCTGAGAAATCTCTTCAGCATGCTTGCTGCCCCCGAAGAATATACTGCCCTCTCGGAAAACTCGGAATTTACCGCCTCCCTGAATGAATTAGCCCGCATGTACGCAAACATGGGGGTTACCATTCACCAATCAGATTGCTTGTCAAAAATGAATTTGCCGGCAAATGCTCAGAAAGCTCTTATCCCCATTTTGAAAGAATCATTTGCAAATGCCGTAAGACATGCTTATGCTAAAGACATATATGTTGACTATGAAGAAAATGGGGAGTTCAAAACCTTATTTATCCGCAACATATGTTCTAACGAATGTGCGAATGTAATCGAAGGAAGAGGACTGCACGACATAAAAGAGCGCGCTTCCAAAATCGGAGCTGAGGCGACATATGTTCAGGGCAAATACTTTGAGCTTGCTATTAAATTTCCTTCATAGAATGTGCAAAATATGCGGGTAAAAACAAATAATAGAGGTGAACCTGTAATGAAAATTCTCCTGATTGAAGATCAGAAGCTACTTGCCACCACCCTGATAAAAGCCCTGGGTGAATATGATGATATTGAGATAGTCGCCCATTCGGACAAAGCCAAAGAAGCCCCGAATCTATGCCGGACACTTGAGCCGGACATCGTTCTTATGGATGTTTATACTAAAGACGGGAACGGTATTGAAATAACCGGATTATTAAAAAAAGAATTTCCCTATATAAAAGTAATCCTTATGACGGGAATAGACCGTGACCATCTGGTTGGAGATGCAAAGCATGCCGGAGCTGATGTTTTTGTCTGGAAGGATATTCCTCTTCCTGATTTGATAGAATTTATAAGAACATCAGAAAAATCCTATAAAATTTTTCCCCAAGCTTCCTTTGAAGCATCTGGCAATAAAGCACTGTCTACCGGAGATATTAAAATCATTGAGCTTATGGCCAGAGGCCTTACCACTCAGGAAATAGCCGAGGAACTTTTCTTAAGCTATGGGACGGTTCGCCTTTACATATCAAAAATGTACCAGGCGACAGGATTAAAAAGCAGAGCACAGCTTGTAAGCTATGCCCTGCAAAAAGGTCTTATATGTCCCGATTAATGTCAGCTACCCCTGACTAACTCATGCCGAAACTCGTTTTGTAGTGATAACTGAAGGAATCTGAGAAGGTCACAAGCCACAGATCCAGGTGGTAAGCAATTGTCAGCCTGGCATCAAGATACCACTTGCCCTTGTCTGAAACCGGATTGCCATTATCGTCCACCGTAAGGATGTAGTAATAATAACCAGTTTCATCCTTGAGGTAAGTGTAATCCTCTCTGGGATTTACCACGAAGAGCTGACTATCCACGGACAATCTTATGATATCAAACTTTCTGTTCCCGGGAAGTTTTATGCCTCCCACTACCTGCCCCCCCAGCCGGCCTCCCGCAGCAAAGCCTTCAAAGGCCATCCCTCCGTTAAACCACCTGAGTTCATCCTCACCATCAAGCATATTCCATGGGCCATAGCCAATGAGAACCATGGCATAGGCCGATACACCGGCATATACTATGCCTATATCGAACTCATCTTTATAACTCATATCGAGTTTAACTTTTATGACCCCGTTTTTAGTAACCGGATTTACACCCAGGCTCAAGCCGAAACCACCTGTGAGCCCCCAGGGTTCGTAAGTAAGCTTAAGTGTCTCAGGATAACCAAGATAGAGCATCCAGTAATCGGGGCCCCAGTCGAACCCCAGAGTGCCGGCTAGCTTAAAGCCCCAAGCCAGTTTGAAATCATTGAGGGTACCGCGGAACTCGAAAGCCTCATGAACTGCATTATAAGTAAGCCTGGCAGAACCATACAAAGTGGTGCTGTTATTGGGGCCTGATTTGCTTAGCATAGTTATTTCGGAAGGACCAAACATTCGTCCTGATATCTGGAATGAACCTTTTGAATCCACAAACAGCATCATGTCCTTTATGGCGAATTGATGTTTGGCCATAGATGAATTAATGTACATGTCAGCACTGACTGCAAAGAAATGGTCTCCCTTATTTTGCATATCAATCTGCAGATTCGCTATAGATGCCAGCATTGCCATGCCTGTTCCAATTGTATATCCGCTTCCCTGACTGTAGGGAGGTATGAAGTTATATGCCGTCATGCCCACCAGATTGTGGAGTTCCATTGAACCCATGGAAATACCCTTGGTCTTCCCTTCTTCACCGGCTTTAGGCAGATAAGCGACAGCAAAGGCATAGAAGAAAAGATCAGGATCTATCTCTGCAGAGGTTGTATTTTTAGATTTTTCATACCAACCCATGCGCCCTTCTACATGCACATCAGTGCCTTCCAGAAGGTTGGTTTCTTTCAACAGTGTGGCGCAAAAAGCATCATTTGATGGATTGAACTCGACTATACCGTTTTCGCCTATGGTAAATGCGGGATAAGCCTTTCCATCAATATATTTATCAAGCTGGTCTATATAGCCGTTTGCCTGATCATAATATTCCATCACCTCGTCCAGGCGTTTTTGCGACTCTGCCAGAACTTCGCTGGCCGGTCCCAGGACGGCTGTTATGTAAAGATCATCTGTGGTAATCGGAATCTGATACTCGCTCAAATCTGCTCCTTTGAACAAATCCAGCTTAAATCCATTTATCTGTGCTATAACCGCTGCTGTCAACTGATTGATCTCATCATTGTCCAGTATTGATGTTGTAAAGCTGTCAACCTGGTCCATGATACTCTTTTTATCCATCCTGTAGGCTTTGGGAATAATGCCTTTTTCAAACTCAGCCCGTCTTTCCGGTTTTATGTCAGCATACTCGTTGATGTATACATTGAGATCGTTGATATTTTTATTTACTTCATCTATGCCGGTATTGGCCAGGTCTATTCCAAATCTGGTATTGTTTAGGATCATTGCCTTGGCCGCCAATCTCTGGCTCTTGGTTTTCTCAACGGAGGCGATAAGCTGAGCTTTTATCTCAGCTTCGATCTCATCATTAAAACCATCCATGTCGCTTAATGATTTATTGATTTTTGCAATGAGTTTGTCTATTTTATCTTTGATTTCGTTGGCTTTTCCGGCCATCTCCAGGGCTTCTTTATTTGCCTCCTGAGCCTCCTTCAAGGCCTTGTATGTCTCACTGTCCTTACCTGCAAGCTTGCTTAACTGTTTTTCTTCACGCTGTTTATCCCCCGCAGGTTTCACCTGCCCCGCCATAAGTCCTCCTCCGCCTCCGAAGGGAATAACCACATCTACGATGCATTCATCCAGATCAATTTCAGCATCTCCGTTAATATCGTCTATGTAGTAGCGGGCATTGTTGTTAACAGGCATTTCCATATTTCCGGCAAGAGAAGAACTCCCCGACAGATAAAGACCCATGATGTGTTTTTGAGTTTTTTCATCATATTTTGCGTAAAGGTCGATAGCCCTCAACTCTGTCGGATAGCCGTTAAATGTTGTCCGATAGGGAGTCTCAAACTGAGCCGTGCCTTTTTTCAGGAATTCGCCTGCTGCAAGATCTTCTCTCTTTACATTCATTTCCTGGACCACGTAGGGTATTACCAGCTCACAGAAATTGAGGTTTTCCTCCAGCTGTCCCGGGAAATTGAGGCTCAGTGTTCCTTCGATATTCGCACCTTTTCTGTTGAAAAACCCTCCGTAAACATTGAGCACTACCGGATCTATTGTTCTGCCGGTGCCCCAGGACCTGGGCTCTGCCAGCTTCAACTGTTTGGGCATAATGTAGGCCCTTATGGCACCACCCTCTTCATCCTTTTCCATAATGTAATCCAGGCTGTGGTTACCAAGGGCAGGTACTTTGACTGTTCCAGCTATCCAAAGGTCAAACTGGTTGGCGTACATCTCCACTTCACAGTAAGACAAGGTAGCATCCTCAAAGCCTCCGAAATGTTCGCCGAATGAAACCGGTATGGGGTCTCCTTCGGCATCTATCTTATTGTAATAATAAAAACCATTCCTGTCATAAATCATTTCTCTTGGAGCCAGGCTGAAAGTGATTGAGGCATTGCCCTCGCCCACTTCTTTTTCCTTTGCAACCAGTATGCTCCTGGACAGGCTGATGGAACCCTCGTTGAGGATAATGCCCTTCCAGTCATCCCTTGAATACCACTTGTCGGTGGGCAAGTCAGGCAGGCGTTTGGTTTCTGAAAGGTCCACACCTATATTCCCGGACCTGACCACGAAGCTTTGCTCTACCAGCAAAGTCAGTTCCTGTACATCATATAGCCTTTTACCATCTATGGTTTGATTTTCTGCCCCGCCAAGATCTGCCACAGCTCCCCTTATATCATAATTTCCCACCAGGACAGGATTCAGATGTTTTTCATTGAGTAATATCTCATCGCCACCCCAGCTACTCAAGGCAAAGGGAATCTTGCTGAGTCCGTATGTTCTGCCGTCCATGACCACCATTTTGCCTTTGATGGCCTCATCAAACAGATTTAGTATGGTAGTGTTCAGCACTACATCGGCATCCTGACCCGTGCCCTGGAAAAGCGACAGGAGCAGATCGTTGCCGGCGGCCTGACCTGCTGTTGATTTTCTGGGCAAATCTACACCATCAGCCAAATCAGCGGGTGCCTCAAAGAAAGGCAATATGACTTTACCATTCAGTTTGCCGGCACTCTGTATAGTGTCCTGGCCACCCAGGACAAGTTTTCCGGTGGTCATCTGCACTGACAGACCTATGGGGGCTGCAAGCTGGATATATGAGTTGCTTTGACCTGTCAAAGTCCCATAAATTCCCGACAGATTGCCGTTTAAATCAACATTTACCCCCGGCAGAAGATTGCCGATGGCCTGCTTCTGGAACTCTCTTCTATTTGGGCAAAAGACTGTATTGCCCCTTCCCGGTATAAGCCCTATGCTTGTGAAATCAAACAGCAGCCCCTGATTATCTATTGTTGCCGAATTCATGGAGCTTTCGGCAAGTCCGTTGTTAAGGGTTATTGGGAATCCTGAGGCCATGGTGTTTACATTTGAATTTTTATTCATGGAGTTTATGTCAAGTTTAATATTTTCCATGTTATAGAACATAAGATTGTTCCAGCGAAGCACCGGAGGACGATCAATCGTAATTATTCCCTCATGGCTCAGGTGTGCATTGCTGAATACCATCACATCTGTATCTCCAGCAAAATTCCCATCGAAAGAATAACTGCCGCTGACCTGAGGATAAAGTTTAATTACTGTTTCCATGTGGCTATGCCCCGGTAAACCGTCACCAACGATCTGTCTGTTGCTTAATACATCGATATTGACAAAATCAAATTTAATACCTGTATCAGGCTGCAGATACCATGAGCTGTCCAGGCGTATTTCTGCATCATAAATCCAGTATGGATGATTTCCGGTGCCCCTGTTCTGATATATAAGGTTCCTTATTACGAAATTAACAGGAATCTTGGTTTTTGTGGGTCCCAGGGTCAGGTTGCCGTGGCCAAAGAGAGCTAGGTAAAAATCCTCATGGTCCACATTTTTATCCAGTGCAAGTTCATTAAGGTTGATATCTTCAATTACATATTTATTGGGATAAGGCGCGTCAAAAGTAATGCTGGTCGCATTGCTTGTCTTCAGATATGAAACAAAATCATAAAAGTTTCCATCATATAGGTCGTCATATCTGCTTTCGTTAAGGGTATTGCGTATGTTATCAATTCCCTTGATATTTGCCTTTTCAACGCCTTCTATTTTTACGCCTGGAGCCTGAATGCCTTCAACATTCCTGACTATTTTAAGTGCTTCCTGCTCAGGCGGCGCATATTTCCCGCCCGGGCTGTCAAAACGGGTAATAAAGCCTGCAGTATCAACAGTTTTGACTCTGTAATAATAGGGCTGGTACGGGCTTGCCGTGGCGTCATCAAATGCGGTTTTGCTTATGATGCCGCTGATCTGGTGGTATGGTCCTTCTGCTTTGTTGCTTCTGTAAACAATGTAGCCCGCAATCCAGTCCCTTTCCAGTTCTTCCTGGCTGAAATGACGGTAGCTAACCGGATCCCAGCTTAAACGGTTTACCCATACCATATGATTATTTTCGTTGCGGATATACTCGCCCGCAACTTTCAGATTTGGCGGTTCAGGGAAAGGTTCTCCCTTAAGGCAGGTGGCCTCAATGGGCTCAGGTCTTGTGGACTCCAGATCTTCGTTGGAAGCTGATACGGTATAAAGGTATTGCTCCCCAAATATGGCCGTATTGTCTGTATATTCCAGGGCTTCACCCGGTGCCATGGAAGAGGTCGCTTCCAGAGTTCCCACCTTAATCCAGTCGATGGTGGCTGCCAGTTCAGGGTTAAGTTCGTTGTAACGTAAGACGGATAAAATACCGTAATCCTTAATTACTTGCCCTACTATATCTCTTTTCAGGCCAAGGGACATCTGACTCACATCCTGAGTCAACTCCAGCGCATCGTAAACAGAAGCATATTTCAGCAGGCTTCCCTTGTCAAGATTGGCGGCATTTGCTGTGGCAGGCAACTTTGTCATGGTAAGCACATTGCTTGATCCATCCATTTTCCGCCTGAAATTATCCATGGTATTCTGCCCCAGGGGCCCAAGCATTTCCCTTCTGTAATCATCAAAGAATGCCGGGGGAACATCAAACTGATTGCGATTATTGCCCAATGGCAAACTTGCCATAAGCTGGAAACCGGGCATATTAAATGTTGTGGCCGGTGGATTTTGAAAGACCGGGCCTTGAACCAGATTGTAGAAAACCCTTCCAGGCGACAGTACATCGGACACTTCCCCCAGTGTGCTGTTTACAGTGTTGTTGGCGACTCCAAGTTCCTGCAGTTCTTCAAGGCTGGGCTTTTTGACTCTGGTTCTGTAAATATTATATTTGGTTGCCCCCGCCACAGCGGTAAAACGAACTTCAACAGAACCTGGCCTTGAATTGGGCAGAAGCATCTCCGGCTCTGCGGGAGGAATGGTTGAAGGCACTCGTATCGGAATGTAAACAGGAGTACCTTCAACGCCCCATAGGCTGACGGGAACGATTTTGTACACATAGCTGTGAGAAATGGATTGCTCAACTCCATCGGCAAAGAAAGTGTATTTTATCCTGTCTTTTAACATAGTATAGTTGAGACTGCCATAATTTGTCATGTTGAGACCCGACAAAGACTCAACCTCTGCTTTATAAATCCTGTAATGCTCGACGATTTCTCCGTTGTCAGGCCGGCCCCAGTTCAGCCTGACCCATGCCCCGTAGGCATTGTCTGTATCTGTATCTTTAACACCGCTATAGGCCACTATTTTTTCAGGATCTTCCGGCATGGCAACGATAAGGTATACGTACATATCTTTTGACCCAAGTGCCGGTGGCTTATCTGAATATTTGGTATCTGTAATTTTTTTATCTTCGCCTGCCACAAGATCATATTTGCCTATGGATTGAAGGACGGCAGCTTTATCCATTGCGTTCAGTTCATCCAGGCTCTTGTTTTGCACTAGTCCTCTATAGATCACATAGCACTTCAGGTTTTGCCCGGTATATTCATACCACTCAAGTTCTAGTCTGCCATCGCTTTGAAAATCGCTGTTATTGTAGGCGAGAATATGCTGTATTTGCTCAGGTTCGGGCAGGTTCAAATAGCCGTTTTTCAAAATTTTGGGCAACTCATCTTTTTCACGAACCGTGGTCTCAGTCAGCGAAACACCATAATCGCTGAAATCCTTGATGGACTGAATCAGGCTGGCATCATCGGTGCCAATATTGAAATTACCGTTTAGTATATTTGTATTTGAAGCTGTCTGGTAATTTTGGGCGCCTGATCCGGAAGCGCCCGAGAGGCCCAGACTTCCTATCAGATTTGATGGTGTCTGCAGAGACATATTCCCCGAAAGAGGTCCTACTGGTTGCAGTTCAAGGCTGGCTTCCGCACCGGAAATCAGTCGTTTGAACTCCCTGTCCCTGTCGGCAGATATAATCCTGGCTTCTCCAAAGCCCGGTAAATATTCAGTTGCACTCGGTCTTGGATTCTTCCCCAGTTTGGCGCTGGCACTTTTCACTGACCCCGGTGCGGCGTCGCTTTCATATGCTATGGAAACTGGCATGGACCAGGAACTTTCATTGTTCCAGGAGTCCACGGCGCTGACCCAGTAACGATAATTGTAACCGGGTGAAATATTGCTGTCTGCGTAGAAGATTCCGGGAACTTTCTCCTGAGCAAGAAATCTCTCCCCCTTCTGCCTTTTGATCACATCCACAGTTCTTTCCACTTTGTTCAGGGCATTGACCGTTGCTATTTTAACCGGCTCGTCATAGTCTCCTTTTCCAAAAGCACTGCTTCTGTAAATGTTAAATAAAACCGCATCATCGCTGCTAATCCCGTCCATGGACACAGCAGATACAGGAACAAGCACCGAAGGTTCTTTTATGCGTTTGGCAGCTTCTTCGAGCCATCTGGGTATGTCATCACCTTTTGAATATAGAGACAGATATGGACTTTCAACCAGTGGTGCAAAAGGCAGTTCGGTTTTTATTACCCTTACATTTAAGAAAGCATCCGACAGTCCGGATTTTCTTCCGAAAATATCCACGCTTTCAACTTTATAATTATACTCGCCACCGTTGACCGCCGTTTCATCCACATAAAATATGGGACTTTCAAAGGTTCCTGACAACTCTCCTTTTTGCATGGTCACAAAAGGCACTGTGACCGGCGATTCGTTGAGCAGGATAAATTCCGGATTTTTACCTTCCTGGCGATACACATTATAGCCGGAAATCATTCCTTTTTGCCTGGGGTTTTCAGGAACATCCCAGCGCAGGCTGACCTGGTTGTTGAGCCCGAATCCTTCCAGGGCGGATGGCGCCTCAGGCAGAAATTCCTTTCCAATATCGGCTACTGCCACTATAAGATTTTCATCGGCCTTAGGATTATATGACCCGTCTTTCCTGTAAGATGGATCTTTGACCAGACCCCATTCCCTGTTATAACGATAGATTCTGTTTCCCAGTGTTCCAAGATCGTATGCTTTTGTCCGGCCTGCCACGGGAAGCAGTACATATGATACTTCCTCAGAAGCACTGGTAACCACTCCTTTTAAATTGTCCGTGAAGGCCATGCCGGTTGATTCCGCAAACTCAAGGTCGTAATTGGCCTGGGCCTTAACCATGGATCTGGCCATTCTGATTTCTTCCAGAGCCTCTTCTTCCGGGGCCACCGGGATTTCCGGGGAATCAGAATTATTTAGTTCTTCTGCCAGCCTTGACTGGGCAAGTTTCTCCTTGACAGATCTTCCCGATAAGACAGCATCTTTTCTGAGATCTTCTGATTCGTATTTATCTCCAACCTTTAGGGTCAATTCCTCATGCTTATATTCCTCATAGTACTCATGACTGCGAATAATATTCATCCCTTGAACTTTCAAATCTTCCGTGTACAATTTACGGTTTAAATCATCTTCATTGCGCAATCCAAATTCCTTAAATTTATCTCTCCTGAATTTTGCGGATTCAAGAAGATCCCCAAATGCCTCATCCTTTTCCGTGACAGTTTCATAGCTTCCCTCTGCCCCCAAGCCTGTGGCCAGCAGGCTGGCCTTTTTGCCAATGATTCTGTAGAGATTGTAGCCGTCCGCTGGAATCCAGGTTCCTTCGGGTTGCCAGCGCAATATCACTTTGTTGTCCTTGGTCCAGGTGGCCATCATCTTGGTTATTGCATTGGGATTGACCTCCACTATATTTCTTAGCTTCAGATCCTCGATTATTAGGGTAATGTCTTCCACCAGAAAATCGTAACGGGTTTTGATGAGTGAACTTTCGTCCATTGCGGCGAGTAGCCTGCTTTCCACATATTCCACGGCTCCAATGTCGGCAGGCACGGAGAATATGTTATCTTCTTTGCTGCTTTCCAGAAGAATGTTTCTGATTTTGCTGAGGCCTTCTATGCTTGCAAATAAATCGTCTCCCTGCCCCGGGACTCCTGCCATAAGCCTTTCAAGCTTCGCAGCAAAGCTTGCGGATTCATACTCTCCTGCCTGATCGAGGATTTCCTGCTTTAATAGGTAATTCCTTTCAATCAGGCCTTTTTCGGCCAGTATTTCAAGGCTACTCTCTTCAGCAGCTTCAGACAGTGCTCCAAAAAAAGCGCTCTGTTCGCCATGCTCCCTGTCATCCAGTAAGGCAAAAGCCGGTTGCATATTGCCGATAAGAAGCATTACTGAAACAGCTGATGCCATTAGCTTCCTTGATAATTTGTTGTAGTAAAACATCATTTTGCGACCTCCTTTGCCTATTTATGCAAGTTTTCTTCTGTGATATTCAAATTTAATACCGACATGTCTCTTGTCCCGGGCATGAAATCCACAAAAGCACCAGGATTTGCGAACACTGTAAGTCTGCCCGGATAGATCATTGCATCCGGATCTTTGGCAATTGTTATATAAGCTGTATCCAAATTGAAAAATGCTGCCTGGCTTATGCTGATTCCTTCTGCCCTGCCACCTAATGTAAAACTGTCCTTATTTAAATCATACGAAAAACTATTTAAAGTCGGTCTAACAGGGATTAGAGCCCTTACCAACTCTGACGTAGAAAGGGTAATAGTATTTTGAGCCTTGCCTCCTACAGAAGGAATTATCCTGACGTCTCCCATGGCCGTTAAAGATGGAATGGATTTTTTGGATGTAAAGGCAGAGGCTCTGGCCAAAATCTTCATGTCCTCCGTCGGGGGCGACGAACCCAGTTGGGCTTCCAGACCTATCATGGCCACTCTTTCATCTACGAACTGAACTTCATCTATCCTGTAGCCATCTGCCCCATTTCCTAACATGAAATCGTCCGGCTTAATCCAGCGATTAAATTCGCCATAAACCAGTCTAAGCACAACCCATGTTTTGTGTACGCTATCCTCATGAATTAAGAAGAGTCTTTCCGATACTTCTACCGTTTTGGGCTTTATATATACGTTTTCCTGTTTGACAGCATCGCTTTGGGATGGGTATCTGACATAACTGCTTATTTTGTCATAACCTTCTTTTGTTACTATGTAAACCCGCAGTTTGGAGCCCATATCCCTTATTTTTACGTTACCTTTGCTGTCAGTAGTATAGATGCCGTCATTTATGAAAATTTGGGCGCCGGCCACTGGTTTGTAGGTCATTTCATCAAGAACTGAGAAGTTTACATAATTGTAAACTATGGGCTTTTTCACCGGAGCAGGTGGGTCAGGAGTCACCGGTGGCTCTTCAGGATCTTCAGAGGCTTCAACAAAAAGTTTGAAGCTTGTTGTAGCTTCGTCCTTCCCATCAGAAGCAGTAATTTCAATGGTATATTCTTTGTTTTCATCTCCCTCTACAGGAGTATAAGACCACTGAGTGCCGTCTATAATCCCTGGTCCCTTAGTTAGCGTAAACACCAGATCATCCCCATCCTCATCAAAGAACACATCGCCAAAGTCAACTGTACTAAGTTCATCTACTTTTCCAGTGATATCCGATATGCTTCCTATTAGTTGAGGAGCATGGTTGTCAGGTTCTGGTTCGGTGGAGGTCTTAATTCCCGTGATAGTAAAGGTATCTTCTGCACTCAGTCCGCCTGGGTCTGTAGCTGTTATCTTTACTGTTATCGTACTTCCCACATCAGCTGATACTGGTGTGTATTTCCAGGTTGTTCCACTTATCTCACCCTTATCTGCTGTAAGAATCAACTCGTCTCCATCCGGGTCGCTGAATACATCTGTAAGGTCTACTATAAGCTCTACTCCCACTGTGCCTTCAGTTATATCTGCTATTGGATTATCGACTTCAGGTGCTCTGTTTGGTGGTTCAGATTCATTTATTTTAAGTGAAAACACTTTTATATCTCTATTTGTTAATGTCCCAAGAGAATAATTAAAAACATCAATCGCTTCAATTCCGAATTTAAATTCTCCCAGTTCTTCAGGAATCCCTGTAATTTCCCACTCTCCACCGACAAACTCTAGATTTAAACCAAGCGGTAGATAAAAATCTTCCCATTCTCCAATATCCCAATTAAAAATCCATTCTAGTAAGCTAAGCGTGATTTCTCCTGACCCTAAAACTTCAATTGTCTCTTCGTAAGGGGAATTTAAATACCCTTCGCTGACGCTTTCAGTTTGTATCCCCGAAATCTTATATTCGCCTGTTATTTCAATATTTTCATTTATATTTTCATAAGATTCATCCCAGTTCACAAGGATATATCTTCTTGTAGTATCTTGTGGGGAATTGGCTCTTTTTCCATATACTTTTGGCGGCACAGCATTTTCTCCAGATTCAATCCGCTGCCTTAATGATCCCCCACCATCCCAATCTGATTTCCCATCCAAATTAAAATTTACAATATAACACTGAATCTCATTATGTATATCATTGAATCTCAACCCGTGTACTTTAGAAGGATAAGCGATATAATAAGAGTCGCCTCCAGTGCCAATCTCACATGATTCATTACGTCCGCTCATCCATAAAGTGCTGTCAGAAAGTATATACGCTATTTGCTGGTCTCTAGCAATCAGATAATTTACTTCTCCTTCAATATTTGACTTTTCAAAAACTTCACTGAAATAAGGAGATATTCTCCTAGCATTTCCCGTGCCAAAAACTCCATATTTATTATATCCAACTGACCAGACAGTGCCGTCTGCTTTCTTAATAGAGGTAAATCCACCTCCTGCTGCAATATCTTGAATGTTATCAATTCCCGCAAGTTTTTGTGGAATATTTTGATTTCCAATTCTATCTCCACCAAGTTCATAGTTACTGTTGCTTCCGAAAGTCCAAACATCTCCATTTTCCTTGAGAACGACTGTGTGGTTATTTCCTGCAATTGCTTTTGCATTGCCATTCCCCAATGTCTCAATTCTGGTAGCATACAATATTTCATTATTTGCACCGTCTATTCCACACTGACCTGAAAAATTATTTCCCCAAGCCCATACATAACCGTCCCTATCTAGTGCAATACAGTGCCTCGACCCAATAGATATTGATTTTATGTTGTTTAAATATTCTGTACTGCTTGTTTTAACCTGAACAGGTGTTAATTCTTTTTTTTCTTTTATGCCAATACCATGCTGTCCTTTATCACTTAATCCCCATGTCCACACAGTCCCATCTTCTAGCAATGCTGCGGTAAACCAGCCACCTACATCTCCAGACACCTGTATTACATTTTGCAGGTTTTCTACTTGATTTGGTAGATTGCGATCAATCTCATCTCCAAGACCAAGTTGACCATAACTATTAAATCCCCAAGCCCAGAGACTACCATCTCTTTTAATTGCAAATGAAGTGCCATCTCCTGTTGCTATGTACTTTACTTCAAAAATATTTACACCTATAGGATCTTCCTTTGGTGTGTAGTAGCTACTAGTAGTCCCATTCCCCAACTGGCCGTTGCCATTATTCCCCCAACCTAATACTGTACCATCTGTCTTAAGCACCAAAGTATGCTGGTCTCCCACTGCAACCATAGGTTCTTCCAAAGGGTCTTGTGTTTCTGCATAAGCTGACTCTCTGCCTGTCAGAGGCGGAACTAGCATGAGTAAAGCCAAAACAAATGCAACTGCTTTGATATAATTCACCTTTTTCATATGGGCTCCCTCCCTTAATGGCTTGGCTGTATGAATATGCAAACATGCACTTTCACTATACTGGAAGTGCAGAAAAAGAAATAAAAACAAATATTATTTATGTATATATGATAGCTAATTAAAGCATTGAAGGTAATTCACAAATGTCTAATGATGGGTTAACAATTGTTAATTTTCATCCCAAAGATTTTTGTAAAATCCCCTTGCTTTACCTCACTAGTGTGATATAATGCTGGAAGACATTTAATAAACGGAGGTATTATTATGAAGAATCTTAAAAAACTGTTATTTCTCTTATTAGCCTTTATTCTTGTGTTTAGTCTTGCCGCATGTGGCGGTGGTGATACCGGAAACGGCGGCAACGACGTGGAAGATGACGGTGGAGGAGACGATGCTGTAGTTGAAAGCGATCTTGAATATGTTCTTGGCAAAGGAAAGATGATTATCGGCTATACTATTTATGCCCCCATGAACTATACGGATGACGATACCGGTGAGTTTACCGGCTTTGATACCGAGCTCGCCATGTTAGTATGCGACAAACTGGGAGTGGAGCCTGAGTTTTTGGAAATCAACTGGGATACAAAGGAAGTTGAGCTCAACGCAAAATCCCTGGACTGCATCTGGAATGGCCTTACCATAACCCCGGAACGCCAGCAGACCATGTCCATAACGAATCCTTATGTAAAAAATGCTCAGGTAATTCTCATGAAAGCCAATGCAGTCTATGACGGAACAGCTTCACTGGTTGATAAAATTCTAACTGCCGAGCAAGGTTCCGCAGGCGAAGAGACAATACAGGGCGATGAGAATTTGAGCCAGGCCAGCTATGTTCCCAAAACCATGCAAATTGAATGCCTTATGGAAGTTAAAGCCGGAACGGCTGATGCTGCCGTCCTTGACCTGACTCTGGCCAAAACAATGACCGGCAAGGGCACAAGCTATGAAGATCTGGCCATTGTCGATTTCATGAACGAAGAAGACTATGGAGTAGCCTTCCGCAAAGGCTCCGATATAACTGCCGAAGTCAACAAAATCTTTGCCGACCTCATTGCAGACGGAACCTTAGGCGCTTTAGCAGATAAGTATGGACTTGAGCTATCAGATTAATATATAATATATTGCGTGTTCTATTGACGCATACTATATATTTGATGAGGCTTAAATCACATGAACCAAATACCCGTTATTATTGAGAGGTTATCAGGGAGTTTTATACTAAACTGCCAGCTCTTTGTATATACCCTTTTGTTTGCACTGCCTCTGGGACTTATCATAGCATTTGGCTCCATGAGCCGCTTCAGTCCCCTGCGCTGGCTTGTAAAAACCTTCGTGTGGATTATAAGAGGCACTCCTTTAATGCTCCAGCTCATAGTAATATTCTATGGGCCGGGGCTTTTGAACTTAGGGGCAAGTTGGCCAAACGGAGCTCCGGGTCGATTTCTCGCGGCTACCGTGGCCTTTGTCATTAACTACGCCTGTTACTTTTCTGAAATATTCAGGGGCGGCATCGAAAGCATTCCAAGAGGTCAATACGAAGCTGGACAGGTTCTGGGCATGAAAAAATCCCAAATCTTTTTTAAAGTAACTCTGCTTCAGGTGATCAAGCGTATTATTCCACCCACCGGCAACGAGGTTATCACTTTAGTCAAGGATACATCCCTGGCCCGCATTATTGCCATTAAAGAAATTATCATGATGGCGGGAGAATACACCAGCAAAGGCCTTATCTGGCCGCTATTTGCCACAGGTATTTACTTCCTGATTTTCGTCGGGGCGCTTACCCTGCTTTTCGGCTGGTTTGAGAAAAAATTAAGTTATTTCCGCACTTAAGGAGGTTTCATTGTGTCAATTTTAGAAGTGAAGAATATAGGAAAACAATTTGGGACCCTGGAAGTATTGCGGGATATCAGTTTTTCCCTGGAAAAGGGCGAATCCATCGCCATAATCGGTGCTTCGGGCAGCGGGAAAACTACCCTGCTCCGTTGTATCAACTTTTTGGAAATTCCAAACAAGGGTCAAATTACAGTCAAAGGTGAAGTGATTTTTGATGCCGGGGATCCCTCCACTCAGAAGGAAAGCGAAGTCAGGAAAAAACGTCTGCACTTCGGACTGGTTTTCCAGAACTTTAATCTGTTCCCTCAATATACCGCCTTGAAAAATGTAACATTAGCCAAGGAGCTCCTGGCGAAAGAAGACCCGGATTTCAAATCCAACAGAAGAGAAATTTTGAAAGAAATTGAGGAAAAGGGAAAGACTCTGCTGGCTCAGGTCGGCCTGTCTGACAAACTGAACAGCTACCCTCATCAGCTTTCGGGCGGACAGCAGCAGCGGGTAGCCATAGCCAGAGCCCTGGCTCTTGAGCCCGACATTCTCTGCTTTGATGAACCCACTTCCGCCCTGGATCCGGAGCTGACCGGCGAAGTACTGAAAGTAATAAGGGCATTAGCTGAGCGCCATACCACCATGCTCATTGTAACCCATGAAATGGCTTTCGCCAGAGACGTGGCAGACCGCATTATCTTCATGGACGATGGCGTGATAGTGGAAGAAGGCACGCCAAAAGAAGTTATTGACAATCCCAGAGAAGAGAGAACCAAACAATTTCTGGCCCGATATAAAGAGGGCTAGTCCTGCAATAAATAATTAGCATCCAACGCAAAAACAGCCAAGTGAAATTACCCGGCTGTTTTTTAATCCTTATTACTATTCTGATAGATTTCTGCTTTTCTGTATCAGTGTTCGTGCTGCAATATCTGGCCCAGAGTAAATGGTGCTGCTCCCTTTTCTCCTGCATGACTCATGGCATCTAGGAGGGATCTGAACAGCTCTTCCTCTTCAACCTGCTCATCCACATAAGTTCTCAGGAAATTTTCTGCCGCGTAATGCTTTTCTTCGATGGCAATTTCCAAAATGCTGATAATGCTGGCTGAAATCTTTTTTTCATGCTCCATTGCTGCTTCTACCGCTGCTTTGGGAGATGCAAATTCAGTGGACACACCTTCCACCGGCATGAATACTACATGTCCGTCAACGCTTTCGATGAAATTCTTGAAATCATCCGAATGCTTCAATTCTTCTTTGATATGTTCATGGAAAAAGTGGGCAAACTGAGGATAACCCTCTTCCCTAAAATATTGCTCCATGCCTTTGTAAGTATAGGCTGCATGTAATTCTAAATTCACCTGCTTGTTCAAAGCTGTCTGTAATTTTTCACTTAATTTCATTTCGTCCTCCTTATATTGTTACTCCTTCTGCCGGAAATAATATATCCGGATGTTTAGTTATCTGAACGAATATTGTCTACCCAATTCTCGGGAATTTAAATCTTGAGCCGTCCCCGATTCGAATCTTATGCCAGTCTGATTCCGATTTCCACTGCATACCTGCAAACTTCCGCATGTTCTCTGCGGCTCAGCCGCCTGTTCAATTCGGGGAATTTATATGCCAAATTGGCGGGATGGTACTGATTCATCAAATTAACAAGCACACCTTCTGACAGTTCAGATTTTATGAAATCCAATATCTTTTTTGCCGCTTCTGTTTTCCCCGGAAGAACAAGGTGCCTGATAAGCAGACCTCTTCCGGTCTTCATTCCGCCAACCTGCCTGTCCATTTCCTTTAATGCCGATGTCACCGTATCGAAATATCCTTCCACACCGGAATACTTTTTGCCAGCTTCGTTATCGGCATACTTAAAGTCGGGCATATAAATATCCACAATACCTTCTAAGAGTTTCAGGGTCTCAACTTTTTCATAGCCGCCGCAATTGTATACGATTGGCAAATTGAGACCTTTTCGCCTGGCAATTTTATAAGCCTCTATAATGTTTAATGTAAAGTGTGTCGGTGTGACTAAATTTATGTTATGACATTTGTATTGATTTTGCAGGATTAGCATGATGTCTGCAAGTTTCTCGTCGGACACAGTCTTGCCTTCCCCGTGAAAACTCAATGAACTGTTTTGACAGAAAACACATCTCATATTGCAATATCAAAAAAATATGGTTCCCGATCCTCTGCTCCCCACCAGAATATCTTCCTCACCGAAATGAGGACCATAGCTGGCTACTATGGCCTGGTCACCGGCCTGACAAAAGCCTGTTTCTATTTTTCTGTTTATCCTGCATTCGTGAGGACAGATGGTGCATTCCCTATACATGTTTCCTGATTCTCCAACAATAATAATATATCATAAAAGAATCATAAGAAATAATTTCGACCACAAAACCTTTATAAATAAAATTGCCGCGTGCATTGAACTTTAAATTACTATGCGGTAGAATGAATTAACACAAGTAATCAGAATTTTCTGATAATATAAAAGGAGGGACTAAAGAAATGAACAACAGTAAAAAAATTGTATTGGCGCTTCTCACTGTGTTTATCCTCTTTGCGGGTTTTGTCATTCAGCCTGTATATGCCCTCGAATTAACTGACATGCTCGCAATCCCATTTATCCTCTTGCCACCTTTAGATCCCGGATTCCCAATGCCAGAATATGATATAACTGACGACTTCTTTGAAGGGTTTGGAACACTTCACCAGTCTGGAAGACCTTCTGTGTACGGAATGTGGGCTAAATGAAATAAATGTGAGCAAGAATCGCAAACTTAAAGTGCTAAATTGTGGAGTCAATAATCTGACATCTCTTGATCTTACAAAAAATCCAGAACTGTGGATTCTTTATTGCAACTTTAACAGACTATCATTTCTTGATTTGACGAAAAATCCTAAACTTTCGAGGCTTATGTGCACTGATAACTTACTGACATCTCTGGACATGAGCAAAAATACACAATTGGAAGCCTGCTGGTGTGAGAGAAACCTATTATTATCCCTTGATTTGAGCTAAAATACAAAACTAGATTTTTTCTGGTGTTATAAAAATCAGTTGCGATTTCTTGATATTAGCAAAAATACTAAGTTAAAAAATCTCCGTTGCAACGATAATTTACTGACATCCCTTGATGTCAGTAAGAATACGCTTCTTCAGTCTCTGCACTGCGAAAGAAACTACATGGCATCAGAAAGTGCAGTTGTAGGCCTTAACAGAGCGGTTACCACCGAATTTATTTTCTCCCCCCAAGGAAATCTGCCATCAGAACCCCAGAATCTCAGAGCAATACCGGATGATCGCACAGTGGATCTGACCTGGACGTTTCCTGCCTATGGAGGAACAAGCACCATTACAAGCTTTGAAGTATCCAACAACAACGGTACCAGCTGGGTAACAGCTGGCAATACCACGAGCTATAAATTCCTCAGCTTAAATAACGGCCAGAGCTACGATTTCAAAGTCAGAGCCGTCAACAGTTACGGCAGAGGACTGGAGGCCGCAATCTCAGCAACTCCATATGCACCCAGAGTATCTCCACCTGCAGCTGCCCGCTACGGTGAAGCCAGCAGCTGGGCTATCCCGGAACTTAATCAGGCCTTGGATGCAGGGCTGATTCCGTTGATTCTCGAAGGTGAAAATATGACAAGGGCAATCAGCAGAGAGGAATTTGCAGAGCTGGCTGTTCAGCTTTACGAAAAGGCAAAGGGAGCAGCTATTGTAGTGACAATACCCAACCCTTTTACAGATACTACCAATCCACAAATTATGAAGGCCTACCAGGTAGGTATTACGGCCGGGACTTCTGCGACCAAGTTTTCCCCCGACACACTGATTACCAGGGAGCAGTGTGCCACCATGCTTTATCGCACCATAAAAGCCATTATCCCGGGGGGTGATTACAGTATAGCAGGAGTCCCTGATTTCCTGGATCAGAGGCATATTGCCGGTTGGGCAGTGGAAGGCACAAAGTACATGTCCAAGATGGGGATAATACTTGGCAACACAAGAGGTGAATTTATGCCCAAACCTCTGACAGATGCCCACAGGGCTTCAGGCTATGGCATGGCCACCAGAGAGGCTGCAGTACTTATGACAATCAGGACCCATGAAAGCATTCATTGATTAAATTTGGCTTGATCAAGCGCTAAAGCGAATCAGCCGGCAAAAGATGACTTCAATTCAGAGACTTATTTGAGACTTACATAAAAAGACCATATGAGAGGACCACATCTTTGATGTGGTCTTTATTCTTATCCGCTTCACGACATAATCCTTTTAATTTGTCGATTGTTTGAAATCGCATTAAATTTATTTTACAAGAAAAAACACTTTTCTTTAACTGGGTTTTCTGATAAAATACCTCGAAAATAGACCTGTTTGTTATTTTTTCATTTGGGTTCTTTCCATTTTCCGGCAGCTGAGCGGATCAAAAAGAATACAGTATCGATGTATTAAGCAATGGGTGATGTTCGCTAGTTACGATGAATCCAGAGGGGTGGTGGTTTTTCTGTATATTCAGAAATACTTAAAACGAGAGATCAAACTCCGAAAAAATTGTGATAACTGAATTGCTGTTTTAATAAGAGAATGAAATTTCGTTAGGAGGTTGAAGAAATAATGATTAAAAATCAGAGGATTAACAAGCTCATTAGCTTAATACTTGTGATCGGTCTAGTTCTGTCTACTGGCATCACCGGTGCTTATGCCAACAACGCTTCCGGTCAAAACAAATGGCCCACTTCAGATAATCATCATTATACCCTGGATGAAATCGTCGAGTTGCTGGGTAACGAACTTGATGGAAATGCGATGTTAAAATACAGCGCTTATGTTTATAAAGGCTGGCGTACTTCCTATGGCAATTGGCTAAATGGTGTCATGCTGGATTTAAAAAGCAGGCTGGAGGAAGTTGGTTTTAATGACGTTGAAAGAACAACTGCCGGAAACCAAGGTGATAGCATATGGTTTCAAAATCAAGGTACCAATGGCAATGCATGGAATCCCCAATATGTGTCTCTCCAGATAGTAGAGGGCCCGGAGGAGGATTCTGAGACAGAACAATCGGAAGAAACTTCAGAACCATTGTCACAGGAAGAAAGGGAAGCTCTTATCGATGAAATCAATGTGCTGGCAGACTGCATAGATCCCACTTCTATGTACTATCCGGAGCATATCAATGATGACGGTACCTGGCTCTATGAAGCTTTGCTCAAAGGCGAGGGTGACCCAGACTATGTAAAAATGCAAGAAGTAAATAAAAGAGTTCATTTACCGACAAATGCACCGTTTACAGCACTGACAGACCCCGAATTGACTGCTGCAGAGAATATAGCAACCGGCACAAAAACCGCCGAAGTAATTTATGTCGGAACAGTAACATCAAATAGCAATTCCAAGGGAATTCCGGAGGCAGATCTGGCTGGTAAAATTCTTCTTACCACAACTACCGGAACTACCGCCCGCAACTACGCAGATAGGGTGGGAGCCCTTGCCGTATTGGTCCGGGTCTCAAATGCTCCCAACTACCATATGCCGGTAATTGACGGAGAACGCTGGTACACAAGTTACGTGCCGTTCGCAGGCATAGGCAGATATGCTGACGTTGGTGCTGCAGTTCCGTTTCACTTTTCTCTTGATCAGTTCGATGCCATGGAGAAGCTGCTTTCTGATGGACCGGTTTACATGTCCGTATGTGCACTAGGAACCTATGAGAGTAAGCCACAAAGGATGTTGGTTGCAGAAATACAGGGTGCAGTTAAACCCGAAGAAAGAATATACATTCCTGCACATATTAACGAGCCGGGTGCTCACGATAATGCTTCGGGTGTGGCTATGAGCTTCGTAATTGCTAAAACCATGCTGGAAATGATCAACAATGGCAGCTTAAACAGACCTGAAAGAACGATAACCTTTGTCTGGGGGGACGAGATCACAATGACCAACTGGTGGGAAGCGAAATATAGGAATGAATTCCTCAATGTCAAAGGTTCAATAGACCTTGACATGACGGGCGCTAACCCTGCCAAAACAGGTTCCAGTATGCTGATTGAAAAAACTCCGGATCCCTCGGACGTGGCCACAACTGCGGTAGATGCTCAATTACGCTATCGTTATGGCAATTTCACCTTCCCCGGGCAGGATGGACTTCCGCTTCAGTATGATACCTTTATCAGAAAACCTGACAAATTCTCTCTTTGGACCGGTGGTACCAAATCAGTTACAACACCAGTAAATAACTATCCGGGATTTTATTTAAATGACCTGTACCTTCAAACCGGTCTCCTGGTCAAAGAAAAATTCAATCCGGAATTTCTTGTAGATTCTAACCCTTATGAAGGAGGCTCAGATCACTCGCCTTTTGTAGTTAATGCGCTTAATAGAGTCGGCGCTTTCATTCCGGCCCTTCTCACATGGCACTTTACCGATTATGTGTATCATTCATCCTGCGATACACTTGATAAGCTGAGTGCAACAGAATTTCACAATGTAGGCACGGTCTCTGCAGCAGTTGCTTATCAAATGGCCAATGGTTGGGAAGCGGAGGCAGCAGACACTATCGCTCAGGTCTTGAAGAGTTGGGAAACTCGCATGGGTTATGAAAAACAAAATACAGAGGATCATTATCAATGGATGCGTGACAATCCGGAACATGCCCAGGCAGAAAGGAGCTACGACAGAGAGTTGAAAGCAATCGGAGACTGGAGCAGATGGTATATAGAAGCCGTTCGGACTCCGGGCAGGCTTATGGTTGGCAGAACTATTGGCACTCCGTACATCCTGAGTCCTGAGTTGCAGGAAATAGAGGATACAGCTGTCAACAAGATAATAAATGAGACAATAGAAGCATTAAACTATGTTGATGATGTTTTCGAAAAAAATCATGCAGACCGTCCGGTTCAAGTCCTGCTGGCAAATTTGCCGGAGCCTATTTTTGTTCCGGCGGATAAATATAATTCTGCAGAAGAGTTGGCGGAAGCCGAACTGCCCTCAACGGTTACAGTTGAATATGTCGGAGGCGGAACCGGCGAAGCTGATGTTACGTGGTCTTCAACGACTAATCCGACGTTTACCCAGGGAAGAAATGGCTTATACAGATTTACAGGAAGCTTGTCCGGATTAGAAGGGGGAGTAGTTAACTGGGCTGTGGTTCAGGCGGTGGCAGAAGTTAACTGCTATAGTGATGCTGTTAAGCCGGGTGTATACCTTGATAATACTGAAATAAAGGGTAAGGTACACCAGACAGTGACTTTGAAGGCGATTGCCGAATCATATGATGGCGGTGAGTTGTCATATCAATGGTATAAAAACACTGTAAGAAATGTAGTTGGCGGCGAAGCTGTTGAAAATGCGACAGACAGCACATATTCATTCACACTGCCCGAAAAACCGGGTACAGCTTACTATTATTGTCTTGTCACAAATACCAACAATGAGGCTATTGGCGAGAAAACCGCGAGCATAAACAGCGAGATAGCAACGGTGACAGCAACAAAATCCCCAAGTTCAGGCGGTGGTTCTGATGCATTTGTTCCGCCTCCTGTTCCTCCGCAGGACTGGGAAAATCCCTTTGTTGATGTAAGTACGGGAGATTGGTTCTATGATGCCGTACAATTTGCACAAGAAAAAGGTCTGATGGTAGGTACCGCCGCAAATAAATTCAGTCCTCATGCAACCACCTCCAGAGGAATGGTCGTTACTATCCTTTACAGAATGTTTGGTTCTCCTGATGTAAACGATACCAATCCATTTATGGATGTGGGATCAGGGCAATACTATTCAAATGCCGTTGCCTGGGCCTCAAACAATGGGCTTGTATCCGGATATCCCAACGGCAACTTTGGGCCAGATGATTCCATTACTCGTGAGCAACTGGCAGTGATTCTAATGAATTACGCCAGGCTTAAGGGCTACGATGTATCGGCAACGACTGACCTTTCCGGATTCCTCGATTCTGAATCAGTTTCCGAATGGGCCAATGATGCACTGTCATGGGCTAATGCTTTGGGATTCATTCAGGGTAGCGGCGACAGATTAAACCCGAGGGCTGATGCAGAGCGGTGTCAAGTTGCCGCAATCCTTCAGCGTTTTTTAGAGAAATATGATTATTAATCAAATGCATCTAAATCTAAGATTTAGATGCTGTTGCTAACCCAACCAATCTATATTTACGCGAAGCAAAAGCTGCCAGCAGGCATAAGTCGACTGGCGGCTTTTGCTTAATTATTATTTAGCATCCGCCAAAGCATTGCTAACCGCTTTAATAATGGCTTCGCTTGTCACGGTTGCCCCTGATTCAACATCAACATCTGTGGAACTCGCACCGACTATTTTCCTTGGAATTTCTGCGATGGCATCATCAGAAACGCCGGCGGTTTCTTCATGTTCAGTGATTTCTACTGAGGCGATTTTCCCGCCTTTTATTTCAACGGAAACCTTGACGGGACCATGAAAACCATCCGCTTCTCCGGTGTAAGTGCCGTCTTTGTAGCCTGCCGCCCCACTGCCGCCGCCATCTCCATCACCGCCTCCGCAAGCAACTAATACTCCCACAATCAGCAGCAATGCCATAACTAATGCTAAATACTTTTTCACTTTTCTTTCCTCCTTCACTTAAAAAAATCATTTACAGGCCCTTTTGTGAACAAAAATTGATGCAAATCAATGTTGCCGCAATTAAATGAAGCTGCACATGAATTCAAATAAAGGCGCCACATCCTAATAAATGTCTCATCCTTTGTTTCAGAAATCTCTTCAAGGGCATTTTCGAAATTTGCTGCCCAATGTTCGAGTGTTCTGACATAATGCTGACGCAGACTTTCCACGCCCGTCAGATAAAACCCGTTGGCAACAATAAGCTGGACCAGCTCCTGAATTGAGGGTATGTAGCCCCCGGGAAAAATATATTTGTTTATCCAGCTGTCGGAGCCCTTGCCTTCTTCATTGCTTCGCCCGGTAATGCAGTGCAGCAGTGACACACCGTTTTCATTCAGCATGGAATATACGGAAGAAAAATAATCATTCAGATTTTCCTTCCCCAGATGTTCAAGCATTCCGACACTGACAACCCTGTCGAATGTTTTTCCCTTCAGGCGCCGGAAATCAATCTGCATAACTTCTGCTGATTTTTCCAGCCCTTTTTCGTCAATCCTTTCTTTCACGTAATTGTATTGTTCAGTGCTAAGCGTTATACCCAGAGCTTTTACGCCATATGTCTCCACAGCTTCAAACAGGAGCTGTCCCCATCCGCAGCCAATATCCAGCAAAGTTTGCCCCGGCTGCAGGTCCAGCTTCTTAAGAGTGTGCAATGTTTTATTTTTTTGTGCTTGTTCAAGGGTGTCTGCCGGAGATTTAAAATAGGCACAGGAATAAGTCATGGTCTCATCCAGCCACAGTTTATAAAAATCGTTTCCTATATCGTAATGGTAACGCACATCCTCGCTGTTCTTGGCTATGACATTGGCTATGCGTTTCGCCAGCTTGAAAACGCCATTTTTTTCGTTTAAAAAACTGCTCTTATTATTGAAAATGGACTCAACTACTTGCCTCGGCGAACCCACTATTTCCATTTTTTTAAACATGTAAGACTCGCCAAAAACCAGTGACGGATCCTTTAGAAGTTTGGATTTTGGAAGGCGTTCATTGAGGATGATTCTAAATTTCGATTCCCCTTCGCCGATAGCGACAATTTCACCATCCCAGAACTCAAGCTCACAAGAATCAGACAGTACCCCCTTCATCAATTCGCAGTAAAACTTCTTCTCAGCATCCATTGTAAAAACCTCCTGCTAAAACCCTATCAGCTTTTTGAAAAAATTGCAAATATGAGCCATGAAGGCATCAGGCTTGATTATTAAGCCATTATAGGATAAAATTGTTAAAAATAAATCTATTTTTAATTCAAGTCGTGGCATGGCCAAAAGACAGGATGCAGTGCTTATGACTATCCGAACTTTCGAAAAGATAAAATAGAAGCTCAAGGCAAGAAGAGAATGGGGGTTAATCCGGATGAAGAAAAAACTGTTTCTTATATGTGCGGCAATATTATTGTTGGGATTATTTGCCTGCAGTGAGCCTCCCGCCAATGAGGGAAATGATGTTATTTTACCCTCTTCCCTTATATCACTTGACGAGGCAGAAGAAGTTTTTGAAGAAGAATTCAAGGCTATTGAAATCGACAATGAAATGCCGGGCGGTGCTTTAAACTGCGTGTATGATTCCGGAGATAATTTGTTTCAGATTTTTATTCGCCAGGATGCCCTTATGACAGGGCTTAATAAAGAGTTTGGAGGTGCCGAAAATTATTTTAACGAATTGGTGAACTTTCAAAAAGAGGATTCGCCGGATTTCATCATAGAAGTTGAAAATCTTGGGGATGAGGCATACTATATGGACCTGGCTGAAACAAATCACTGGAGCCTGCACATTATAAAAAGCGGATATGTTGTGGAGCTTTTCCTTGACGGCAGCGGCACAAACGACTGGAAACTGGACATGCTGAAGGATGCAGGAGAACTTGCTGTTAAAAACCTCCTGCCTCAAATCTGACCAAAAAGGGGAATCGTGAAAGATGAGAAGAAAAGACAGGGAAATGGATGAGGCCTTTGGCCTGTCCGTAATTGATAAAGCCCGGTTCGGTACAGTATGCGCTGAAAATTATTGTCTGCCTTTATCCATTGTCAGGGACGGAAAAAGGCTGTATTTCCACTCAGCCCGGGAAGGCACAAAAGTGGAAATTTTCAAAACAGACCCACAAGTATGTGTCAGCTTTGTAGGAGATGTACAGGTGCCTGATCTTTACACTGAAGCGGAGCTGGACGAAATAGTTCGGGATGAAAGCAACGCAGGCCTTCTGATGACCAAAGTCTTCACCACGGAGTTCGAGTCAGCCATTGTTAAGGGCCAGTTAACGGCGGTGGAAGAACGTGACGAACAGATTCATGCGATGAAGCTAATCTGTGAGAAGTATACTCCTTCCAAAATGAAATATTTTGATCACGCAATCCGGGCAAGCATCGACCGCATTAAAGTGTTCAAAATAGATATTGCGGAGATTACTGCCAAACGAAAAAAATTCGATCAATCCGGAGAAGAGATGAAATGGGGCAGAACATGACAAGGGGACAGCCCTTCTGTCATATTCTGCCCCTTTGTTTTTTCATATGTTTTTTAATGATTACGCTTTCACTTGTCGCTTGTGGTTTTTCAGAGGAGGGGCGGGATAACATGAATGATACAAACGATCCAAATAGCGGAGTCGGCACAGATGAAGCTGGCAGGCTCATATCCTTTGAATACATGTTCAGCACTTTCCGCTACAGGCCCTTTGTGTATTCAATCCGCAGGGAAATTAGCGAAAACGGTGACGAACGCATCTTTTTTAAAGCCGATGGATACTCAAACGGATTGATTGATGTTGATACTGAAATAGATGAAACGGTCATAGACCAGCTTGTTGGGATTATTGAAGAAGAAAATATCTTTGCATGGGACGGCTTTGACCGCCACAACAAGGATGTCCGCGATGGTTTCAGTTTCAGCCTTAGGGTGGAATTCGAAAACAAAAAAATCAAAGCCAGCGGCTATATGGAATATCCTGAAAATTTCAAGGAGAGCCATGAAAGGCTCTCCGGATATCTGCTGTCCCTGACCGGGGCACGGCAGGAGGAATGAATTCCGGACTCTTTTTGGTGAAAACGTCAATAGAAAGCAGCCTTATTCCTTATCAGGCTCCCAGGGTTTAAAGAATTCGATTTCTTCGCCGTTTTCTTTTATCCCGTAAATGCTTCCGCTTCTCCATTCAAACCGCACAAATGGACCAAAGGGCTCGCTCTCCGTTTCATTATACAGTCTGTCAAATTCAAGATAGTAATCAGAATCTCCAACAAGGGCTTCACCTTCATAGATTTTCACATTATTTCCTTCAAACATAAGGGAGATAGTATTATCCATATCCACCCATTCCCCCTCTATCCTTTCCTGAAAGCTGTATATTTCTTCATCGGTGTGAAGAAAATCATATCCCTCATTGCGGGCTTTGTTGCGGAAAAATTCGAATACGGCAAGGCTGGCATCCGACCCCAGAACATCGCCTGCATTATCCGCAGCAGAAATCTTTTCGCCGGAGACATACTCCACCCGCAACGATGAACCCAGATAATGCGGTATTCCGTAAGTGATATTGCGAATGCCGTTGCTGTTTGCCAGTTTAGTTTTCTCCACAACATCCTGCAGTTCATCCAAAACCGAGAGAGGTAATGTAAATTCATGGTTGAACACTTCCCGGTCATAACTGATTCCCCTGACAACACACATGGCTCCGCTCTCCTGCTTTTTTAAACTGAGAAAACAGAAATCATAACCCAAATCATTACCATGAAATGTGAAAGTCGATGTCCTGAATTCATAATTAAAAGATACTATCTCCTTCGACTCGATGACTTTGGGAGCTTTGGGATCGGTCCATTCGCTTCGGCCGCCTTCCTTATCCTCAAAATCATTTTTCTTGCCTGAACAGCCATTGAAAGGAATAAACAATATCATTACAGCTATAAGTGACAATGCTATTTTAATCATTTTCATTTTCTCACCAACCTCCCTAAAATCAAATGGCAAATTCTAAGATAACAACCACTTATACACCGGCATGACTTGGATTTCAAGCCCCCCTTCAATGAGCCTACTTTCCTCATTGAAAGTTAGGATAAGGTTTTTGGTTGCCGGTTGGAATTTGTTGAATTTAAGCAAGGATGAAAGCTCCCTGTCTTTTGTTTGTTCATCACTTAAGGAATAGCAGACCTGGATTGCCAGGGACTGGCCCGGCACATAGAAATCTAACTCGCTGTTTTCATCTTTATAAAAGTATAGTTTTTCCCGGCCATACCTTCTAATCAAAGCCAGGGCCACCATGTTTTCCAAAAGAGCAGGTTTGGCATCCGGCATGAACAAGCCCAGCAGACCAGTATCCACAAAGTAATATTTGGGATTGCCGGTCCTCTCAACAAGCTTGGAGGAGTAGTTTGACAAGGTAAAGATCAGAAATGAATCCTTCAGGTACTCAATGTATTGGATTATGGTGGTTTTCGATACGCTGACCCCAAGTGCCTGGATGATGTTGGTCAGCCTGGAGTAGGAAATCGGTTGCCTTACACTTTCTGAGATTTTCATCATCAAGACTTCCAAGGCTTTTGTATTGGAAATCTTATTTCTTGCTATCACATCACCCAAGAATATTTTATTATAAACGCTGCTCAGGTAATCCCGTTTATTTACCAGATTGACCACTTCCGGGAAACCCCCGCGTATCAGATATTCGTCAAAAAGGCTTATGAGCTGACCCTGGTCTTTGGTGGAGTATATGGAGTTCTTGCCCCATTGATGGTTTTTAGCTTTCAAAAATTCCGTAAAACTATAGGGATATATGTGTTTGCTCAAAAATCTTCCCCCCAAAGCTGCCTCCATTTCCCTGCTCAACAAAACAGCATTGCTCCCAGTAATATAAACCAGCCTTTTTTCGTCTGCTAAGCGGCGGGCAAATTTTTCCCAGCCTTGGACGTTTTGAATTTCATCCAGAAAAAGAATGGGCTCTTTATTCGACAATGAGTAAAAAGTTTCAAGTATGTCATTGAGGTTTTTCCCATCAAAACCGATGAGTCTTTCATCTTCAAAATTAATATATAAAAATTCATCCCAGCCGTGGCCCCGATTAATCAGTCTCCTCATTATCTGGTAGAGAGTATAGGATTTTCCGCTCCTTCTGATTCCAACCAGAACATAAGGGAAATTTGCCTCTATGTCTATCTCCCTTTCTACCACAACTAACTTCTGCACCATTTCTATACGCTCAACAATGATTTGCCTTAGAGTATTATTAAATTTGTCCATATCATCATCTCCCTGTTGGCAATATCGTATCACTTATGGAGAGTGTTGTCCAGTCTGTTGAACAAAAATGTCTTTATTTTGTCCAGTTAATTAGACAGTATTGAGTAATTAGTAAATCGTATTGCATATTTTGTAAGCATAAAAAGAAATGAGGGGTACTTCTCATTTCTTGACCAAACAAATATGCCATATTAGAATGGTCTCAGCAGACTACCTTTTTTTGCAACCTCCGGTTGACAAATTGAATGGCCCCCTTTATGGCGTGCAACTACTGAAATGCATATATTCTAATCAAAAAGAATATAAGGAGGTAGTGAAATGATCTTAGCAGACAAAATTTTATACCATAGGAAAAAACTTGGATTAAGCCAGGAGGAATTGGCTGAGCAGTTAGATGTGTCGCGGCAGTCAATATCAAAATGGGAAGGAGCCCAATCCATCCCAGATATGGATAAAATCATTAAGCTCAGCAATCTGTTCTCAGTCTCTATCGATTATTTGCTTAAGGACGAAATCGAGGAGCCTGAATATATTGAAGGAAAAGATAATGGAAATCTCAGGAGAGTGAGCCTGGAAGAGGCCAATGCTTTCATAGAGGCCAATAAAAAGTATGCCAAGATCATGGCAGTTGGTGTTTTTTTATGTGTTATCGGCCCGGCTCTGTTAATTTTGACAGACAAGCTCCTTGAAAACGGAGGCCTGGGAATGCTGATGCTAATTGTTGCAGTTGCAGTCGCTGTTCCCATATTTATCAGGGCAAACCATTCCATGGAGCCCTACAAATATCTGAAGGAGGATACTTTCGAACTGGAGTATGGTGTTGACAGCGCTGTGAAAAGGGAGAAGGAAAAATACAGAAATGACCATGTCAAAAGCCTTAGCCTGGGTGTTGTATTGATTATTGTTTCCATTATCCCCGCTATAATATCGGATGCTTTGCTGAAAGCCACTGTCCTGTCATCTGTTGCCCCTTCCCTGCTCATTGCAATGGTAGCTATCGGTGTCCATCTTTTAGTGAAAACCGGTATTACCAACAGCTCATTTCTCATAGTGCTGCAGGAGGGTGATTATACCCCTAAAAAGAAAAAGAACAGCATAATATATGGAAGAATTGCAGGAGTTTACTGGCTGACCGCAGTAGTCTTATATTTGGTCATCAGTTTTGCATTTAATAAATGGGAAACTTCATGGGTCATCTGGCCCATCGCCGGGGTCCTATTTGGCCTGGTTAGCATTATTGCTTCTATCTTTATTGATGATTAATATGACAGTGGGACAGCCCATTTGTGACTGTTTCAAAATGGCTGTGCCACTGTCAACAATTGACACACGCCCACAATAGGGCTATTATAAAAAAAATTTTTTTT
>JBPOJA010000027.1:0-20007 GCA_052034085.1 Bacillota bacterium | reverse complement strand
GACACCTTTTGTCAGGGTGTCAAAAGGGCTGTCCCCCTGTCATTAAAACACCAGCTTTTCGTCTTTCAAATCTATGGTCAGAGTATCGCCGTCTTTCAGTTCACCCTTGATAATCTTTTCTGCAATTTCTGTTTCTATATGCTTCTGAAGGTATCTTTTGACCGGTCTTGCACCAAAAACCGGCGAATATGCTTCTTCAGCTATGAATCTCTTGGAAGCATCGGTAAGTACTATTCTGATTTTGCGGTCTTCCAGTCTGCTTCTTATATCATCCAGTGACAGTTCGATAATCTTGACAATCTGCTCTTCATTGAGAGGCGAGAAGACAACTATATCGTCTATCCTGTTGATGAATTCCGGCCTGAAATGCCTCTTCATCTCCTCTTCAACCGTTTCCTTGACTTCTTCCGATATGGTTCCGTCAAGTCCAATATTTTCCAGCAGATAATGGCTGCCGATATTTGATGTCATTATAACTATGGTATTCTTGAAATCCACAGTCCTTCCCTGGTTGTCCGTCAATCGACCGTCATCCAGCAGCTGCAGCAGGATATTAAATACATCGGGATGAGCTTTTTCTATCTCGTCAAATAATATGACCGAATATGGCTTTCTTCTGACTGCTTCGGTCAGCTGTCCTCCTTCATCATAGCCCACATATCCCGGAGGGGCGCCTATGAGCCTGGACACCGAGTGCTTCTCCATGTACTCGGACATATCTATTCTTATCATATTTCTTTCAGAGTCAAACAAAGCCTCTGATAAAGTCTTTGCCAGTTCGGTCTTACCCACGCCGGTGGGCCCCAGGAAAATAAAGGAACCTATAGGTCTGTCAGGATTTTTCAGCCCTGCACGGGCTCTGAGCACTGCCTGAGATACTGCGTTGACAGCATCCTCCTGGCCTATGACTCTCTTATGCAAAATTTCCGGAAGTCGCAGAAGCTTCTCTTTTTCAGCCTCCACCAGCCTGCTGACGGGAATGCCTGTCCATTTTGAAACAACTTCAGCAATTTCATCTTCCGTTACTTCTTCTTTCAGTAGCCGGTCTTCCCTGGCTTTGTCCATGCTTTCCGTTTCTTCCTCCAGCTGTTTTTCCAGTTCAGGAAGGATTCCGTATTTAAGCTGGGCAAGTTTTTCCAGATCATAAAGTCTTTCTGCCTCCTCTATTTCATGACGGACCTCTTCGATTCGCTGCTTGGTTGATTTCTGATCTACTATAGCCTGCTTTTCCGCCTCCCATCTTGCCTTCATTTCGTCATTATATTCTTTAAGGTTCGCCAGTTCTTTTTCGATGTTCTCCAGCCTCTCCTTTGATGCCGCATCGGTTTCTTTCTTCAAAGCTTCTCTTTCAATTTCCAGCTGCATTATTTTTCTGTTGCATTCATCCAGTTCTGCAGGCATGCTGTCGATTTCCATTCTTATAAGTGAAGCTGCTTCATCCATCAGGTCTATTGCTTTGTCGGGCAAGAATCTGTCGCTGATATAACGATGCGAAAGGGTTGCGCATGCTATCAGGGCATTGTCAGTAATTCTGACACCATGATGGATTTCAAAACGCTCTTTCAGACCGCGGAGTATTGAAATTGTGTCCTCTACACTGGGCTCATCGATCATAATTTTCTGGAATCTTCTTTCAAGCGCCGCATCCTTTTCGATGTTCTTTCTGTATTCATCCAAAGTAGTTGCACCTATGGTATGAAGTTCACCTCTTGCCAGCTTTGGTTTGAGCAGATTTCCTGCATCCATGGAGCCTTCGGCTTTTCCTGCTCCAACAATATTATGAATCTCGTCTATGAAGAGAATGATTTTCCCTTCGGATTTTTCGATTTCGTTGAGTACGGATTTTAAGCGCTCCTCGAATTCCCCTCTGTATTTGGCTCCAGCTATAAGTGCGCCCATATCCAGGGCGTAAATGGTTTTGTCCTTAAGTCCTTCGGGGACATCCTTATTTAGAATCCTCTGAGCCAGACCCTCTACAACGGCCGTTTTTCCTACGCCTGGTTCACCTATCAGAACCGGATTATTTTTCGTTCTTCTGGATAAAATCTGTATAGTATGGCGAATTTCACTGTCTCTGCCAATCACCGGATCCAGCTTTCCCTGTCTTGCCAGCTCCACCAGGTCTCTGCCGTATTTTTCCAAAGCTTCATAGCTGTCTTCCGGGTTCTGGTTTGTTACCCTCTGGTTTCCACGAACTTTGTTCAGTGCCTGCAGAAAATTTTCCTTATTAATTCCGTATTTCTGAAGCAGCCTGGCAGAGGGCGAATTCTTTTCATCAAGAATCGCCAGATAGAGATGCTCCACGCTTAAATATTCATCCTTAAGCTCTTTAGCCTTCCTCTCCGCCGATGCTATCAGGCTGTTGAACCTGCTGCTGGCATACATTGATCCACCGCCCTGAACCTTGGGAAGTTTGGCGAGCTCGGCCTCAAGATCATCTATCATCATTCCGCTGTTAACTGACATATGTTCAAAGAGACGGGAAATCAGGCCTCCTTCCTGCAGAAGCAAAGCCAGGTGAAGATGCTCAACATCCAGCTGCTGATGACCCTCTTCTCTTGCTATATTTTGTGAGCTTATTATGGCCTCTCTGGCCTTTTCAGTCATTCTTTCCAAATCCATTTTTATCACCTCCCTGTGACCCTTGTTTATACCCTGTTTCTTTGTAAGACAAACGAAAAAATTAGCACTCTAATGATTAGAGTGCTAAAAGATGACAGGGGGACAGGTCTTTTGACACCCTTTGGAAGATGTGTCAAAAGACCTGTCCCCCTGTCATTAAAACAAAATTCCTACCATGAAACCATAAATTGCAGATACCAGCGGCCAGAGAATTTTACCGGTGATGCCGAAAATTATCAGCACCATTAAAATAAAAAATCCTTTATCATAAACTCTATAGTAGAAGTCCGTATATTTCAGGTTGAAAACCTGAGTAATAATGTTGAAGCCGTCAAGAGGCGGTACGGGTAGCAGGTTGAAAACCATCAGGACTATATTTATGTACACTGCGTTTATTAAGATTTCGTGCAATATTCCGCCCATTACAGAGAACATGAAGTTCATCGCCACTGAATACAGAATCTTAAGGATAACCAAAAATAAAAAGGCGAGAATCAGATTAAGGGTTACACCGGCAATGGCAACCAAAAATTCATCTCTTCGACTTTTTTTAAAATTCAAAGGATTTATCATAACAGGGCGGCCCCAGCCGAAACCGATAAAAATCAGGGCAATGAAGCCAATAGGATCTATATGGGCCGCCGGATTCAAAGTCACTCTGTTTTGCAGCTTGGGGGTGGAGTCCCCGCACTTGTATGCAACATAGGCGTGTGCAAATTCGTGAAATGAAAGACCTATCACTATGCCCGGTATAAAAACCAGAGTGCTCATGAGCCAATCCATGGGATTACTGTAGCGTCCATCTGTCATGGCCTTGAATGCCATGTAGGCTATGAGCAAGAAGGTCATAGGGTTACGATAAAAAAATCTGCTCAAATTATCTCCTTGTTATATTAATCTGCTTTGTCCTTGTTGCACGAGTCGGCAAATTATTTCTCCCTGGGATAAAGCGGGTATTTTTCGCAGAGTCCTTCGACTATAGCTTTTGCTTTGCTCTTGACTTCTGCATTGAAGGGATTTTCTATGACCATGGCCATAGCCTTTGCGACTTCCCTGTAATCGGACGGCTGAAATCCCCTGGTGGTTGTGGCTGCCGTGCCTACTCTGATACCCGAAGTTACATTGGGGCCCAGTTTTTCGCCCGGCACAGTGTTCTTATTAGTTGCAATGCCGCATTCATCCAGAGCTATTTCAGCCTCTTTTCCGCTTATACCCTTATTTTCGAGATTTATCAATATCAAATGATTGTCAGTCCCGCCGGAAACAAGTCTGAAGCCCTGTTCTTTTAAAACCTCTGCAAAAGCTTTGCTGTTTTCTACAACCCGCCTCTGGTAGTTTTTGAAGTCCTCCCCTGCTGCTTCAAGAAAACAGACGGCTTTGGCTGCGATAATATGCATTAAAGGCCCCCCCTGATTGCCGGGGAAAACTGCTTTATTAATGGCCTTTCCGAACTCTTCTTTTGCAATTATTGCTCCACCTCTTGGTCCTCTGAGGGTTTTGTGGGTGGTTGTTGTTACCACATGAGCATGCTCTACCGGATTGGGGTGGACCCCTCCCGCTACCAGACCGGCAAAATGAGCCATGTCAACCATCAAATAAGCTCCCACCTCATCTGCTATTTCTCTGAAAATCCCGGCATCGACTATTCTGGGATAGGCGCTGGCTCCTGCCACAATCAGCCTGGGCCTGTGCTCTTTCGCAAGCTTTCTCACCTGGTCAAAATCTATCAGCTCTGTCTCAGTATTAACGCCGTAAGGAATAAATTCGTAGTTTATGCCGGAGAAATTTACCGGACTTCCATGGGTCAGATGTCCGCCATGGGAAAGATCCATGCCCATAACCTTGTCACCATGTTGTATTAATGCGGCATACGCCGCCATATTGGCACTGGAGCCCGAGTGGGGCTGCACGTTGGCGTATTCCCCGTTAAACAGATTCTTAAGCCTTTCTATTGCCAGGCTTTCTATCTCATCTACATGTTCACAACCGCCATAATATCTTTTGCCCGGGTATCCTTCCGCATATTTGTTGGTCAGCACACTGCCTGCGGCTTCCATGACCGCAGTTGAAGTGAAATTTTCTGAAGCTATGAGTTCTATGGTGTGTTCCTGTCTGTTTATCTCCCTGTCTATCATTTCTGAAACTTGTGGATCTGCCTGTTTCAAACTGATATATTTCATAATTCTCCGCCTTCACTTTCATAAGTATCTACAAGTCTATACTATAATATAAGCATGCCTGTTCCACAACCCATTTTTAGCATGTTTCATTTATCTGAAAAAATGGTATAATATTTGGCAGTGATATGATTTGAGTTAAGTTATGGAGGTGCAAAATGTCAGAGAACACACTTTATCTCACAGCGGATAACTTTGACGAAGAGGTATTAAAATCAGACAAACCTGTACTGGTGGACTTTTATGCCGATTGGTGCGGACCCTGTCAGGCCATAGCTCCGGTCATTGATGAATTGGCGGACAAATACGCAGGCAAGGCAAAGATTTGCAAAATCAATATTGATGACCACAGAAAAGTTGCCCTTACTTACAAGGTCATGAGCATTCCCACCATGTTCTTTTTCAAAGACGGAGAGATCAAGGAAAGGATTACAGGAGGACTGCCTGCATCAGTACTGGAAGAAAAGCTGGACGCCCTTCTGTAAGTACTCATGAATTCCCTCGGCTGGACCGGTTCTGTAAACATACCGGTAATCATATATGCTATCAATTTCATGATAGCATTCGCTATAATTTTCTTGGAAAGAAAGAATCCCTCAGCCAGCCTGGCATGGATAATGGTTCTGTTTATGTTGCCGGGTTTAGGGATTTTTCTGTATGTCTTTTTATCTCAGAATATCGCCCGGCAGAAAATTTTCAAATTAACCACTTTTGAAGCCTCTGCCATTGACAGCACCATTAACGAACAGATTGAAGACATCCGCGAAGGCAGATTTGAGTTTAACAACTGGGAGGCTGAAAAATGGCAGGATATGATTCATCTGCATCTGCGCCATTCCAGGGCTTTTTTCACCCAGGACAACAGCGTATCGGTTTACACTGACGGAAACGACAAATTTAATGCATTGTTCGAGGACCTGAAGGAAGCAAAACATAGCATAAATATAATGTATTTCATCGTCAAAAAGGATGAAATGGGCATTTCGCTCATAAAAGCACTGACGGACAAAGCCAGGGAAGGGCTTGAAGTGAGGCTGCTTATCGACGCCCTGGGCGGTCGGCAGGTATCAAAGAAAATGATACAGCCTCTCATTGATGCCGGCGGTAAGGTCGCCTTTTTCTTTCCGCCGAAAATTAAATACATCACACTTAAACTAAACTTCAGGAATCACAGGAAACTGGTGGTTATTGACGGCAAAATCGGATATCTGGGCGGCTTCAATGTAGCAGACGAATACGTGGGCAAAAGCAAAAAATTCGGTCATTGGCGGGATACCCACCTCCGGTTGACAGGAAGCTGTGTCCACGATTTGAATGCTCGCTTTTTGCTGGACTGGCGCCAGGCATCCCGGGAGAATCTTCCACTTGTTTCTGCATTTTTTTATAAGACACTTGGTCATGGCACTACCGGCATCCAGATCGTATCCAGCGGTCCCGATTCCCGCAAATCTGAGGTGAAAAGAGGTTATCTGAAAATGATCTCCTCTGCCAAGAGAAACATCTTCATACAGACCCCCTACTTCGTTCCCGATGCCAGTATCATAGAATCTTTGAAAAATGCCATTTCCTCGGGGGTTGACGTCAGAATTATGATTCCCTCAATGCCGGACCACATGTTTGTGTACTGGGCAACCTATTCTTATGTGGGTGATCTTTTACGCTACGGTGCCAGAATATTTATTTACAATAAAGGCTTTCTTCATGCAAAGAACATCTGCGTCGACGGCGAAGTAGCCTCAGTGGGGTCCGCCAACTTCGACATGAGAAGTTTTTACCTGAACTTCGAAGTGAACGCATTTATCTATGACAGCAAAGAAGTCCGGTTTCTTGAAGATATTTTCCGTGGAGACATGGATGATTCCATAGAACTTTCTTTAGACGAATACAACAAAAGATCTTTGCTTATCAAATTCAAGGAATCTATCTCCCGTCTGTTAAGCGATCTCCTGTAAGACTGAAAGTTCCGCTCTCTTTTATGAGTACAGGAACAATCCTTCCAACATCTTCTTCATGTCCAGTGAAATTGACCAGTTTGTGGCCCCCGGTTCTCCCTGTTAAAAGTTTAGGGTTGGTTTTGCTTCTACCTTCTGCAAGGACATCCTGAACCGTACCCACTATGGCCAGGTTTTTTTTGGCAGAAATACTGTTAACCAGTTCCACCAGACGGTTAAAACGCTCATGTTTAATATCTTCTGCTATCTGATGCGGATACTTTTCTGCGGGTGTACCTTTCCTCACTGAGTACAGAAATGTAAAAGCTGAATCAAACCCGACCTTTTCCACCAAATCCAGGGTGGCCTGAAAATCCTCCTCGCTTTCTCCCGGGAAGCCGACTATGATATCGGTTGAAATGGCGATTCCGGGCCTTGCCGCCTTAAGTTTTTCAACAAGGGCCAGGTACTCTTCCGCGGAATATTTTCTGTTCATCCTGGACAGAATTGCGCTGCTCCCCGACTGCAGTGGCAGATGAATGTGAGGGCAAAGTTTTCTGCATTCCCTGTAAGCGCTGATCAGCTCTTCCGAAACATCTTTTGGATGGGATGTCATGAAACGTATCCTTTCCAGCCCATCAATTTTATTTACCAGTCTTAAGAGTTTCCCAAAATCAGTGTCTTTGCTGTAATATGAATTTACATTCTGTCCAAGCAGGGTCACTTCTTTGACACCGTCAGCAACCAGCGATTCAATTTCATGTACAATCTGGTCTGGCTCCCGGCTTCTCTCACGTCCTCTTGTATAGGGAACAATGCAATAAGTGCAGAAGTTATTGCAGCCGTAGGTAATGTTTACATAAGCCTTAAAGGGGTGTCTTCTTGCCGAAGGCAAATCCTCATGTATATCTTCCGCACCTTCCCAGACTGATACTATCTTCTCCTTTTCTTCCGCCACATTGGACAGAAGTTTGGGAAATTCATGAATATTGTGAGTCCCGAATATCAGATCCACCCAGGGATACCTGCTTTTAAGGGCGTCAATAATGTGCTGCTGCTGCATCATGCAGCCACAGACAGCAACAATCAGATCTTCATTCTCCATTCTGAGTTTTTTAAGCTGTCCCAATGTACCAAAAAATCTTTTGTCTGCATTTTCCCTGACACTGCAGGTATTAATGATTATCACATCCGCCTTGTTTCTTACAGGGCTTTCCTCGTAACCCATTTCAATTAAAAAGCCGGCAAGGGTTTCTGAGTCTCTTTCGTTCATCTGGCAGCCAAATGTCTGTATGTAAAAAGTCCTGCTCTTCAATTTTTACCTCGTTACTACTATTTTTGGAATGATACAGATGGCATTGTAGCACAAATCTTGACGATAATAAAGAAAAGTAATACACTACCTTCTATATTCATCAGAAGTTAAATACAACGGAGGCTAATATGGACAACCTGAAAGTCACATCTTATTTAGATCAGAACCACCTTGAAAATATTGAAAAAGCGGCGAAAATACTGGGACCCGTTATCCACAAGACGCCCTTATTGAAAAGTGATTTTTTCAGTAAGGAATATCATATGAATGTCTATATGAAGCCTGAGAATCTGCAAAAAACCGGTTCCTTTAAAATCCGCGGCGCCTTCAACAAAATCCACAGTCTTTCCGATGAGGAAAAAGCAAGGGGCATCGTCGCCTCTTCTGCTGGCAACCACGCTCAGGGGGTTGCGTATTCAGCCAGAGAAAACCGGATTAAATCTACTATTATAATGCCGAACATAACTCCTCTTTTGAAAGTAGATTCCACCAGGGCATGCGGTTCAAGAGTAATACTGCACGGAGATGTTTACGATGATGCCTACCGTTTTGCCTGCAGCCTCGCCGAAGAGGAAGGCCTGACTTTCGTACATCCTTTTGACGATTATGAAGTTATTTGCGGACAGGGAACCATCGGTTTGGAAATCCTGGCGGACCTGCCTGAAGTGGATGAAATTCTGGTACCTATTGGAGGCGGAGGTTTGATTTCGGGCATTGCACTGGCTGTTAAATCCCTGAAACCTTCGGTAAAAATTATTGGCGTCTCCCCCATCGGGGCTATGTCCATGAAAATATCACTGGAAGAAGGCCAGGTTTCCAGGCTGGCATCTTTAAAAACCATCGCCGAAGGAGTTGCCGTAAAGCAGCCGGGCGACTTAACTTTCGCATTTACAAAAGAATATGTGGACGAAATAATAACCGTTTCAGAAAAAGAAATAATGGAAGCGGTTTTGCTCCTCATCGAAAAGCATAAAATAGTGGCGGAAACAGCCGGTGCAATCACAATTGCCGCATTAAAAAAGCGGGCCGGGTCTGACAAAAATATTGTCAGCGTCATCAGCGGGGGGAACATAGACGTTTTAACTATTTCGGAAATAATCAACCAGGGTCTTATAACAAGAGGCAGGATAATGTGCTTCTCTGTGGAGCTTCCGGATAAACCCGGCCAGCTGGTCAAGGTGGCATCCATACTGGCTGACAGAGGCGCCAATGTTATAGAGCTCCAGCACAATCAATTCAAGGCTGTAGACAGATACTCAAATAAAGTGCTGCTGGAAGTTACCGTTGAAACAAACGGACATGAACACATTTCCGAAATACTCGCTGCTCTGGAAGATCAGGGCTTCAGCATTACCCGGGTATATTAGAACTCCGTTTATGCCGGAAAAGATTATAGAGCGTTCTTTGAGCTGAAACAGTCTTCCATCTCTTTTTTCTTGCTGCGGGTCATGAGGGCCGTAACTGCCGTCCTTGCATCGATTTTTCCGTTTATAACATTGAAAATCTGTTCGGTAATGGGCATTTCAACTCCGCATTTCTGAGCAAGCTGCCAGGCAGCTTCCGTTGTATACATGCCCTCTACCACCATGCCGACTTCTTTTGTTGCCTCTTCCGGGCTCATACCCTGGCCTATAAGTATGCCACAACGGCGATTCCTGCTGTGCATACTGGTACAGGTAACAATCAGGTCCCCAATCCCTGACAAGCCTGCAAAGGTATCAGCGCAGGCTCCCAGAGCCACTCCAAGTCTGGCAATCTCTGTTATACCCCTTGTCATCAATGCCGCCTTTGCGTTGTCCCCAAAACCCATTCCATCAGCTATTCCTGCACCCAAAGCTATGGTATTTTTAAGTGCACCGCCCAGCTCAACACCGGCCACATCCCTGTTGGTGTAAATCCTGAGATTTTCCGACATAAAAATATCCTGAATATATTCTGCCAGTACAAGATTTTCAGATGCGCTGACCAGGGTTGTGGGTAATCCCACTCCAACTTCTTCTGCATGGGAGGGTCCTGACAATACTACATAAGGCAAATCTCCGGCAAGCTCTTTTGCTATTTCGGAAAGACGCATCAGGCTCTTCTGCTCTATGCCCTTGGCAACATTTACTACCAGGACTTCCTTATTAAGATACGGAAGGGCGCCCTGTAAAGCGGAACGAAAATGCTGAGCGGGAACGGAGAACAAAATGACATCCGCACCTGTCATGGCTTCTTCTACAGTCGGTGCAATCGTGAGGTTTTCATTGAATTTTACTTCGGGCAGATATCTCTTATTTTCTCTGTCCTTTTCAAGAGCCTCCAGATGTTCCTTGTCAATATCCCAGATTTTAACCTTGTGGCCATTTTTTGAAAGGCTTACCGAAAGGGCTGTCCCCCAGCTGCCTGCGCCCAAAACTCCAATATTTTTATTCATTTTCATTACCCGCTTCTTTCTTAATTATCTTCCTGTTTTTCCTTGTTGGTTTTTTTGCTCTTCAGATTTATCTTGGGCTCCTGGCCTTTTATTAATCTCTGAATGTTGCTTTTATGCTTTATAATTACAATGAGCGCCATAACTGACAATATTCCCACTCCACCCGGCATATATCTATAAGCAAAAATAGGCAGAGCGACTGCTGCCATCAGGCTGCCCACTGAAACCCGCTGAAAGAATACAAATCCCAGTATGGCCACGGCGAGACATGACAGAGCCAGCAGAGGATGCAGGGTCAGCAAAATGCCCAATGCCGTTGCAATTCCTTTTCCACCCTTTAAACCGTAAACCACAGGAAAAATATGGCCCAGAAAAACGGCAAGGCCGCTTAATAAGGCCAGTGTTTCCCCACCAGCCCATTTTCCTATCAGCACTGCCAAAACACCTTTAAGAACATCTATCAGCAGGGTAAGGGCTGCAGCCTTTTTTCCCATTACTCTCAGCACATTGGTCGTGCCCGGGTTTCCGCTGCCTTCTTTTCTGATGTCCACTCCGGCCGCTTTTCCCAGCAGACTGGCGGGTGAAATATTTCCTAAAAAATAAGCTACTATAACTACAGGAACCCAGACCAGCTTAAACATTGTCCTTGTCTCCCTTCTCTCTGAAGACGAATTTAATTGAAGTACCCTCAAAACCATAGGCGTCCCTGATTCTATTTTCCAGATACCTGGCGTAGGAAAAATGCATCAGCTCCCGGCTGTTTACCTGGAAAGAGAACAAAGGAGGCTTGACTCCCACCTGGGTCACATAATAGATTTTCAGTCCTTTACCCTTATCAGAAGGCGGTTGTTTCATCATTGTCGCATCAATAATCAGGGAGTTAAGCTGCCCGGTTGGAATACGCATAGCCCTCATTTCAGCTACCCTCTTCGCCATTTCCATGACCTGATGCAGGCGCTGCTTTTCAGTCACAGAAATGAAAATGGCAGGAGCATAAGTCATAAAGGGAAGCTCGCGTTTAATGTCCTGGCGATAGTTTTCCATAGTCTTATTGTCTTTTTTCAACAGGTCCCATTTATTGACCACAACTACAATGCCTTTTCCTTCTTCGTGTGCCATGCCTGCTATTTTTTTATCCTGCTCACTGATTCCTTCAACCGCATCTATCACAAGAAGGCAGACATCGCTGCGCTCGATGGCGGCTATTGCCCGGATTACACTATACCTTTCAATATCCCCATAAATCTTACTCTTTCGCCTTATGCCTGCTGTGTCTATCAGAGTAAATTTTTCACCATACCAAATGAATTCGGTATCTATTGCATCTCTGGTTGTGCCGGCAATGGGGCTTACTATAAGCCTTTCTTCCCCTGTCAGGGCATTGATTAAGGATGACTTCCCCACATTGGGCTTGCCGATTACGGCAATTTTGATTGTTTCCTCCTCATCCTCCACCGGTTTTTGTGGCGGAAGCCGTTCAAGCATCAGGTCGAGAAGATCACCCAGCCCCAGCATGTTGGCAGAAGAAACAGGTACAGGATCACCCAGGCCCAGCTCATAAAAATCATAGAAATTAGGAGGGAGATCAGCCGAATCAATTTTATTCACAACCAGGATTACTTCCCTGCCTCTTTTTCTCAGCATAGAAGCAACTTCCCTGTCTGAAGATGTCAGGCCTTCTTTGCCGTCCACCATGAATAATATTAAATCCGCAGTCTCAATGGCTGTTTCTGCCTGAGATCTCATAGCCGCCAATATAATATCATCGGAATCAGGCTCAATGCCTCCCGTGTCAATCATTATAAAAGGCCGGTTTCTCCACTCGCTTTCTCCGTAGATTCTGTCCCTGGTAACACCTGGGGTATCCTCCACGATGGAAACCCTCTTCCCCAATATTTTATTGAAAAATGTGGACTTGCCCACATTGGGCCTGCCTATTACGGCCACAATCGGTTTGCTCATATCATATTCCCCCACTGACCACACCCATTATAATGGTATAGAATGAGTGTGGCAACAGATTGTCTCCTGAGTTGCCAAGACAGTTATTTAAATGTACAATTAATGGGAATAATATTTTTGTCTTTACTCTCAAATATTTTACCCTGTATGAAAGGATGCAAACCATGGATGAGTTAAGGGACACAGGCGTTTCCAATGATATAAATCAGTATTATAAGTTTGATCCGCCAAAGAAGAAACGGGGCTGGAAAAAAGGCCTTATTATATGGCTGATTGTCATAGCTGTCGTTCTTGCTTTCGGCAGCCTGATAGGCAAGGCCGTGAAATCAATTGTCAGCGTGCCTGAAGAAGTTCTGCCGGCAGGTCCCTTTGTTGCCCAGCTTTTTGTCGAAGGCATCATTTCTGACAATAATGTTGACAGCTTCGGGCGTGCTGTTGATTACCAGCATAGCTTTACTTTGAAAAAGATCAATGAATTAATAGATAACCCCTCCAACAAGGCGCTGATTCTTTATCTCAATACACCCGGGGGCGGTGTCTTTGAAAGCGATGAACTGTACTTTAAGATTAAAGAATATCAGAAAAAAACCGGCAGGCCCGTAATTTCATACATGAGTTCCATGGCTGCATCGGGAGGCTATTATATTTCTGCACCGGCTGACATGATTCTGGCTAACCGCAACTGCTGGACCGGCTCAATAGGAGTAACTCTGGGAACTTTTTATGATGTGTCCGGCTTCCTGGACAAGCATGGTATTACAACTATTACCATCGATTCCGGTTCTAATAAATCAATGGGCAGCATAACTGACCCCATGACGGCAGAGCAGGAAAAGATTCTGCAAAGCCTGGTGGATGAAGCTTACGAACAATTTGTAGGGATTGTTGCCGAAGGACGGAATCTTCCTTTGGAACTGGTTAAAAAACTGGCCGACGGGAGAATATACACGGCAAATCAAGCGCTGGAGGAAGGCTTGATTGATTCAGTGGCATCTTACGATGAGGCGCTCGACATCATCGGGAAACAATTTAACCTGACCGGCCTTCCAGTTCATGAGATCAAATATCAGGATACATCAATTTTCGGCAGACTCATGGGGCGGGCGCCTCTGCCTCTGACTGGCCGCAGCGAAGCGGAAGTCATCTTATCTCTCATGAAAAACAATATGGCTCATCCCATAAGTTATACCTGTCCAATGCTGATGAATTAAAAAAGGCCGGGCGCATGCCCGGCTTACCATGCCCGTTTTGTGTTTTCTAAAGAGGTATCCTTACAGTGCCCACACCTATGGCATGGCTGAAGCTGTGAACCGTTATATTGTAATCTGTTATGGCGGCTGTAACTCCAAGAGCCGCCTGATATGATCTTATTCCGGCTTCATCAACATCTGTCAAAGTATTAACTCCTGCATCAAAGCTTATCTTTGCCAGTCTATATGCCTCGTCGGCAACTTTCTGTCCTGCCCTGGCCAGTTCAACCTCCCTTGCCTTGTCCCGCAAATCCAGATATCTGCTGCGAATATCCATTTCAATCTGTCGGGGAATATCTTCGAAAGATTTTCTGGCTGCCATGGTGGCTGCCTGCTGGTTTAAATATGTGGCGGAATTTGAAGGATAGCGATATTTTAAATTATTCAGCAGAATATCCTGTATTTCACAGGACATGAATATGCCTTTGATCTCATTTCTGTTGTCCAGCGCACTCTCTATAAAACCTGTCAGGTTGCCTTCCGGCATAGCCTTCATATTCAGCTGATCTTTAATTATTACATTCTGCATCAGATCAAAACCCATCAGAAGGTTGAAACTCATTTTGGCTTTTTTTAAGGCGCTTTCAGCAGAAGCCACCCTTCCTTCAGCCTGATCGACCTGATTTTTTGATACCACCGTATCTATCCTGGCGACAAGACCTCTTTTATACTTCTTCTGAACATTCTGGTCTACGGCTTTTGCATTTGCCAGACTGTCTTTTGCAATTTCCAGATTTTCCTCTGCCAGCATAATGCCAAAGTAAAGATCAATTGTCATTGCCTCTATCTCATTCAATTCAGCCTGATAGTTCTTTTCTATTTGTTCTTTTGCGAAATTTCGCCTCATTTTCATTATTTTTTCATTGGTTTCAGTAATTCCGGCGGCCTGCATCTGAGCGGACATGGCAAAAGATGTTCCCTGCGGCAAATAGCCCGCCGCCTCTCCAAGCCGCACTTCTTCAAGCTTTCTGAAATAGTCGGCCATGCTCTGAACACTTTCTGTATGTCCTTTGGCCACCGCTTCGTCGGCCGCCTTATTCAGCAGGGCTGTTTCTGCTCTGCTTCCTTTTGTCTGCATGATTTTTACAGCTTCCTCCAGGGAAAGTTCAACCGGTTCTCCGACGAAATTCATGTCCGGCACTATGGCTCTTTCGTCTGCCGATATTGCAAGAACTCCTGAAACAATAATTATCACGGCCAGCAACGCTGTTAAAAATTTTCTTTTCATATCATCGACTTCTCATTAACTTTCTCAAATTAGACGCACTTATTAACAAATTTGACTAGACTTTTATCTGTTTGAATAATTCTTCAAGAGCCATGCTTCTTTCCGGTTCTTTCATGCGAACAGCTTCATATGATTTTTCCATGAAATCAACTCCCGCTTCAGTTAGTTCTGCTTTAAATCTCTTGCTCACCATATTTCTGGTGAAATCCAGCAGACCCTTTTCTTTGAGGAATTTCATCTGATGGTGAATTTCGCTATAATAACCGCCATCAATCTGGGCTGCAAAGAAGCTCACCGGCTTTCCCTGCTGCCTGCCTGACTGGCAGTAAATCAATTTAATTATTTCCAGGCGGGTGTTGACTGGATTCTCAAGAACCGGCATAATAGCGCCTTCCTTTCTTGCTAATGCTAATCCTTACTCTTTGCCCGCCAGCCTGCCTGCAAGCAGTAAAAGGCCGGGATTGGCATCTGAGGGTTAGTGGTTAAACAATCCGAGAGCTTCCGAACAGAATTTCAACTAATTTGATATTTTGCCTCTGTTTTGGAGCCAGATTGTGCAGTTTTTCAAGTAATTCCAGATTTAATTAGAATTTCTTTTAATTAATTGAAAATCTGCACAAAATCCCAGACATTCACCCTTTTCTCAATCATACAATATTTTACCCGAATTCTCCACCACTATTGCCCTCTACCAATTCCTTTCCATCCTGTGCTATACTAAACAAAAACGGGAGGCGTAATTGCCATGTTTAATAAAAAAGATGATAAAGCCTGGCGAAACGGTGTTTACCTGACCACAGTGGACACATCTTTAGATGCGGACATCCTTGAATCCAAGCTGCTTGGCGAAGGCATACCTGTAGTGAAAAAATACAGGGGCGCAGCTAATGCTATGGAAATAATAATGGGCAGCTCTTTCACTTATCCTATTGATTTATACGTTCCTGAAGAAAGCCTGGAGGATGCCAAAAACATAATAGTTGCAATTCCCCTTGAAGATGATGATGACGTAGATAACGGCGGCGGCAATTAAAATTTTGCCGCCGCCTGGTTTTTACTGCAGAAAGTCGATTCCGTTATTTAAATATCCGTGAGTAAAGCCCTGTTCTTCGTCAAAAGCTATGGTGACTTCATAGGCTTTCTCATAATTCAAGGCCTGGCCGTCATAGTTGTCCAGGATTTTCTGAATTTTATCCGGTTCGGTAATTTTCATTACTCCCCTATCCCCGAACCTTGGCCGATCCACTGTAAAGAAAGAGTCATAATCGGCATCTGTCTTTTCCTGCATTGGCGAATAAATTTCAACCCAATCGACCCGGTCAGCAGTAAGCTCCTCAATATATTTATGGTCTTTGAGCCATTTTATCGTATTTACAAAGCCCGGTCGCACTTCTAAGCTGATATAGCCCCGCTCCCCTTTAATCCAGTTTTTATTGGCATCCTTGCCGAAGGTAAACTGGATTTCAATGGTTGCCAGGTTTGGCTTAAGGTCCAGTAAATCCTCATAAGTCATGGCCTGGAAATCCTTTTCTATCAAAGCCATCAGCTCATCTATGGTCTTTTTGTCCCTGATGTCAGGCTTTTCCAGCCGGCCCTCCCAGTCCCCTGTCATAAAATCAGAGTAAACATACATCTCCACATATTCATCCACGGAGGAGTTGAAAAAGGATCTGTTAGCCTTATACTCTTCTGACTCAAAAATCGCCTTTAAATGAGGGCTGTTTTTATATGTCTCGTAATCAATCCTGTACTGACGGCTCATGGGCAGATGGCTTTTTCCTTTATAGAGAATTCTGAAATTCTCCCAGTTGGCCCCTTTTATTTCCCCTAACAGGCGGTTTTTATCCGCCACCACACTGCGGTGGAATTCTGTCAGGGTCCGGATATTTTCCGGATCCTTCAAGTTGCCTAATTCAAGGTGTTTGCTGGTGTAGGCAAACCTGTCAAAAGGCAGGTAAAACTCGGCCCACTCCACATTTTCCGGCTTGGGTACCTTCTTTTCAAAACCGGTCAGGTCAAAGTTTAAGCCCACAATAAACAGGATGGCTATGAGGGCATAAATCAGAAAATTGGTCAGACCCTTCCTGTTGAAAATCCTGGGTGACTTTTCCACCACCATAGTTCCGATTATGAAAAAGATAAGGGTGCCGGCGGCGAAACCCGCATACATGTAGAGTCTGCTTTCCCCCAGCAGCTTGAAGTAAAATCCCAGCATGGTCATGCCTAAAAATGCCACCACATAGCTTATAATTGGTTTGACAAAGGCAAAGGTCAGGGAGTCTCCGGCCCGCTCCAACTTTCTCCTGGTGTAAAGGAAGAAGGCTATCAGGGTCATGGCCACAATGGTAAAGAGGTAAAAAACCACTTCCCAGAGATTGAAATAACCCATCCCCCTCAAAATTCCTGTGTAGGGCGAAATGGACAAAGCCCTTTCAATCCAGCTGCCTGACAGGTCAAAGCCGAAAAGGAATTCCTGAAAATACACATTGAAAACCACATAGAGCAATGGTATCAGGAAGATGAAATAGTAGGAAGCCAGGGCATGCATGGTGGAATTGCCCGTCACTATGGCTGCAAAGACCGCCACACTATAAAGGACTGCCACTATGAGCAGGGAGGTTCCTATCCAGTTCAAGACTTCCGGCCTGCAAAACACATCAATATCCGCTATGGTCCTGTCATCGGGAGGCCCCCACTGGCGAAATGTTGGCTTGGCCAGCAACAGTAGGACCAGGCCGTTTGCCAGAATAGGCAAAGTGGTCATGATGAGGCCTGTCAGGTAATTGCTGTTGAAAAGCCTGGGCCTGGTAAAAGGCATGGAATGCATGACTGCCACAGAACCGGGGCTGTTCAGATACTTGAACAGCATGACCGCCGCCATAACCGGCAATATCAAATGAACCATCATATAGAAGGGCTGCAGATTGTGCAGGGACATTTCTATATAGGAGGCCATATAGTTGAGGTTGCCATAGGACATGATAATTGGAAAGGCCCCCGACAGGAAGTATATGAGGAAGCCCAGAGCCGGCATGGCCCACAGCCTTTTCATGTTTTCTGTCATCAGTGGCATGGATATGCTAAAATATGATGCTTTCGATTTCATCATCGCCACCCCCTAACTCGTAAATAAATATTTCTTCCAGGGAAAGAGGAAGCAGGTCGAAAACCAGAGGCTTATGCTTCAGGATCAGCTCTTCCACTATGTCCTTTTTATTTCTCACTATGAGCAGGTCCACGGTCCCCCGGCTTTCCTTGTGGAGGACGTTAAGGCCTTCGTAAATTTTTGCCCGGTCCCCGTTCCCGCCATTTGCCTGGCCGGATGCTTCACTCGCCCCCCCGCCGGTTACTTCACCGACGAAGCTTGCTGCCGAAAAAGCCACCTGAATTTTATGGATATCCGACTTCAGCTCGTCCAGATCTCTTTCAATCTTCATCTCACCCTTGCTGAGGATACCGATGGAGTCGCATATTCCTTCCATTTCCCTTAAGTTGTGAGAAGAAACCAGCACTGTCATATCTCGCTCCGCAACATCTTCAATGATATACTTCCACACCAGCTTTCTTATTATCGGATCCAGCCCGTCAATTGGCTCGTCCAGAATCAGATAGTCCGGCATGGAGGACATGGTCAGGATGAACGCCGCCTGCTTCTGCATGCCTTTGGAAAACTTGGACAGCTTCCACCTTTCGCTGAGCTCAAACCTCTTAACCATCTGGGTGTATCGTTCCTGGTTCCAATTTGGATAGACGGATTTGTAGAAATTCGAAGACTCCTTCAGGTTAAAAGGCGAGAAGAAAAATAGGTCATCGGGTATGTAACCCAGCCTTTTCTTGATTTCTTCGTTTTCGTAAACCGGGGCCTCCTCAATGTGAACCAGGCCGCTATCCTGCTTAAGGATACCGGTTACGTGCTTTATTATTGTGGTTTTGCCGGCTCCGTTGGTTCCCACCAGGCCGTATATTGAACCTTTCTTCACATTCAAATCCAGATTCTTCAGGGCAGGAAAGCCGTCAAAACTCTTGTTTACTCCTTCTACTTTAATCATGACACACCACCTCTTTCCGCTAATACTTCATCCAAGAGCTTGCGGATTTCATTTTCGCTCATTCCAATGAAAACCATTTCCATTACCAGGCGCTTTGCCTCTTCCCGGACTGCCTCCAGGCGTTTTGGGTCTGGTTTTCCTTCATCCTTTTCGGCAACGAAGGTTCCAAGGCCTGACACTGTATAGACGAATCCCTGATATTCGAGTTCCCTGTAGGCCTTTTGAATGGTGTTGGGATTCACAGTCAGGGTCCTGGAAAGTTCCCTCACTGAGGGCAGCTTTTCCTCTGCCTGCAAAACTCCGGACAGAATGAGCTCTTTGATGTTATCAACGATTTGCTCGTAGATGGATGTCCTACTTTTCAAATCCAATTGAAACATGGCCGCTCCTTTACTATTAGTTGCCTCTTGCCACAAAGCCGCCCGAAAACCGTCTGCGGGCAAGAGGCTTCCTCTGTGTTTAGTGGAGGCCCGCCGCCTGGGCCGCCGCTTTGAGCCGCAGCCTTTTGCTTGGGCCGCTTGGGCGCCGCAGCCTTTTGCTTGGGCCGCCGCGGCCTTTTGCCGCCCTCAGCGCCGTGTCAGGCCATCATACCCAGTTGCTTGTCGGTCGACGGCGGGCTTCTTGCTTGTCGGTCGACGGCGGGCTTCTTGATTGGCGTCCGGTGAAGGGCTTTTGCTTGGTGGTCGGTGGCGGGCATCTTGTTTTCGTATGTAGTGTACCATCACACATAGTACACTGTCAACAGTTTTTGTGGCTCTGTTGACAGTTTTTGTGGCTCTGTTGACGGCGGGCATTTTCTGTGCAATTTTTCAATTAATTCAAGGAAAATGCCCTACATTTCAATAAAAATGAACAGAATTTCAGGTAATTCCAAAAATTCCGCCGGAAAATTGAAATTACCTGAAATTCTGCTCAAATCTTATGAGAAATGGGTCAAGTCCAAATTAGTGTGTAAATACATCGGCTACCATGTAGTCACTTGTAATAATTTATGCTGATTTCTGCTTTGCAGAAAGTTCAGTCGAAAGTTTTACTGCTGTAGCTGGGCTAATCCCTG
>JBPOJA010000008.1:0-45509 GCA_052034085.1 Bacillota bacterium | reverse complement strand
CAGGGATTAGCCCAGCTACAGCAGTAAAACTTTCGACTGAACTTTCTGCAAAGCAGAAATCAGCATAAATTATTACAAGTGACTACATGGTAGCCGATGTATTTACACACTAATTTGGACTTGACCCTAAATCGAAGCAGAATTTCAAATTACTTGAAATTCTGCACAAAATCCCTGGCCCCTAGGCTCTTACCTCAGCCGCCTTTGGCCTAAGGTTTTCAAAATCGGTAGACCCATCTGTAAAATTTTATAAAAGCGTTGAAATTTGAGGAAGAAGCTGGCAGCATTTACACAGCCGCCAAATCTTCTGTTATTTGTTTGAAAAACTCCGGGCTCCAAACATCCAGCACGGACTTGTCTTTTATAAAGGGTTCAACATCTCTCTTCGCCAATTTATAGTCTATGGCATCAAACCTCTTATAGAGCATCTGTTTAATTTTCTCCAAAGAGGCATCGTCGCCCTCTGCAAGTTGGCCGGTTTGTAGCAAGCGCTGGAGCAGATGTTCTTTATTGACCTGGGTTTTGCGAGAAAGATAAAAAACATAATCGTAGAGGTCCCTTCCCTTTACTCGCTCTTGCCATCCCCTGCAAAGCACAGCATGAATTTTCCCTGCAAATAGTGAAGGCATATCATAAAGCCTGACTTCGTATGGCAGAGGAAGCAAGCGATATTTATGTTCAAAGGTAGCCAGGGCCGGAGGGTCGATGTCAACCTCAAATTTAATCCTTATTGATTCATTGGCAGCGATGGCCGAAGTGCCGGCATTATCACCGTAAAACATCAGCAAATGCTCTTTGGTATTTCCCTTAAGAAAAGCTGACATGATTTGGCTATCTTTTGTCTTTTTCTTTTCGCTAATGGTCATGTTAAGCCCGTAGGCCGTGATTTCTTTTTCCAGAGCGGGGAAAAAACTCATCAAATCAAAATTCTCATTTTTGGCAATTAGAGAGAAATCAAGACCCTCAGAGAAACAGTTCAAGCCATGGAAAACCCCAAGAGCCGTGCCACCATAAAAGGCCGCCTCCTTGAAGAAACCAGCACGGCTGAGACCACATAAGACAAGCTCTTGCATAACTTCTTTCATAGCATTCTTTTTGTCGTACAAAGTATCAGTCCTATAGGATTTCAGCATTTGTTCGATTATTGTATCCATTTCACATTCTCCTCATCAAACGGGCCAGCTTTTGAATATTGGTGCTGCCATAGCCCTTTGCCAGTATAGCTATATTTTCAGCCGAAAGCTTGCTGAACTCTTCTTCATCAATCCTCATATCCTCAAAAAGGAGGGCCATAAGCTCTTTCTGGTTGGCCACTGGGCTTTTAGTGTAGATGGTGTCGCAAAGGGCTTTCTCCGGTGAAGCAATCCAGTAAGAATATTCTCCCTCGTGCATAAGTTGAAGTCCCAAATGATAAACTTCCTTTGGAACATCACGATAGCTGAATGCGCCAAAAGGGGTGCGGAAATACTTTTTCTTTTTCTTGTCATAGCTTGCGGAGGTGAAGGTGTAGACGGCTTCCGGAATCAGGCCGTAGTAAGACAGAGCATATTCAAAGGACAGGTAAGAAGGTCCGTAAATGCTTCCGGCCAACAGATAACCCGGAGTAGCAGGATCCGTTTCGTATAAACCCTTGACTATTCTTGTATATTGACCGGCCTGGGCCAGGCGGGATAACTTGCTGGCCGGGCTGGCGTACTCGCTCAATTCTTCCAGGAGCATAGCAGTTGTTTTTATCATATTTTCACCTCTTAATTGCATAATATTATAGTATGTGGTGAAAATCAAGGGATATATTTACTGGCATGAGGATAAGGTTGCACTGGCCAACAAGCATAAAATGGAATATAATGGAAGCAAAAGGACAATCAATAACTTTAAAGTACTTGACGTTTTAATAACTTTAAAGTATATTATGTGTAAGGAGTAAAAATGTATAAGATCTATTTTTACAAGGACAAAAAGGGAAGGCAGCCAGTGCTCGATTATATGCACAGCTTAGCAAAACGGCAAGATAAGAACAGCAGAGTAAAATTAAATAAAATCCAGGACGCCATTCAAATACTAAAAAAACATGGCACATATGCCGGCGAACCATTTATTAAACACTTGGACGGCGAAATCTGGGAATTAAGAGCATTGAGAGATCGGATATTATTCATCGCCTGGGTAGACAACAGCTTTGTCCTATTGCATCACTTTATGAAGAAGTCGCAAAAAACGCCAAAGCGGCAAATACAACAGGCAGAACGAGAACTTGAGGAACTAAGAAAAGGAGCAGATTAAAATGAGTAAAAATACTGCAATCGGAGCAGACTGGGATGAAGTCCGCCATGAAATATTTACGCAGGAAGAAATAGAAGAAAGCGACTTGCGGGTTGCTTTGATTGGCGAGATTATCCGGGCCAGGCAAGAACAAGGAATCAGTCAAAAGAAATTAGAAGAGTTAAGTGGTGTCAAGCAGCCTATAATAGCCAGAATGGAAAAAGGAGACACGAGCCCCAATTTGAAAACAGTTCTGAAAGTACTTAGGCCTCTTGGGAAAACCCTATATATAGGAAATTTGGAAAAAGCAGAGTAACTTGCTGTTACTCTTGCAAATTTACTTTTCTTTGGTGCAATAAAAAGGTATTGGTCTTCAAAACCAGTAGACCCGTCTGATGAAATACATAAAAACGTTGAAATTTGAAGGAGGAAACTGGCAGCAATAATCCTTAAAACAGCGAAAAAAATGGGCCGGGAATCTTGGGGAGAATCCCGGCCCTGGTTTTTTCTGAGAGTAAGAAGATGTACTTCTTATGGTTCATTCTTTTCGATTACTACCGCATTGCCGTTTGCGGTAACTCCAAAGACATAAGGAAGATATTCCGTACGCTCTGTTAGAAAGTCATAGTTTTCAGGTTCCAAAGTAATATAGTCAAAATCAACTCCTATTACAGCATTACACCCTAGAGCATATGCAGCTTCTTTCAATTCCAATAAAGCATTTCGACGAATAATGGCAAGTGATTTCATTAGCTCTTCTTCAACATTTGCACTACGTGAAAACCAGCTTGACCTGCCTCTATCAACGGATACAGCATCATCACCGGAGATATATCCGGAGTATTTTGTAATCGTGTAACCGTCAAAACTAAACCCAGAAGTAATCAGAATGTTGGATACAGCAGCTTGTCTTCTTGCTTCTTCTGCTTGCCTTTTTGCTTCCTCTTCTTCATTTTCCTTCTTTATTTGGCGCACTGCCTCAGACCTTTCTTTCGCTTTCGCTTCATAGAATTCTTTGTAGTGTTTGACTATGTCAGATACAAAATCATCATCAATATTCATTCCTGTCCAAGTACCTTCTGTGAAATTACTAGGATATGTTTTTTTTACAAATTCGATGAAGTCAGCTTCATTGAAGTTATAGGTCTTGACAATGTAACTTGCCTTCATTTTTTCCTCCTTTTTCAAATGGGTCGTTATAACGGATATTATGCTACAAATATTTCTTAGCTTCTGCGTTAAACGGGTCTATCTCTAGAATTAGTAAGGCATACTTAGATGCATTTTTCGGTTCGGCTTTACATTTTTGTAACAATCGGCTAACGTCATCATCCAAATTTATGACAGTATCTTTTATTGGCAAGTCGTCTTTTTGCATAGCATATTTAGATTTGCAATAGATACATACCTGATAACCGCCCTCTATAGAGAATTCTTTACTTCCGCAGTTTGTACAAGCAAGTAATTTCATGATTCTCACCATCCATTTAAATCAAGGTCATAACAAAAGTCCCTTAAGATAATTCTAATCGTAATATATGTTGCTGTCAAATGTTTCCACGCGCTCAGCTGTTAGATTCTCACATCGTAATTGCATAACATTGCATATTTGGTGAAAATCAAAATAAATCACTATGGGTTCCGGTGCGAGTAAGGGACAGAGTGGCAATATCTTGACAATTTTGTAAATCAAAAGCCAATCTGGGGTGATGTGGCATTCCCGGTGGCCAGATAAATTTCCGGCTGGTGTACCTAATTTTAAGCATCTAAATCTTTCATCAATTCATCAACGGTATCGAAAGTTTTACTCATATTTTCATTGGGTTTGTCGAGCCGCAATTCAAAAGGTAGGCCGCCATACTGGATGGATTGCCTTAAAAACATATTAATAGCCGTAGACATATTGAAACCCATTTCATTGAAAAGTTTCTCAGCCTGGCTTTTTAGTTCAGCATCCACGCGAACATTAATATTTGTTGTTCTGGACATAATTTAACCCTCCTCAAGGACAGTGTAAAACATTGTGCGCATATCCTCAAAAGGGAGAGCCATTTGGGTTGGAAAAAACTTGCTTAAAATGGTATAGTAAAAGCATAGATTTGACTATCAGAAGGGGTGGGGAAATGGCCGTAAAAAAGAGTGAACTGTACAGCTCATTGTGGACCAGTTGTGATGAGTTAAGAGGCGGTATGGATGCTTCTTTGTACAAGGACTATGTTCTGACCTTATTGTTCGTAAAGTATGTTACTGACCGTTTCGCAGAGGACCGTTATGCAGAAATAGAAATCCCTGTGGGTGGCAGTTTCAAGGATATGATAGAGGCCAAAGGGAAAAGCGACATCGGCGACCGGATGAACAAAATCATCAGCAAATTAGCCGAAGCCAATGGGCTTTCAGGCGTTATCGACGTGGCCGATTTCGATGACGATGGCAAGCTGGGCAGCGGCAAAGAGAAAGTGGACAAACTCACAAACCTTGTGTCCATCTTCCAAAACGAATCTCTGGACTTCAGAAAAAACCGGGCCGGTGGAGATGACATTATAGGAGATGCCTATGAATACCTGATGAAGAATTTCGCATCGGAAAGCGGCAAGAGCAAGGGGCAATTCTACACTCCGGCGGAAGTCTCAAGGATCATGGCAAAGGTAATCGGCATCAACGCAGCCACCAAAGCCTCCCAGACCCTGTATGACCCGGCCTGCGGTTCGGGGTCCTTGCTCATCCGGGCGGCAGACGAAGCCCCAAGCGGCATAAGTATTTACGGCCAGGAATACGACAACACCACAGCCGGTCTGGCCAAGATGAACCTGGTTTTGCACAACAAGTCCACCGGCATTATCGAAAATGCCAACACCCTTTCCAATCCCAGATTCAAGGATAAAAATGACAGCGAAAAATTAGAGCGTTTCGACTTTGCCGTAGCCAATCCACCCTTTTCCTATAAATCCTGGGCCAATGGTGTAGATCCAGGCAGCGATGAACGCTTCAAGGAATACAGCGCAAGCCCTCCTGACAAAAATGGAGATTACGCCTGGCTCATTCATTTCATTCATTCCCTGAAACCCCAAATAGGCAAAGGAGCCATCATCCTGCCCCACGGCGTTCTTTTCAGGGGCAATACTGAAGCCACCATAAGAACAGAAATCATTCAAAGGAAAATTATTAAAGGTATCATAGGCCTCCCTCCAAATCTTTTCTTCGGCACCGGAATTCCGGCCTGCATCATAGTCATAGATAAAGAAAATGCCCGGGCCAGGCAGGGCCTCTTTATGATCGATGCCAGCAAAGGCTTCGTAAAAGATGGCAATAAAAACAGGCTTAGGGAGCAGGATATCCGCAAAATCGTGGATAGCTTCAATGGCTTTATCAAAATCCCCAAATATTCCAGAATGATAGCCTACAGCGAAATTGAGGCCAACGAATACAATCTCAACATTCCAAGATATATTGACAGCAGCCAGCCGGAAGATATTCAGGATATTTCCGCCCACCTGTCAGGAGGGATTCCGCAGAAAGATGTTGATGACCTGGAAGTCTATTGGGAAGTTTTTCCCGGCCTGAGAAAGGAGCTTTTTACGGAAGGCGACAGAGCCGGTTACCTTGAAAGCAAAGTAGGCAAAGATAAAATCCGTGAGACCATATACCAGCATCCTGAATTTGCTGCTTATGCGGAAAAGGTCAAAAGCTTTTATGATGAATGGAAAAAGGATAATGAGGCAAGGCTTTACCAAATTAGCAAAGACGAGAATCCCAAACAACTGATAGAAGACATTTCTAAAAGTTTACTGGATAAATACAAGAACATGTCCCTCATTGACCACTATGATGTCTACCAGTGCCTCATGGCTTACTGGGAAGAAGCCATGCAGGACGATGTTTATTCCATGGTGTTTGAAGGCTGGGAATCCGGCAGGGAAATTGAGCGGGAAATGGTCAAGAAAAAAGACGGAAGCCCCACAGGAAAAATGAAGTCCTATGAGGGAAAAGTGATTCCCAAAAAACTTATGATAAAGGAGTATTTCCTACAAGATCGGGAGGCCATAGATAAGCTGGAAAGTGAGCGGGATGAAATCCTGGCCCAGATGGAAGAACTGAAAGAAGAAAACAGCGGTGAAGAAGGCTTGCTGAAAGAAATTATCAGTGACAAAGGCAGTATAAGCAAAGGGGAGCTACAAAAGCGGATCAAGGAAATAAAGACGGATAAGGAAGCCGCTGAAGAACTTGAAATTCTGGTCCAATATGAAGGGCTGATGGCCCGGGAGAGCAAGCTCAATGCAGAGATAAAGGAAGCAGTTGAAGCCCTGGATAAACTTGTCTATGACCGCTACGAAAAATTGAGCATAGAAGAAATCAAAGATTTAGTGGTGGAGAAGAAGTGGTTCCTTGCCGTATATGAGTGCATAGACGATATTTACTCGGCTGTTTCCCATCGCTTAACTAACCGCATCCTTGAGCTGGTGGAAAGGTACGAAGAAACCCTGCCACAAATTGAGGAAGAAGTTGCGGACTATGAAGGCAAGGTAAAATCTCACCTGGAAAGGATGGGATTTGTATGGAGTTAAGGGAAGGATATAAGAAAACAGAGATAGGGATAATACCTGAGGACTGGAAGTGCTTGCAAATAAGGGAATTCACGGGCGTAAAAGCTGGAGGAACTCCAAGTACTTTTATTAAAGAGTATTGGGGGGGCAATATTAAATGGATGAATTCAGGAGAATTAAATAACAAACGAATCTACGATGTTGAAGGCAGGATAACAGAAGAAGGGTTATATAATTCTAGTACAAGCATTGTTCCGGCAGCATCCGTTTTAATTGGCCTTGCGGGGCAAGGTAAAACAAGGGGAACTGTTGCAATAAATTATATTGATCTTTGCACAAATCAATCTATAGCAGCTATTCTTCCAAACAAAACTATAAAGAGTGAGTTTTTATATCAATATCTTAATAGTAAATACAAATATATTAGAGAATTATCATCTGGCGATGGTGGACGAGGTGGGCTAAATTTGAAGATAATTAATGCAATAGCCATCCCAGTTCCCCCTCTCCCAGAACAGCAAGCCATAGCCTCAGCCTTATCCGACATTGATAACTTAATTAGCTCACTAACTAAGCTGATTGCTAAAAAGGAAAATATCAAGCAAGGAACTATGCAAGAACTATTAACAGGAAAGAAAAGACTTGAGGGGTTTAGTGGAGCATGGGTAAGAAAAGCTGTTTCAGACTTTGGGGCTGTGATAACAGGAAATACCCCATCAACTTTCAATGAAAAATACTGGGGAGGACATATACCTTGGATAACCCCAACCGACATTGAAAGAAACAAAGACATATATACTTCAGAGAGAAAATTAACTGAATTTGGTTTTGAGAAAACAAGAAAGCTGGGTGCTAATACTGTTTTAATTACTTGTATTGCGAGCATTGGTAAAAATGCCGTATTAAGGAAAGCAGGAGCATGCAATCAGCAAATTAACGCTATCATGCCGAGCAAAGATTATAATTCCGATTTTTTATACTACTTGTTTGAGCTGAACAAGCAACATCTATTATCAAGAGCAGGAATAACAGCCACAAGCATAATTTCAAAATCCGAATTTTGCTTAATCGAATTTCTTGTACCGAAAACTTTTAAAGAACAAACTGCCATCGCCAACATTCTTTCCGATATGGATGCTGAAATCGAGGCATTGGAACAGAAATTAGATAAATATAGGGCCATTAAACAAGGCATGATGGAGGAACTGCTCACAGGCAGGATCAGGTTGATATAAGGGAGGTTATGCTATTGAATGGCGTTGGTGAGAGAGAACGGGTTACACAAGATCGTGTAATAAAGCTGTTTAAGGATAAACTTAAATATGATTATTTAGGAAATCTCCATGATCATGAAAACTACAATATAGCGGAAGATTCGCTGAGGAAATACTTAACTGCCCAAGGCTATTCAAAAGAATTAATACGCCGTGCCATTAATGCACTGGTTGAGGCTTCCAAAAAGGCTAACCTTTACGATGCCAATAAAGAAGTCTATTCACTTCTGCGCTATGGGGCTTCCGTTAGAGAAAATGTCACATCCCATAACCAGACCGTCAAGTTTATCAACTGGGACGAGCCCTACAAAAATAACTTTTACATAGCAGAAGAAGTGACAGTCAAGGGTCAGCACACTAAGAGGCCGGACATTGTGCTTTATGTCAACGGCATCGCGGTCTGTGTTATTGAGCTTAAACGCAGTATTGTTTCTATTTCCGAGGGTATCAGGCAAAACTTGGACAATCAGACCGACAACTTCATTAAACCTTTTTTCGCCACCGTACAGCTTGTAATGGCCGGCAACGATACGGAAGGCCTGCGAATCGGCGTTATCGAAACTCCAGAAAAACATTTCATCGAATGGAAAGAAGATGTCAAAGCAGATGATGCCCTTTCATTAAAGGTTAAAGAACTAAGCGAATCCGAAGGCTATAAGATGGACCGCCACCTGATCAGCCTTTGCCAGAAAGAACGCTTGCTTGATATCATCTCTAATTTCATGGTTTTCGACAGTGGTGTTAAGAAGATGTGTCGCCACCACCAATATTTCGGTGTCATTGCCGCAAGACAGAGAGTAAAGGCCAAAGAAGGCGGTATTATTTGGCACACCCAGGGAAGCGGCAAAAGTATGGTTATGGTCTGGCTTTCCCGCTGGATAAAAGAGAATATACCTGATGCCAGAATATTGATTGTTACAGACCGGGAAGAGCTTGACGACCAGATAGAAAACAAGGTCTTTGGTGCTGACGGAGTTGGCGATGAAATATATCGTACCAAAAGCGGTGCAGATTTAATTGAGAGACTGGACAAGCCCACACCAAGAGTAATCTGCTCCCTGATCCATAAATTTGGCCGAAGTCAGGATGATGGTGACGACGATATTGCTTATGATAGCTACATTGAACAAATTATGGTCAACCTGCCTCCGGGATTTAAGCCAAAGGGCGAATTCTATATTTTCGTTGATGAGTGCCACAGGACTCAGTCGGGCAAGCTTCACAAGGCCATGAGCACGATTTTGCCTGATGCCGTATTTATCGGCTTTACCGGAACTCCCTTGCTCAGCCGCAAGGAAATGGCAAGGCGTGGGATAAAAAGCAGTATCGAAATTTTCGGCACATATATTCATACCTACAAGTTCCCGGAAGCTGTGAAGGATAAGGTTATCCTGGACTTACGCTATGAGGCAAGGGACGTCCCTCAGGAGGTGGCTTCCCAGGAGAAAATTGACCTCTGGTTTGAAAGCAAAACAAATGGGCTTACTGACCTGGCCAAAGCCAGACTTAAAAAGCGCTGGGGGACCTTGAAGGAAGTGTACAGTTCCGAATCAAGGCTATCCAAAATCGTCGCCGATATTATGTTAGATATGGAAATCAAGGATAGGTTAAGTAATGGTCGGGGGAATGCTCTCTTGATTGCATCCAGCATATATGAGGCCTGTAAATACTACAAACTATTTACTGACAAGGGTTTTGACAAATGTGCCATTGTAACCTCTTATACTGCCGATATCTCATCAATAAAGGGAGAGTCCACCGGGGAATCAAAAGAGACGGAGAACCGCTTCAAATATGACATATACCAGAAAATGCTGGCCGGCAGGGATATAGAATCTTTCGAAAAAGAAGCCAAGGAGCGTTTTGTGAAAGAACCGGCCCGGATGAAGCTTTTGATCGTGGTGGACAAGCTTCTTACAGGCTTTGATGCCCCAAGTGCCACCTATTTATACATAGACAAATCCATGCAGGACCACGGCTTGTTCCAGGCCATATGCAGGGTCAACAGGATTGAAGAGGAAGATAAGGAATATGGTTATATTGTGGACTACAAGGATCTCTTTAAGAGCCTTGAAAAGGCCGTAGCCGACTATACATCCGAAGCCTTTGAGGCTTTTGAAGAATCAGACGTGAGCGGCTTGCTCAAGAACCGTGTGCAGGAGGCAAAGAAACATTTGGATGAGCTTCTTGAAAGCCTGAGGGCCTTGTGTGAGCCGGTGAAAGAGCCCAGGGGTACTTTGGAATTCATCAAATTTTTCTGTTTCGAAGAGGATGGGAATTTGGAGGAACTTGAGAAAAACGAGCCCAAACGTTTGGCCCTGTATAAATTTACAGCCTCTTTGCTGCGGGCTTTTGCAGACATAGCGGCCGATTTAGAGCTGAGTGGTTACACCCAGGAAGAAATCAGGAAAATCAATAAAGAAGTTGTCTTTTTCCAAAAAGTCAAGGATGAGATAAGGCTGGCAAGCGGCGATTATATCGACCTTAAAAAATACGAGGCCGACATGCGGCATTTAATCGACAACTATTTAAGTGCAGGTGAAAGTGAAAAATTATCAACCTTTGACGACATGACCCTGATAGAGTTAATTGTTGAAAGAGGAGTCGATTTTACCGACGAAATGCCTGAAGGCATCAGGAAGGACAAAGAGGCTACTGCCGAGGTCATTGAGAATAATGTCCGCAGGAAAATCGTAGAGAAAAGCAGCACCAACCCCTTTTACTACGAAAAGATGTCAGCCCTGCTTGCGCAAATTATTGAGGAAAGGAAAAAACAAGCTGCCGACTACAAGAAATATCTTGAGATGATTGTTGACCTCACCAGAAAGGTTGAAAGGCCCGAAGATTACTCGACCTATCCTGACAAGATTAAAAAATCACCGGCCCTCAGGGCTTTTTACGACAATATAACCCAGGATGAAGAACTTATCATAAAAATTCATGAAACAATCTTGTCTAAAATGCCGGATAAATGGCTGGGAGACAGAGCCAAGGAAAAGGTGATCCAGCGGGGACTCTATGATTTGTTGCATGATGAAGAGCAGGTAGATAAAATTTTCGGCATCGTAACGGAGCAAGAAGAATATTATGGTTAGCAAACTCATAGTTTCCGATATTGATATCGAAGTTCATAAGAAAAAGATAAAAAATATGCACCTGTATGTCTTGCCGCCGGATGGAAGAGTGAGGATTTCGGCTCCCACGACTGCAGATGATGAGGCGATAAAACTCTTTGCAATCACAAAGATTGCCTGGATTAAAAAGCAAAAGGCTAAATTTGAAAACCAGCCCAGGCAGACAGAAAGAGAGTATGTTTCCGGTGAAAGCCACTATGTATGGGGAAGGCGCTACCGGATGGAAGTCAGGCACAGCCATAAAAACAATGTGGACATCAAGGGCGATAGGCTCATCCTCACTGTGCGAAAAGTTAGTAGCCAAGACCAAAGGGAAAATGTTATGAACGAATGGTACCGGGCCCGGCTCAAAGAAGTATTGCCTGGTCTGGTGGAGAAATGGGAAAAGATTATCGGTGTAAAGTCTGAATCTGTCAGAGTCAAAAATATGAGGACCCGGTGGGGGACCTGCAATACAAAGGATAAGCGCATTTGGATTAACCTGCAGCTGGCAAAAAAGCCGGTGGAATGCCTGGAGTATATTATTGTCCACGAGCTGGTGCACCTGCTTGAAAAAAACCACGGCCCCGCCTTTATTGCACATATGGACAAATATCTCCCCGACTGGCGCATCACAAGGAATTACCTCAATGACTTCATCATGGACCCGTATTTGGAAGGGTAGTTTGCAGAGGAGGGCGAGGATGGGTAAGTTCGATATTTTAACAAAAAATAATCCTGCGATTATCCTGCGAAGATGATGCGTGCCATTTAATTCTGATATGGATACGAAAAAAAGTCTTCCATTATCAGGTATCAGTGTGGTGTCAGTAGAATCGGGAAGGAAATTGGTACATTATGATATCGATATAGCAAGTGTCGGAACAGAAGTTACTTTGTCATGTTTTATAAATATGTTAATCACCTGAGAGAGTTATTTGTAAAGCCAAAGATGAGTTCATTCAAAGAAAGTTAGATGAGCACTTTGAAGGCATACAAAATGAAATTGAAGGAATGTATAGAGCAAGATTTTCAAATGAGGACGGTCATGGCAATTTTTAATTATTAAGGAGGAGTGAAAAATGAGTGAGCGTTTTCCAGATATCGATTGGTATTGTGACAATTGCGATGCCTATCTAAATAGCCAACCTGGCTTTGATGACAACAATAGCATTTGCCATTGATAAAGCAAATGCTATGGGGTGTGCTTTTTTGGTCAGCTTCTTGAGATGTGCAAAAATCGCTTTAGTGATTTTGCGATTTTTGGTCAACTTATGGACTTATGCACGGCTATTTCACTGGGATTCCGGGGGTTGGACGGCTATTTACCGCTAAGTAGGCTTTTTCCCCGTGCACTTCTCAAAATCTTGACCGAAAAAGCCCTTTTCATTGAGCCGGCTTTAGCACTTCTCAATATCTTGGCCAAAAAATGGCTTTTGACTTCGGCCCTACGGCTTTTGACTTCAGCCTACTACTTTTGCCTCGACTCCACGGCTTTTCACCATAAGCCGGCCTGCACTTATGTTTTACACCCTTGCAAAAAACACAATCTTTGGTACAATAAAAAAGTACGGACTGTGAAAGATATGGGAATAGATGGGCGCTGGTGTGCCTTCTGGTCTTCAAAACCAGTTCGGGGGGTTAGGAGCCTCCTGGGTGGGTTCGATTCCCACATATTCCCGCCATTTTTATCCAAGCAGGAGGGGAATTATGGATAAGAAGGATTTGTTGCGGCAAATTCCTAAAATTGATGAGGTGCTGAAAGATCAGCGCCTGTTTGATTTTTTTGGAAACACGCAGAGGGAACTCATCGTGGAAGCTGTAAGAGAGTCAATAGACAATCTAAGAGCCAAAGTGCTCGCAATATCAGAATCAGAAAAACTGGAGCAGGAGAAGACCCAGCCCGAAGGCGAATCAGCTTCGGCCTTAAATGCCCAAAAAGCTAAAAAAGCGCAAACAATCGACATCTCCATAGATGCCATCATAGAGGATATCATCAATAAAATCCGGGCCAAAAAGCAGAAAAGCCTGAGGCGTGTCATAAACGGCACGGGCACCATTCTTCACACCAATCTTGGCAGAGCCAGGCTTTCAGATGACGCCGGCAGTAATGTGCTGGAAACCATCACCGGGTATTCCACTCTGGAATACGATCTCAAAAAAGGCGGCAGAGGTTCCCGCCACGACCACATAGAAAAATTAATAGAGAAAATAACAGGGGCTGAAGGAGCCATGGTGGTAAATAACAATGCCGCCGCAGTTTTGCTCTGCTTAAGCGCCCTTGCTAAAAATAAAGAAGTCATTGTTTCCCGGGGAGAGCTGGTGGAAATCGGCGGCTCTTTCAGAATACCGGAAATAATGGAGCTGGGCGGCGCTCATCTAAAAGAAATCGGAACCACAAATAAAACCAATCTCAGGGACTACGAAAAGGCAATCGATGCTGCTGAAGCCTTGCAGCCGGGCAGTGCCGGCATGCTCCTTAAAGTCCATACCAGCAACTATAAAATAATGGGCTTTACCCATGAGGTGGAGCTTAAAGAGCTGGTGGAGCTGGGAAAAGCCAGAGGCATTCCCGTAGTGTACGATTTGGGAAGCGGCCTCATGGTTGATTTGAAAGATTATGGCATAGACGAGCCCACGGTTTTCGATGCAGTAAAAACCGGAGCAGATGTGGTTACCTTCAGCGGCGACAAGCTTTTCGGCGGACCCCAAGCCGGCATCATCATAGGCAAAAAAGAATATATTGAAATGATGAAAGGCCATCCCCTGGCCAGAGCAATCAGAGTGGACAAAATGACCCTGGCCGCCCTGGAATCAGTTTTCAGGGAATACATTGAACCGGAAGAGGCACTGGAGAGAGTTCCTGTACTTGCCATGATTTCGAGACCTTTGGACATCCTCAGAGAAGAGGCGGTGAGCCTGGCTAAAAAAGTCCGGGCAGGAACGGAAGCCTATTATGTTGAAGTGGAAAAAATTCAGGGCCAGATAGGCGGAGGCTCTACACCCAACCAGTTTTTGGAAAGCTACGGTGTATCCGTAGTGGGCAAAAATATTTCCCCCGACAAGATAGAAAGGGAAATGAGAGCCCTGCCCACTCCGGTTATAGTGAGGATAAATCAGGACAAAGTTATTATAGATATGAGGACCCTGCTCAGTGACGAGGGAAGCATTGTGGCTCAGGGCCTCATTGAAATCGGCGAAAGAAATACAGCCGGAAAGAAAAACAGCGAAAAAAATGGATAAAGGAAGAAACGTAATCATTGGAACGGCAGGTCATGTGGATCACGGCAAGACCTGCCTCATAAAGGCACTGACCGGAGCGGAAACTGACAGGCTGAAAGAAGAAAAAAAGCGGGGCATAACCATCGAACTGGGCTTTGCCGAAATGCGGGATCCGGACGGCAGGAAAATCGGCATCATAGACGTTCCCGGCCATGAGAAATTCGTGAGAAACATGCTGGCCGGCATAGGCGGCATAGACCTGGTGCTCCTGGTTATCGCAGCAGACGAAGGTGTAATGCCCCAGACCGTGGAACATTTCGAGATCCTGAAGATGCTGGGCATAAAAGAGGGCATAATCGTCATCAGCAAGTCGGACATGGTGGACGAAGAATGGCTGGAGCTGGTTAAAGACGATATAGCCGGGACCGTTAAAGGCACATTTTTGGAAAACGCTCCCATGATTGCCGTGTCATCCCACACCGGCGAAAATATAGACAGGCTGCGGGAACTGATTTTTCAGAAAACAAAAGAAGTCAAAAACAGGCGGGAAGATCCCGAACTACTGAGAATTCCCGTAGATAGGGTTTTCACCATGGAAGGTTTCGGAACGGTAATCACCGGCACCCTGCTGGAAGGCTCGCTGAAAGTTGGCGATGAAATTCAGATCTACCCCGGCGACAGACTGGCAAAAGTGAGAAACCTCCAGGTGCACGGCGAGATGGTGGATACGGCCTATGCAGGCCAGCGGACCGCCGTAAATCTCATAAATGTAAAGAAAGACGAAATAAAAAGGGGCGATGTGATAGGGGCAAAAAATTCCCTGAACAGAACCATGATGATAGACGTTAAAATCAACATGTTCGGCGACTCACAGAGAACGCTGTTAAACGACAGCAGGCTCCACCTTTATTACGGCTCTGCGGAAACCCTTTGCAAGGCGGTTCTTTTGGATACCGAAGCCCTGAAAAGCGGAGAATCGGGATATGCCCAGCTCAGAATGGAAGAAGAAATCGCCGTGAGAAAAGGGGACCGGTTCATAATAAGGTTTTATTCTCCCGTGGAAACCATTGGCGGCGGCGTGATTTTAGATGCAAATCCACCCAAGCACAGAAGATTCAGAGAGGAAGTGCTGGCGGGACTGAAAGTAAAAGAAGCCGGCCATGAGGAGGATGTTCTGTCCCAGACCCTCAGAGAACTGAGCAGGACTCTGCCTAAAGTGAAGGATATAGCCATCAAACTGGGGCTCACGGAAGAAGAAGTTCAGGCGGGAATTCTTGGCCTGGCGGAAGAAGGTCTGGCCATAGACATAGGTGACGGCATATACATCCATAAAGATTTTGCACAAGAAGTGGCGGCCAGGACAGAGAAGTTTTTATCTGAATTTCATGGTAAAAATCCTCTTTCTGCGGGTATGCAAAAGGGAGAGTTCAGAAAGAAACTTGCCGATGCCCTGTATTTTAAGGAAGGCTTAAAAACCGACGGCCTTATGAACCTGCTGATTAAGTCCGGCTTTATAAAAGAATCGGAAAATCAGCTTCTCCTCCCTTCACACAAAGTGGAATTCAGCCCCGAGCACACTGAAATCATGAAGAGGATGGAAGCTAAATATAAAGATGCGGCCTATGAGTTTCCCGACATTGAAGAGGCGGTTGCAGGGGAGAAAGATAAAAATCTTGCCGTGGCAGTTATCGAGTCCATGGCCCGGCAGGGTATTCTGAAGAGGCTCAGCTATCAATATTACATGCACGGAGATCATTTTGAAGAGGCATTCAGGCTGCTTAAAGAGCATATGGCAAAAGAAGGCGAAATAAGCCTGGCCCAGTTCAGGGACCTGCTGGGTACCTCGCGGAAATATGCGGTGACCATACTGGAATACCTGGACAACCAGAAAATAACCAGAATGATAGATGACAAGAGGGTGTTGCTATGATTCAGCATTACGTTTTGTTCGACAGTCAGAACAGCGGCATGCAACTGAACAGGATTCTGAAAAATGCCGGCATCAGGGCTGTGGTGGTGCCGACTCCCAGAGAGCTTTCGGCCTCCTGCGGCGTAGCTTTGCTGGTGGCAGAAGAAGACCTGAACGCCATAGAAAATTTGGTTGCGGAAAACGGCGTGGATATTAAAGGTTTTTTCACTGTGGAAAGGTAAAGGTATGAAAAATATTGATGCAAAAGGGAAAGCATGCCCCATTCCCGTTATAATGGCAAAAAAAGAAGCCGACAGCGGCAATTCAGCATTTTCAGTGATTGTGGATAATCAGACTGCGGTGGAAAACCTGAGCCGTTTTGGAAGCAACGGCGGATTTCAGGTAAAGGTCAGGGAAATTTCCCCGGAGGAATTTGTGGTCAGCTTATCAAAGGGTGAAACTGGCGAAATAAGCTCCCCCCAGGCTGAAGCGGCCGCGGAAACCGGGAAAACCTGGGCTGTTTTCATTGGCAAAAAAGGCATTGGTGAGGGGGATGAAGAATTTTCCTCCGCCCTCATGAATATGTACCTGTACACATTGACGGAAGCCGAAAAAATCCCGGATTATATCCTTTTCATGAACAAAGGGGTGACCATTCCCACTGAGAATGAGGATGCATCGGAACACCTGAAAAAACTCATAGAAAGAGGCTGCAAGGTGCTGGTCTGCGGAGCCTGCCTGAATTACTACGGACTGGAAAAGTCGCTCAAGGCCGGAGAGGTCAGCAACATGTACAGCATAAACGAAGCCATGACCGAAGTTGACAAGGTAGTCAGCCTATAAGGGCCGGCGGGACGGACAAAAGAAAACAAGGAGAAAATCATGAGTAAGAAGTTATACAGGTCATCGACCAACAAAATCCTGGGAGGAGTCTGCGGCGGACTCGGAGAATATTTCAACATCGATCCGGTAATTATCCGCCTGCTGTTTGTGGTCTTTACACTTATGGGCGGCAGCGGCCTGGTTGCATATCTGGTGGCTTATGTCATTATACCCGCAGACAATGCCGTGGATAAATCCATGGGCGGCGCAGTCCAAAGCGGAAGCAGCACCATATTGAGAGTAATACTGACAATAGTTATCGTGATGGTGGGTCTTGCACTTGTGGGTATGCTGTGGGGGATTTTCAAGTGGACTTTCAGAAGCTTGTTTCACGGCTTTCTCTTCTGAAGCTAAAGCCATGAAAGCGGTGCTTTGAAGTGCAGGTTCAGAATTTCAGGCTGATATAAAATGCGGTATCGCCTTTTGTGTTATTTTCGCCTTTCAGATAAACGGTATCAGCTTCGGCGGCCTTCTTCATAGTGTAGAGGTCGCCGTTTCGCATTTCAGAGAGGAAATAAAAATCCATCCTTTTCAGTCCCGCAAGGGCTGTGCGCTCCCGGTCTGACAAAGCATCATAGGCGAAATCTCCGTAACGCTGGTTGTTCACATGACCAAGAAGGTCCAGGTCGCTGGGATAGATTTTTCTGCTTTCCACGGGAAGAAAATCAGGGTCTTCCTTGAATCTGTTGCTTGCCTCCACACAGTAAATTTTTTCAGGCTCGGTCAGTGCAAAAGGCAGTTCTTTCTTGCGGAATATTTTCCTGCTTTCCATATCCATAAGCACTGAAAAAGTGCTGCCGCGAAACACTCCTTTTCCTTCTTCATCAAAAAAGGAAAGCTCCCTGCGGTAGTAGGGCCCTGTCTGTCCCGAATACCAGGTGGAAGCACTGAGTTTTTCTCCGTTTTTCACAGGTCTGTCAATTTCAATGGACATGGAAATCAAAGCCCAGGCCAGGCCGTATTTCATGGTTTCATCCGCCCCCGAATTATAGCGGGCCAGGTGCATTGCAGCCAGCTGGGCAAAATATGCCTGGTAAGCGGAAGGCTTCATAACCCCGTTTTCATTGAAGTAAAAAACTTCTGAATCAAAGTGATATTTTTTTGTTAACTCCTTATCCATACAGGGCATTATACTGTAGAAATTAATTTCGTTCAAGAAAGGGCAGTGAATCTTTTTGAAAGATTGGAATATTATAGAATTGATAGTATAGTATTTTTATCAGACTTTCAGGCGATTCCAAAATGGTGTGATTAAGGAGAAGAAATGGATTACCGTATAGAAAAAGACAGTATGGGCGAAATAAAGGTGCCGGCGGATAAGCTGTGGGCGGCTCAGACCCAGAGAAGTCTTGAGAATTTCAAAATAGGGACAGAAAAAATGCCTGTGGAAATAATCAGGGCTTTCGCCTATCTTAAAAAGGCGGCGGCCTTGACCAACAATAAACTGGGCAATCTGGATGACAGGCGAACTGCTGCCATTGTCCGGGCTTGCGAAGAAATACTGGATGGGAAGCTTGATGATAATTTCCCCCTGGTGGTCTGGCAGACAGGTAGCGGGACCCAAACCAATATGAATGTTAACGAAGTCATTGCAAACCGGGGTAATGAAATACTGGGCGAAAAGCTCATTCACCCCAATGACCATGTCAACAAATCTCAAAGTTCAAATGACACATTTCCGACAGCCATGCACATTTCAGCAGTTATAGCGCTTGAGGATCAGCTGCTGCCTGCCATAAAAGAACTGAAAGACACCCTGGCAGGAAAAATGGCGGAGTATGATGACATAATCAAAATAGGCCGGACTCATCTGCAGGATGCCACTCCTTTAACCCTGGGGCAGGAAATCAGCGGCTGGCACAGGATGCTGGAAAAATCCGAAAAAATGATTATGATGGGGTCGGATGAGCTTAAGGAACTGGCTCTGGGCGGCACGGCTGTGGGGACAGGTTTGAATTGTCCAGCGGGTTTTGACCGGGAGGCGGCAGAACTTATCAGCAGCTTTACAGGCAAGAATTTCGTCACCGCCGAGAATAAATTTCACTCCTTAACCAGCAAGGATGAACTGGTTTTCGCCCATGGAGCGCTTAAAGCCCTGGCCGCAGATATGATGAAAATTGCAAACGATGTGAGATGGCTGGCCAGCGGGCCAAGGTGCGGGATAGGGGAAATATCCATACCGGAAAATGAACCGGGAAGTTCCATTATGCCGGGGAAAGTGAATCCGACCCAGGCTGAGGCGGTGACCATGGTTGCAAGCCGGGTACTGGGCAATGATGCAACCATAGGGTTTGCAGCCAGCCAGGGCAATTTTGAGCTTAATGTTTTCATGCCTGTTATGATTTACAGTTTCCTCCAGTCTTCACGACTGCTGGGCGATTCCATAAGATCGTTTAATGAGCATTGTGCTGTGGGCATCGAGCCTGACAGGGAGAAAATTGAACATTACCTGCGCAGCTCACTGATGCTTGTTACGGCCCTTAGCCCCCATATAGGTTACGAAAATGCCGCAAATATTGCAAAACAGGCTTTTGCGCAGAATATGACGTTAAAAGAAGCAGCTGTTAAGAGCGGTCTTTTATCAGCTGAGGAATATGATGAATATGTAAAGCCGGAAAACATGGTGGGCAGGTAATATCAGAAAGGTGCAGAACAATGGATTACGCCAAAGAATCGGTAAAGATGCATAAAATATGGAAAGGCAAATTAACCGTTAACAGCAAGGTTCCGGTAAGAAACAAAGATGATCTATCCATAGCCTATACGCCGGGGGTGGCGGAACCTTGTGTGCTTATAAGTAAAGATAAATCCCGGGTTTATGAGCTGACGATGAAGTCAAATTATGTTGCGGTTATAACTGACGGGTCAGCGGTTTTGGGACTGGGCAATATCGGGCCAGAGGCGGCCCTGCCTGTAATGGAGGGCAAATGTGTCTTGTTCCGGGAATTCGGGGGAGTAGATGCTGTTCCCATATGTCTGGACGCGGATGGCGTGGATGAGATAGTCAGCATTGCTGCATCTTTAAGGCCTGCATTTGGCGGATTCAATCTGGAGGATATAAGCGCACCCAGATGTTTTGAGATTGAAAGAAGACTCAAAGAAATGCTGGACATACCGGTTTTCCATGATGACCAGCATGGTACAGCCATAGTTGTGCTGGCCGGCCTGATAAATGCACTGAAAATTACGGGAAAATCATTTGGCGAAGCCACAGCCGTGATTAACGGCGCCGGGGCAGCCGGGATAAGTATAACCAGGCTGCTAAATACTTTCGGCATAAAGGATGTTGTTCTGTGCGACACAAAGGGCGCGATATTTAAAGGCCGCAAGGAAGGCATGAATGCGGAAAAAGACCTGATAGCTGCCGAGAGCAACAGGAATCTTCAAAAAGGGCCCCTGGAAGAGATAATCAGAGGCAGGGACATTTTCATCGGAGTTTCCGCTCCCGGAACGGTGACGGAGGAAATGGTCAGAAGCATGAATCCTGATGCAATTATATTTGCAATGGCTAATCCCGTTCCGGAAATATTTCCCGACCTTGCCAAAGCGGGAGGCGCCAGAGTAATAGGGACAGGGCGTTCGGATTTTGCAAATCAGGTAAACAATGTGCTTGCATTTCCCGGAGTGTTCAGAGGCGCCCTTGATGCCGGAGCCACGGATATTAACGAAGAGATGAAAGCCGCCGCAGCTCTTGCCCTGGCTGGGATTGTCACCGAAGATGAGCTGAATCCGGATTATGTTATCCCAAAGGCTTTTGATTTGCAGGTGGGTCCAAGAGTTGCGGCGGCAGTTGCCGAGGCGGCAGTGAAATCCGGAGTGGCACGCAACAGCATTACCTACGATGAAGCCCTGGCAATCGCAAAGGAAAAAATGAAAAATAACAGTAAAATGGTATAATAAATTGGTGTTTTGAAATGGAAATAGTAGCGGCAACGAAAAACAAGAATAAAATCAGGGAAATCAGTGCCATTTTGGAGCCCTTCGGTTTTCAAGTGATTTCGAGGGATGAGGCCGGAGTGCCCGACTTTGAAGTTGAAGAAGACGGAAACACGTTTGAGGAGAATTCACGAAAGAAGGCTCTGGCGATTTATCGCTATTGCGGACGCCCTACCATAGCCGACGATTCTGGACTGGAAGTGGACTATCTGAATGGTGCGCCCGGAGTTCATTCTGCCCGCTTCGCAGGAGAAGACGGAAATGATGCGGCAAACAATGAAAAACTCCTCAAGCTGATGGAAAATGTCCCTCTGGAAAAAAGAGGCGGCAGATTTGTTTCGGTTATCAGCATGGTGCTTTCCGAACAGGATATCATAGTGGCCAGGGGGGAGTGCGAAGGGACTATCATGTTTCAGACAGAAGGTACAAACGGCTTTGGTTACGATCCTCTTTTTGCACCAATGGGCTATGACAGAAGTTTCGGTGTGCTGTCCCCCGAACTGAAGAATACCATCAGCCACAGAGCAAGAGCCCTGAAAAACCTGGAGGAGGTTCTGGAAAAAAGAGGGCTTCAGCCATGAACGCAGAAGTGACAAAAGCCATTTTTTTCAAGGTCCTGAATAAGATGAGAGAGCCTTATTATCAGGGGGTTGCCGCTGAGCTGGCTTTCTTTTTTCTCCTTTCCATGCTGCCGATTATGATAATAATGGCCGAGATTATGGGCATATTTTCACTTTCCCTTGATTTAGTGAAAAATCTGCTCAGCAGCTACATATCTGAAGAAATGCTGGATAAGGCTATGCAGTTCTTCAATTACAAATCTTCGGGAACCTTCAGTGTGCTGTTCATCCTTTTTGCTCTCTGGTCTGCATCAAAAGCCCAGTTCTCCATGATAAGAATAGCCAATTATACCTATACTAAAAAGAATTCAGGCAGGGGCTTCGTAAGGGAGAGGTTCCGGGCCATGGCCACCCTTCTGATTACAATAACGCTTCTTGTTTTCAGCCTGGCGATTCTGATTTATGGAGAGCCCATAAAGGATGCAGTCATGCTTTATGTTGACAAGATTCTTGCATTGCCCTTTGACTTCAATGACCTCTGGCTGATATTAAGGTGGCCTGTGGCGGTTGCATTCTACTTTCTGGGAATTACATTCATTAACTATATCCTGCCAAGTCAAAGGCTGCCGGTTAAAAAAATCATCCCGGGAAGCATGGTCACTTCTGCCGGGATGCTGATTGCAAGCTGGGTTTATTCAATGTATATTTCGGGTTTTTCCAACTACAATCTTTTCTACGGAGGGCTGGCTTCTGTGGTCGGCCTGCTCATGTGGTTTTATATACTGGGTTACGTGATTGTAGTGGGGATTGTTTTTAATGCGATTCTGATGGAAGAATCCTGACGGAAATTATTCCTTCAAAATCCAGAGCCTTTCTGAGCTTTTTCTCATCCACCTTAGAATCCAGGTCCATAAGAGTTACAGCATAATCCCCTTTGCTTCGGTTGATCATGTCGCTGATGTTTATGTTCATGTCTGCCAGGGCTCCGGTAATCCGCCCCAGCATGGAGGGGATGTTTTTATTGAGTATGATCAGCCGGGTGTCCGTGCCGGGAAGGCCCAGGCTGCATGCCGGAAAGTTCACCGAATTTTTGATATTTCCGTTTTCCAGAAAATCGATAAGTTCCTCAGCAGCCATTACTGAGCAGTTTTCCTCTGATTCCAAGGTGGATGCTCCCAGGTGGGGGATGCAGATAATCTGGTCTCTGTCCAGGTAGTTTTCATTGGGAAAGTCTGTCACATAAGTTCTGATAAAACCTCTGTCCACCGCCTCCAATACATCTGCTTCTTTAACTATCTGATCTCTGGAAAAGTTCAGCAGGCAGACATCTTTTTTCATGAGCTTAAGCCTTGATTTGTCTATCATTTCCTTGGTCTGTTCCATGAAAGGAACGTGTATGGTAACATAGTCGCACTGGGGAAGCAGCTGGTCCATGCTTTCTACCAAATGTACCGAAGGTGAGAGCTCCAGGGCCGAACTGATAGTGATGAAAGGGTCATAGCCCAGGACTTTCATGCCCAGACATTCGGCGGCATTGGCCACCATTACGCCTATAGAGCCCAAACCGATAACACCCAGGGTTTTTCCTTTTATTTCGTGGCCGGAAAATTTTGATTTGTTTTTTTCCACGGTCAGGGGGATGTCTCCCTCGGCTGTAAGGCTTTTTGTCCAGGCGATGGCAGTGGTCAGATTCCTTGCCGCCATCAGCAGTCCGGTAAGCACCAGTTCTTTTACCGCATTGGCATTGGCACCCGGTGTATTAAATACCACAATGCCTTCCTCGGAGCAGCGCTCTATGGGGATGTTGTTCACTCCGGCACCGGCTCTCGCAATGGCAAGAAGGCTCTTTGGAAATTCCATGGACCTCAGGTCCTGGCTGCGCACCAGAATGCCGTGGGCCTTTTCCACACTGTCGGCTATTTCATAGGTTCCGGGAAAGCATGAAATCCCTTTTTCCGATATGTGATTTAAAACAGCAATTTTATACATTAGACAGACCTGCTCTTTTCAAATTTTTTCATATAATTTACTAAAGCCTCTACACCATCGATTGGCATTGCATTGTAAATGCTGGCTCTCATTCCTCCAACAGACCTGTGGCCGGCCAGGTTGACAAGGCCTTCCCTGCCGGCTCCTTCGATAAATGCCTTGTCCAGCTCATCGCTTCCGGTGACAAAAACCGGATTCATGATGGAACGGTCTGCCGGCTCGACGGGGCATCTGAACATGGAACTGCTGTCTATGGCATCATAGAGCAGTTTTGCCTTGGCCATGTTCAATTCTTCCATGACCCTGATGCCGCCAAGTTTCTTCAGCCATTTGAAGGTCAGTCCTGCCATGTATATGGAATAGCAGGGCGGCGTGTTAAAAAGGGAGTCCGCATCAGCCAGAACTTTGTAATTCAGCATGGAGGGGGTATTCTCGGGGGCAAAGCCTAAAAGATCTTCCCTGATGATTACTATGGTAAGCCCTGCGGGGCCGATGTTTTTTTGTGCTCCGGCAAAAACCAGTCCAAAATCGTTTATATTCAGCTCCTGAGAAAGTATACATGATGATAAATCTGTAACTATGGGAATCTGCCCGGCATGTGGCAGTGATGTGAATCTGGTACCATAAATAGTGTTATTGTAGGTCAGGTACAGATAATCGGCATTTTTGTCCAGTTTTTCTTTGTAAGTATCTTCTTTTGGGATGTAGGTGAAATTTCTGTCCTCAGAGGATGCCACAATGCTTATTTCCCCGAATTTAGAGGCTTCTTTGGCAGCATTTTTGGCCCAGCTTCCTGTAACTATATAATCAGCTTTTTTGCTGTTTCTGAAAAGGTTTAAAGGCACCATGGCAAACTGAAGATAGCCTCCCCCCTGAAGAAAGAGCACTTTATATGAATCCGGGATACTCATGAGATCACGCAGATCCTGCTCAGCTTCATCTTTGATGGCTTGAAAGGCTTTGGACCTGTGGCTCATCTCCATCACCGACATGCCTGAACCGCCCTGGTTGAGCATTTCTTCTGCGGCTTGCCCCAAAACTGGCAGAGGCAAAGTTGAGGGCCCGGCTGAAAAATTGTATACTCTGTCTGAATTGTTCATTTTATTTGCCTTTCCTTAAACTGCGGTTATTATACCATATGAAGAATTTTTGACAATGGACAGGCCCCAGTTTTTTGTGTTAATATACATCCATGAAGTATTTGATTTTAGTCACAGACGGAGCAGGAGATGAAGCAATACCTGCCTTGGGAGGATTGACTCCTCTGGAGGCGGCCAGGCTTCCCAACATCAATAAATTGGCGGCAAAAGGTCAGGTGGGCATGGTCAGCACTATTCCGAAAGGCATGGCACCCGGCAGCGATGCGGCCAATCTTTCCGTAATGGGTTACGAACCGGAAATATATCATACGGGCAGATCTCCTCTGGAAGCGGCCAGCATAGGCATCCAAATGAAAGATTCAGATGTGGCTTTTCGCTGCAATCTTGTGACCCTTGAGGGAGAAAGTCCCTACGAGGAGAAAATAATCGTGGATCACAGCAGCGGTGACATAAGCACGGAGGAAGCCGGTGTACTGGTTGATGAAATCAACAGGGCCTTTGCCACGGACACCATAAAATTCTATAGAGGCTTCAGCTACAGGCATGCCATGATAGTCGCAGATGGATCCGTGGGTTTTGAGCTGGTGCCGCCCCACGACATTCTGGGCAGGGTTATCGGTGAATATCTGCCTTCGGGGCAAAATGCCCTGTTTATCAGAGAAATGATGGAGAAAAGCTTTGATCTTCTTGACGGACATCCCGTCAATGAGGAAAGAAAGGCTAAAGGTCTGCGACCGGCAAACTCCATATGGATATGGGGGCAGGGCAGAAAACCTTCCCTGCCTTTGTTCTATGACAAATATGGTGTGAGAGGAGCAACCGTATCTGCTGTTGACCTTATTAAAGGAATCGGCCTGTTTGCGGGCCTGGAAGCCATTTACGTTCCCGGGGCCACCGGCACAATAGATACGGATTATGAAGGAAAGGCACAGGCGACCATAGATGCTTTTGAGAAGGGACTGGATTTTGTTTATCTGCATCTGGAAGGCCCTGACGAGTGTTCCCACCAGGGAGATCTGGATGGAAAAATAAAATCTCTGGAGTTGATAGACCAAAGGATAGTCAAAACCCTCATTGACTATCTTGACAGCCAGGCAGATGATTACAGGTTTATGATCCTGCCCGACCATCAGACACCCTTGAGCATAAGAACTCACCTGGGAGAGCCGGTGCCCTTTGTTCTTTATGACAGCAGTCAGGCTCAACCCCGGGATGAAAACAGATTTTACGGGGAAAGTTCCGGCAGACGGGGGCTGAATTTTTCAAAAGGCTGTGAATTAACGGATTATTTTTTCAGGAAAGCATGATATTATGAGCAAAAGAATTCTTGTATTTTTATTTTTGTTGGTTTTAATTTTCTCAAATACGGCAGATTTCGCATACTCGGCAAAGGAGCTTCCAAATATAACGGGCGCCGGCGCAGTTTTAATCGACGCAACCACCGGGGAAATCCTGTTCGAAAAAAATATGCATTCCAAACACTATCCGGCCAGTACGACAAAGATACTGACTGCGATTCTTGCTATTGAAAATCTGAAACTGAGTGACAAGGTTGAAATAGATAATGAAGTACCTTTTACGGAAGGAAGCAAGATTTATCTTCTGGAAGGAGAGGATGTAATAGTTGAGGATGTGCTGTATGCGCTTATGCTGGAGTCCGCCAATGATGCAGCTGCAGCTTTGGGGAAAAATATAGCCGGAAGCACCGAAGCCTTTGCAGACATGATGAACAAAAAAGCCACAGAACTGGGAGCACTCAACACAAATTTTGTAAACGCACACGGTCTGCATGATGATGAGCATGTTACCACGGCATACGACCTGGCTATGATAGCAAAGTATGCGATGAAAAACCCCATCTTCAGAGAATACGCCCAAACTTATAAACATACCATGGAAGCTACAAATCTGCAGGAAACCAGATATTTCCACAATACAAACAGGTTATTGTATGACAATCTTCATAAGGTGGTGGTAAGGGGGAAGGAGCGCACCTGCATTTATGAAGGAGTTACCGGAATTAAAACAGGTTACACAGGGCGTGCGGGCGGTTGTCTGGTGGCAGGTGCCAGAAGAGAAGGGACTGAGCTGATAGCGGTTACTCTTGCCAGCACTGATATGGGTCGTTTTCAGGATTGCATAGAAATGCTGGACTACGGTTTTGAAAATTTTAAAACCGTAAAGGCCCTGAACAAGGGGGATCTTGCCGGAGCTGTTAAGGTGAAAAGGGGTGCTGACAAGGAAATTGAAGCTATTGTGGAGGAAGATGCTTTTGTAACCTTGCCCCTGGAGGCTTCAAGGGGAATTCTGAACAGCCAGATTCATCTGGAAGAACTACTGGAAGCACCTGTGCAACAGGGCAGTGAAGTAGGAACACTGACTCTCTTTGCCGGGGATGACCTCGTGGGAGAATACAGATTGATTGCCGCCCAGGGGATGGAAAGAGGAGGATGGCTTTCCATTTTCGGCATGACTGACAGGCAGGCTGACAAGGTTATGAGCACCGCCAGGCTTATATTTTTCATCATTGCAATTCTGCTGACCCTTCTGGTTCTTGTAAGAAGGCGGCAAATGAAAATAAACCGCAGAAGAAGACAGCTGCGGGAAGAGAAATTGCGCATTATGAAACAGAAAGAAAAGGAATTGTGGGAATCAAACTACTGGAACAGCAGGTTCTAGCAGCATTTCGCCAACTTTGTAAATATTGCCCGCACCCATTGTGATAACCAGGTCTCCCTGATGTGCGTTTTTATTTATGAAGTCAACTATTTCCTGAAAAGTATCATAACAGTGGACTTCCTTGTCCGGGGAAGTCTCTTTTATTTTTTCGGCCAGATCAAATGAACTGATATTGTATATGTCTTTTTCCCTGGCAGGAAATATTTTGGCAAGCACTACACTGTCGGCATCTTCAAAAGCATTGGAAAACTCATTTAGAAGAGCTATGGTTCTGGTAAAAGTATGAGGTTGAAAAATGCACCAGAGCTTATTGTGGCTGAAATTTTTACAGGCATTTAAAGTCACCCTGATTTCCGTAGGATGGTGAGCGTAATCATCCACTATCTTGACACCTTTTTCCGTTATGCCTAAAATGTCAAAGCGTCTCTGGGCACCGCGGAAATCGCTTAAAGTTTCAAAAATCACATTTGTTTTTATACCGAGATCATGGCAGCAGGCTATGGATGCCAGAGCATTGATGACGTTATGTTCACCTGGCACGGCAAGTTTCAGACCGCCCAAAGGTTTTCCGCGATAATAAACATCAAAGGAAGGCAGCCCATGGGAATCAAATTCAATATTCTCTGCCCAGTAATCCATGTTGGAGCTGAGACCGAATGTGATAAACCTGCCCTTATGCTTTCTGACGATTGAGTTTACGAAAGGATTGGCTGTATATGCGATAAGAGTGCCGGATGCGGGTCCCGATTCTGCAAAAGCTTCAAATGAATGGACAATATGGTCAATACCGCTGAAATAATCCAGATGGTCTGAATCAATATTTAATATTACTTTTCTGGTGGGATAAAGCGACAAAAAGCTGTCCTTGTATTCACAGGCCTCTGCAACGATGAACTTTTTTCCCCCCAATTGAACGTTGCTGCCAATGGCGGGGAAATTTCCTCCAATGAGTATAGTGGGGTTGAGGGATGCATTTTTCAATATCAGGGAAATCATTGCCGTTGTTGTTGTTTTCCCGTGAGTGCCTGAAATGGCTATGCCCTCGTCGTATTCCTTCATCATAAGCCCCAGCACTTCGGCTCTTGAAAGTGTGGGAATGCCCATATTCTTTGCCCCAAGCAATTCCGGGTTTTCTTCTGTTACAGCAGATGAATATATTACAAGATCCGCATCTTTTACGTTTTCGCTGCTGTGGCTGTTGAATATTACAACTCCGCGGGCTTTCAGGCTGTCGGTAAGGGAGTTTTCATTCAGGTCGGATCCCGATACCTGATAACCTTCTTCCAGCAGGATTTCAGCTATGGCTGAAAGCCCGATTCCGCCGATGCCAACACAATGCACTTTCCTATAGTCGCCTAAATTTATCATCTTTTCCCTCCATACGGGGTAATTATAGCACATTGCTGCTGTATATTGACAAGAAAATAAAAGGCAACTACTATGGGAGCAATCGGAGGTGCATATGAAGAAGATTGAAAGAGTGGGAAGTATCATAAAAATCCTGTCCGACTATCCAAACAGGTTGTTCTCTCTTAAAGAATTTTGCACATTGTTTGGCGCTGCAAAATCCACAGTAAGCGAAGATGTGGCAACAGCCAGGGGAATTTTTGCTTCTTCCGGTGCAGGTTCGATAGAAACAGTGGCCGGCGCCAGGGGAGGGCTGAAATATGTCCCGGCCCTGAGCATGGAAAAAAAAGCCGCGCTTATTGATACTCTGGCGGACAGAATGTCAGAAGGCAGCAGAATACTCGGGGGAGGTTTTCTCTACACATCGGATCTAATGTGCGATTCCCATCTGATGTTCCGGGTGGCTCAGGTTTTTGCAGAAAAATTTCATGCATGTGAAGCTGATTATGTGGTGACAATTGAAACAAAAGGTATACCGGTTGCCTTTTTTGTGGCCCACATGCTGGATCTTCCCCTTGTAATTGCGAGAAGGGAAAGCCGTGTGTCTGAAGGCTCAACAGTCAGCATAAATTATTTTTCGGGCTCAAGCGACAGGATACAGAAAATGTCTCTTGCAAAAAGAGCTGTTGAGCCGGGCAGAAAAGCTATAATCATCGATGATTTTATGCGGGCCGGCGGCAGCATAAAGGGAATAATCGATGTGTTGGCTGAGTTCGATGTGTCCGTGGCAGGGAAGGGAGTTGTTATAGCGGCTCTGGAGCCAAAAAAGAAAGTTGTTGAAGATGTTTTCCCCATTATTAAGCTTGGAAGAGTAGATGAAGAGCGTAAAACCATAGAAATAATCAAACCGGAAGATTTACATCTTGATTAAAATTGTTTGAATAGTTATAATAATCTTACAATTATCACGGAGTTTAGCAACTTGTGAAAGGGTGGTGTGCTCATGCAGATTACAGACGTGCGGATTCGCAAGGTTAACGATGATGGAAAGATGCGAGCAGTGGTATCAGTCACATTTGATGAGGAGTTTGTGGTTCACGATATCAAAATCATCGAAGGACAAAACGGGCTGTTCATAGCCATGCCAAGCAGAAAAATGGGAGAGGGAGATTTTCGCGACATTGCCCATCCTCTGACATCTGAGACCAGGAACAAAATTAAAGACGCAATATTTGAAGAGTATAACAAGGTTATTGAGGAAATGGAGGAGACGGAGGAAGTCAAACCTGAAGCAGCAGAAGAATAGTCTTGCAAAATCGTATGATGATTGTTGAAAACACAAGGCACCTATTTATCGTAGGTGTCTTTATTTTTGCTACCCGCAGAGACTTTACCAAAGCCGGTCCAGGTGGTATAATAGGTTTGCCTTAAGGCGGAAAAGGATTTGAAATGAAAGAAAAAGCAAACAATTTAGAGGCCATCATTTCTGCAGAAGAAGAAAAGGAAAGAAGGCGTCTTTCTATTGTCGCCGGTCATTTGCAAGCCGGCGTTATTTTTGTGGACTGGAAGGCAGCATATATTGATGAAGAAGTAATCATCGGCAAAGGAACCGTCATCGAGCCCGGGGTAACCATAAAGGGCAAAAGCAAAGTAGGAGAAGATTGTCAGATTGGAAGCGGGTCCACAATAATTGACAGTGAGATTGGCAATAATGTTAAAGTGCTTAATTCCAGGATTGTGGAAAACCGCATAGGGGAGGGAAGTTCAGTGGGGCCATACGCAAATTTACGGCCCGGCAACGATATAGGGCGGAATGTGCGGATTGGCGATTTCGTTGAGATAAAAAATTCCGTTATAGGCGAGGGAAGCAAAATATCCCACCTTACTTATGTGGGAGACGGCGATGTGGGAGAAAGGGTCAACCTGGGCTGCGGAGTTGTTTTTGTCAATTATGATGGTTTGGCTAAACACAGAACTACGGTCAAAGATGACGCCTTTATCGGATGCAATGTGAATCTGATTGCACCGGTTACAGTTGAAAAAGAAGCTTACGTGGCTGCCGGAACCACACTAACAAAAGATTTGCCGGAGGGAGCGTTGGGTGTCGGTAGAGCAAGGGCCGAAATAATTCACGGCTGGGTTAAAAGAAGAAAGGGACTCAAAAAATGAAAGAAGGAGCATTTTCAGAGTTTAAGGTTTTTACAGGCAATTCCAATCCGGAACTGGCAGAAGAAATAGTTTCCATAATGGGAAAAACTTTGGGCCGCTCCACTGTGGGAAAATTCAGTGACGGGGAAGTATCGGTGAATCTGTGGGAAACTGTAAGGGGTATAGATACGTATATTATCCAATCCACATGTGATCCCGTAAATGACAATCTGATGGAACTTCTGATAATGATAGATGCCATGAAGAGGGCTTCGGCCGGTAGAATAAATGCCGTCATACCTTATTACGGGTATGCCAGACAGGACCGGAAGGCTAAGGCAAGAGACCCCATCACAGCGAAACTGGTCGCTGATCTCATCAGTTCCGCCGGCGCTGACAGGGTTGTTACAATGGATTTGCATGCAGCTCAGATTCAGGGCTATTTCAATATTCCCGTTGACCACCTTCTTGGTATGCCCATTTTAGTCAAGCATTTCAAAGAAATGAGGCTGGACGACCTGGTTGTGGTTTCGCCGGACCACGGCAGTGTGGGCAGGGCAAGAAATATGGCTCATCCGCTGGATGCACCCATTGCCATTGTCGATAAAAGAAGGCCCAAGGCCAATGTTTCTGAAATCATGAATATTATAGGAGATATAGAAGGCAAAACTGCACTTATGGTAGATGATATAATCGATACGGCAGGGACCATAACAAACGCCGCCAATGCCCTGAAGGAGCTGGGAGCAAAGGATGTTTACGCATGTGCCACCCATGCGGTACTTTCGGGGCCTGCCATTGAAAGGATACAGGAGTCGGCAATTACAGAGATGATACTTCTGAATACAATCCCCATTCCTGAAGAAAAACGCATCGAAAAAATCAGGGTCTTGTCTGTTGCGCCCATGTTCGCAGAGGCTATGATCCGGATATTTACCAACGATTCCATAAGCAGGCTCTTCGATTAAGGATATGTATGTAATTGCAGGCCTTGGCAATCCGGGAAGACGCTATGAAAACACAAGGCACAATGTGGGTTTCATCACCCTGGACCAGCTGGCTGAAAAACATCAGATTAAGATTAATAAAATCAAGCACAAAGCTCTTGTGGGAGAAGGCAGAATTTTCGACCAGAGAGTTTTGCTTGTTAAGCCGCAGACCTACATGAATTTGTCAGGCCAGTCTCTGCGTGAAGTTTTCAGTTTTTATAAGCCTGAGATTGAAAAATTCATCGTTGTTTATGACGATATTGATATTCCCATGGGCAGGCTGAGAATCAGACCGTCGGGGAGCGCAGGTACTCACAATGGTATGCGTTCGATTATTTATGACCTGGGAAGAGACGACTTTCCCAGGCTTCGTATAGGAATTGGTGGCGAGAGAAAGGCAAGCCTAAGGGATTATGTCATTGGCGGTTTCAGAAAAGAGGAAAAACAGCTGATGGAGGATACTATTTTGAAGGCTGTGGTGGCTCTGGAAACCATTATCGAAGAGGGGCTTGTAAAAGCCATGAATACCTTCAACACCAAAGAAGGGGAAAATGATTGATTTAAGTGCATATGGCAGGTTTCAGGCCCTGAAGCACCAGGGCAGAAGCGCCAAAGGAACAGTATATATATCAGGTGTGAGTGAAAGCAGATCGGCAGCAGTTGCAGGTCTGCTTTCTGCTGAAAGAAATTCCCAATCATTGGTCGTGAGCAGCAGCTATGAAAAGGCAGAAAAAATGGCTGAAGATATCAGGGCATTTACTAAAATGCCGGTCTGTTTGCTGCCTGAGGAGAAAGCCATGCATCTGGCATTCCAGGCCAAAAGCCAGGAAAATCTCATTGATGAAATAAAAATCCTTATAGCCCTCGCTAAAGGAGAAAAATGCATAGTTGTGGGATCTTTCGAAAGTTTCAAAAAGTCACTTCCTCCTTTGTGCGTCTTCAGGGACTCTGTGCTGAATTTGCGATTGGGAGAAAGAATAGACATTGAAGATATCAAAAAACAATTGACCTATATGGGGTATGAGCGCAGGGATATGGTGGAGGCCAAAGGGCAATGGGCGCTCAGAGGAGGGATAATCGATGTTTTCCCGCCACATACAGATGACGCAGTAAGAATAGAACTTTTCGATGTGGAGATTGATTCGCTCAGGTATTTTGATGCCCTCAGCCAGCGCTCCAGGGCAAATGTCAAGGAGATAGCTATTTATCCTGCCAGGCTATTTTTGCGAAGCGAAGAACAGACGGCTGAAATAGTGGAAAAAATACTGGCAGGAATGGAGGCATCGCCGGAAAGAGACAGCCTTGTGGAAAGTGCAGAAACCGGAACGAACCTGCAGCTGTTCGAAGAGCATCTCAACCTGGTTTACGGGAAAACTGAAAAATATGGTGACTATTTGGCTGAAGACGGAATATTTATAATAGATGATCCTGACAGAATGGAAAATGAATTTCTGGCTGATATTACCGGTAAGGGAAAAGCTGTTTTTGCTCTGCTGCCGTTTCTGAAGCCCCTTTCAGCTATGGGAAAAGTCGCTGCCAACCTGACCTTAAGTTCAAGGCAGGCTATGGCATTTAACGGACGGATGGATTTTCTGGAAGAGGAAATTAAAAGGCTGGTGAATGCAAAGTTCCGGATTATAATAGCCTGTTCCACGAAAGAGCGAATTGACAACATGAAGGATTTTCTGGCCAGATTCCCTAAGGGAGAAAAGGTTGAGCTTGAGCTGGCCGGCATTTCCACAGGCATGGAGTTTACTGATGAAAAACTTTCAATTATATCGGACACAGACATTTTCCTGAGAATAAAAAAGAAAAAGCGCCGCAAAGACGAAGACCATGAAAAAAGAAGTATCAAAGCATTTACAGACATAAAAAAAGGCGACTATGTAGTCCACGAAAACCATGGAATAGGCAAATTTACCGGAGTTGTACAGCTGGATGTGCATGGCTACAAAAAAGATTATGTAAAAATTCAGTATGCCGGCGAGGATGTTTTGTACATTCCCGTGGACCAGATGGAGATGGTCCAGAAGTATATGGGTTCCGAAGGTGCAAAGCCTAAGCTGAACAAACTCACAGGAGGGGAGTGGGAGAGGACTAAGCAGAGAGTAAAGGCCGCTGTTCAGGATGTAGCAAAAGAGTTGCTGGCTCTGTCGGCTGAAAGAAAAATGGAGAAAGGCTATGCTTTTTCAAAGGACAGCCCATGGCAGAGGGAATTTGAAGACATGTTTCCTTATGAGGAAACAGAAGACCAGCTCCGCAGCATAAGAGAAATAAAAAGGGATATGGAAAAAAGTCTGCCCATGGACAGACTTCTTTGCGGAGATGTGGGCTATGGAAAAACAGAGGTTGCAGCAAGAGCAGTCTTTAAATGCCTCAACGATGGGAAACAGGCCGCCATGCTGGTGCCCACAACACTTCTGGCGAATCAGCATTACAATACTTTCGTGAGTCGTTTTGAAAATTATCCGGTTAAAACTGAAATGTTGTCCCGTTTCCGTAGCGAAAGTGCTCAAAGGGAAATAGTGAGAAAACTGAAAACCGGCGAGGTGGATTTTGTTGTTGGAACTCACAGGCTCCTGTCGGGAGATATCGAATTTAAAGATCTTGGGTTGCTGATTATAGATGAAGAGCAGAGATTTGGCGTTCAGCATAAAGAAGCCATAAAAAAGCTGAGAAAAAATGTAGATGTGCTTGCGATTTCGGCAACCCCCATACCAAGAACACTGCACATGTCGCTGGTGGGCATCAGGGATATGAGCCTTATAGAAGATCCCCCGGCAGACCGGTATCCTGTACAGACTTATGTTATGGAACAGGAGGATGAAACTCTAAGACAGGTTATCATGCGGGAGCTGGACAGGGGAGGTCAGGTCTTTGTGGTTTTCAACAGGATAAGCGGCATACAGAGAGTGGCGGCACATATTCAGGAACTTGTGCCCGATGCCAGGATTGGAGTCAGCCATGGCCGCATGGATGAGAGGCTTATGGAAGACAACATGCTCAAATTTGTTGATAATCAGATCAATGTACTGGTTTCCACCAGCATTGTCGAATCAGGGCTGGACATTCCCAACGCTAATACCATGATTATTCTGGATGCAGACAGATTCGGCCTGTCTCAGCTTTATCAGCTGAGAGGCAGAGTAGGTCGTTCCAGCCGCATGGCCTACGCTTATCTTATGTATCAAAAAAATAAAGTGCTCACGGAAATTGCGGAAAAAAGGTTGAGGGCCATAAGGGAGTTTACAGAATTTGGGGCGGGTTTTCATATTGCCATGAGAGATCTTGAAATCAGAGGCGCAGGAAACCTTCTGGGCCTGGAACAGCACGGCCATATGCTTATGATAGGTTACGAGCTGTATGTCAAACTGGTCGAAGAAGCCATAAGAAAAATATCCGGGAACGCATCCGGTAATTTTGACACGAACGGGGGAGAAGATGGAGAAGCAGAAGAACTGCATGAGGTGAGTATTGAGCTACCCATTGAGGCTTACATTTCTTCAGACTATGTGGCTGATGAAACCACAAAACTTCATATGTATAAACGGATAGCCGCTATCGAAGATGAAGAGGATAAAAGAGATATTATAGACGAGTTTAACGATAGATTCGGTTCAGTTCCTGAGGAAACCCTGAATCTTATCGATGCGGCCCTGATCCGTTCCCTGGCTTTGAAGGCAGGCATAAAAAGGGTTCGCACGGAACTGGGAAGACTTGTTCTGGATTTTAATGGTGCAAATTCACTCAGCCCTGAAAAAATTGGCCTGCTGGCCCAAGAGTACGGGGAAAACCTGTTTATCCATGGCGGCCGGCAACCCTTCATCAGGCTACAGAGCAAGAGGGAAAACAACCTGGAAAAAGCTATAGATATTTTGACAAAACTTCAATCGCAAAGTATAATTTAGCGATTGAACAAAAAGGAGATATATCATGAATTTCAAAAGAATAGTTATTGCTCTCCTGTTGATGACCATGCTGGTCACATTCACAGCCTGTGGCGAGAAGGAAAGCAAAATAATGGCATCAGTCGGGGAAAAGGAAATCAGCGAGGATCAGCTTAATCAGTTTATGTATTTCTATGGTTTTATGCAGGGTATGGATCTGGAGGCCCTTGGAGAAGAGAACCTGAGTCATATTCGCGACCTGATTCTGGAGGAATATATTAACATTTATGTTGTTATAAACAAATACGACGAAGATGGCTTTGTAATGCCGGAAAATGTAGTCAAAGAAGCGGAGGATTTCGTTAAGCAGGTGGCCGAGCAGGATGTAGCTGCTTCATACATGAAAGAGCACAAAATCACAGACGAGTTCATAAAGACAATTTATTTGCAGCAGTACTACAGCAAGCTGTTTTATGATGAACTGGCTTTGGCTACGCCGGAAACCACTGAAGAAGAAGCCAGAACATATTATGAAGAAAATCCACAGTATTTTGCAAAAGACGAAGTGGAAGCAAGGCATATTCTTGTTGAAAACAGGGATTTGGCTGAAGATCTGTTGGGAAGGCTTAAAGCCGGTGAAGATTTTGCAGAGCTGGCCAAAGAGTACAGCACCTGCCCGTCTGCCGCTGAGGGCGGAAATCTGGGGACCTTCGGCAGAGGCCAGATGGTTCAGGAGTTTGAGGATGCCGCATTTGCACTGAAACCGGGAGAATTAAGCGACATAGTAGAAACGGAATTTGGCTATCACATCATAGAATCGCTTAACCGGATCGAAGAAATGGAGCCCTTCGAGGCTGTTAAGGATGATCTTCTGGAAATGCTCAAGCAGATGAAAATCAGAGAAGAGTATAATACACGCATAACCGAACTGAGGGAGAAATACGATATAGATTACAGGAAATAATCAAAAGGCTTTGGCCCTGAGTCCGTCAACCCTCAATCTCTCATAAGATAAACCACGCTCAATCCATATGTTGATTGGGCTTTTTATCACTTTCAGTCCCGGTTCTGCATAAATGGTAATTCCTTCCGCCTCGTACAGTTCCATGCTGCTTAGGGGTTTATGGCTTTTCTCATCATAATTGGACATGTAGTCTACTGAAACTTCAGTATAAGTTCCACGTCAGGTTTTGACTTTCTGGCTGAAAACCACCAGGCTGTTCTGTTTAAGTTCACTCATGGTTTCAAGAAGCGCAGCATCAAGGATAAAACTGTAATCCTTTCCCTCAATTGCCAGTTCTTCCCCGGGAGAAGCAGCATCTTTTTCCCCGCCGCTATTTTTACACACAGGGACGATCAAAACAAGGACAATCGCCATTACCGCCAGGGCAACATAAAAAGCCAGGTTATATTTTTTTACCATCATGCCAATCACCTCTCCCAAACATAGCATACCCAACCTTGCTATAATTAAATCCCCCGTGATATAATCCATTCAATGGAGGTGAACCATATGCTGTTTAAAAATATTACCATCCTGGATAAGGACTTAAATGAAAAGGCCGGCATGAACGTGCTGATAGAAGAAGACAAGATAAAATATATTGGAAAAGATGTGCCGGAAGCCGGGTGTGAAGAATCATATGACGGAGAGGGCAAGCTGCTCATGAGCGGCTTTTTCAATTCTCATTCCCACACTCCCATGACGCTCCTGAGGGGATACGGAGAAAACCTCCCCCTGCAGGATTGGCTTAAGCAGAGAATCTTCCCATTTGAAGCAAAGCTGACAGGTGATGACATATATTACGGAACGCTGCTGGGCCTGGCTGAATCCTTCAGGTATGGGATAATATCCTCCACTGATATGTATTATATGACAGACAGAATAGCAGAAGCTGTTCTGGAAAGCGGCGGGAAGGCCAATGTCTCCATAGGGGTAACATGTTTTGACGACAGGAATCTAAAAGATATGCCTGTATACCAGGAGTCAATAGATTTATTCAATAATTACCATAATGCCGGCCATGGCCGGGTACTGGTTGACATGAGTCTCCACGCAGAATACACCAGCACAGAAAAGATAGTGGCTCAGCTGGCTGAACTGACGAATGATCTGGGAGCTGGTATGCATGTTCACGTTTCTGAAACCATAAAAGAGCACGAGGACTGCAAAGAACGTCATGGAGGGAAAACCCCCATACAGTATCTGAACAGCCTGGGACTTCTGGACGCAAGAACCACCGCAGCTCATTGCGTATATGTGGAAGAAGAGGACATGGACATTATGAAAGAGAAGAATGTTACGGTAGCCAGCAACCCAATAAGTAATCTGAAGCTTGGCAGCGGAATCTGCAATGTTCCGGTGCTTTTGCAAAAAGGTATAAATGTTGGGATAGGAACAGACAGCGTAGCCAGCAACAACAGCCTGAATTTCATAGAAGAAATGAAGTTTTTCGGTCTTGTGCACAAAGGTGGATTCAAAGATCCCAAACTGACCACTCCCTACCAAACCATATATGCCGCCACCAGGGCCGGAGCTTTAGGTCAGGGCAGGGACGATACCGGACTTCTTGAGGAAGGCCGCAAGGCCGACCTGGTGGTTATCGATATTTCTGAACCCAATATGTATCCTGTTCACGATATGAAAACCAATGTGGTCTATTCTGCCTCAGGTAGTGATGTGTCACTGACAATGATAGATGGCAGGGTAGTATATAAAGACGGGGAATTCCCCACCATTGACATAGAAAAAATCAGATTTGAAACCGGGAGATCGATTGAAAGAATATTAGGAGCACTTAAATAATGGAGAAAAAATCCTTTCTCCAGGGAGCGGTGGTGCTCGGCGCGGCAGGGCTGATAATTAAGGTAATGGGAGCTGTTTTCAGGATACCCCTTGCAAATATCATCGGCGACACAGGAATGGGTTATTATCAGACGGCTTATCCGGTTTATGTGCTTCTGCTGACGCTTTCGACAGCCGGTATACCGGTGGCTATTTCCCGTATGGTGGCTGAGAGAAATGCGACAGGCAAACCTGAGGAAGCTTATCGCGTCTTTCTTGTTTCCTTCAGGCTGCTTCTGGCTATAGGTATAACTTCATTCGGACTTCTTTTCTTTGGCGCGGGTAAAATCGTAGCCTATCTTGGAAATCCCGGAGCTAAAATGGCTATGATGGCCATTGCGCCCGCATTGCTGTTTGTGCCGCTGATGGCCTCCTTCAGGGGGTTTTTTCAGGGCAATCAGAATATGAATCCAACGGCAGTTTCACAGATTATGGAGCAATTTTTCAGAGTGGCAGTAGGTTTAAGTATGGCTGTATTCCTGGCGAAAAAAAGCCTGGAGAATGCTGCCGCCGGAGCCTCTTTCGGTGCTACCGCGGGATCTGTAGCAGGTTTGGCTGTTGTTGTATTGATTTTTCTTAAAAAGAAAGGTTCATTTGCAGAGGCGGTAAAAAAGGCGAAAAACCGGGAATGGGAAGAAAGCTCAAAGCAGATTATCTGGGGGATTCTGGCCATTGCCGTACCAATTACAATCGGTGCCGCCATTATGCCCATTATGAACACCATTGATGTGGCAATAGTCATAAGGCGGCTTTCTGCCAGCGGTTTTACCCCCATGGAAGCCAACAATCTTTATGGTCAGCTGACTGGAATGGCGGGACCCCTTATAAACTTCCCACAGGTGCTTACTCAGGCTATAGCTATGAGCCTGGTTCCTGCAGTTGCTGCTTCGTTTAAAAGCGGAGACAGGGAATTTTTGCAGTATAATGTGGGCCTTGGTCTCAGGACGGCCCTGATACTGGGATTGCCATCTGCCTTTGGTCTGATGGTACTCTCTAAGCCCATCATGCTTTTACTCTACCCGGCCCAGAAGGTCAGCGCACTCAATGCAGCTCCCAGCCTTTTCATACTTTCTTTCGGTGTGATTTTCCTTGCCACTGTCCAGACATTAACAGGGGTGCTTCAGGGTATTGGTAAACAGCTGATCCCTGTGAGAAATCTTGCTGTTGGGGCCTTGCTGAAAGTTGCGGTGACCTATGTACTTACTGGAATACCCGCAATCAATATAAGAGGGGCTGCTTTCGGCACAGTATGCGCATATGCAGTGGCTTCAACTCTGAATCTGATGGCAGTCCGAAAATACACCGGTGTATCTTTTGGATTCAAAACCAATCTTACGAAGCCGCTTCTGTCAGTTCTTGTGATGAGTACTGCCGTATACGCTTCGCATAAGGGGATGCTTCTTCTGCTGCAAAGTGCAATGAGCCAGGCAAAATCCAATGCTCTTGCCACTGCAGTAGCAATTCTGCTGGGTGCTTTTGTGTACTTTTCAATGTTGTTTTTGACAAAAGCAATAAATACAGAAGATTTGGGTAAGATAAGAGGAGGCAGCAAAATACTCAGACTGCTGGAAAGGTTTAAAAGATAGCAAATAATGAGTGATATAAGTATGGTTGAAGATATTATGCAGGAGGCCCCGACGGCAGCGGAGGCAGTCGAAAGGCTGAAACGCATTATAACTATGCTGAGATCGGAAGATGGCTGTCCGTGGGACAGGGCACAAACATATGAAAGCATAAAAAACTGTCTGATAGATGAGACATATGAAGTGGTGGATGCAGTCGACAGAAAAGACTGGGATAACCTGGAAGAGGAACTGGGCGATGTCCTGCTTCAGGTTGTATTTTATTCGGACATGGGTGAGGATGACGGGCTTTTTAATTTGAAATCCGTCGCAAACAGGGTCAGTGATAAAATGATACGCCGGCATCCCCATGTTTTTTCTGCTAATAAAACCAAAAGTATTGACATAGCCCTTGAAAGATGGGAAAATGTGAAAAAGACAGAGAAGCTGGTTACCATCGCACAATCCATGGAGCAAATCCCAAGAGCGCTGCCTGCATTGAGAAGAAGCGTTAAAATTCAGGGGAAAGCGCGGGAAGAAGGATTTGACTGGGAGAACGTTGAACCGGCTTTTAGTAAGCTGATTGAGGAACTTGAAGAACTCAAGGAGGCTTACCAGGGAGATATCAAAGAAAAGATGGAGCATGAGCTGGGCGATGTGCTCTTCGCTGCAACTAATATTGCCAGGTTTCTTGAGATTGATCCCGAAGAGGCTTTAAACTCTGCTTCCAACAGATTTATTAAAAGGTTTGCTTTCATCGAAGAAGAGGTAAAGAAAAACGGTTATCGCATGAAAGATTTGACTTTGGAAGAATTGGACATCTTTTGGGAAGAAGCAAAAAAACAAGAAGAAGCAGGAAAAGAAAGTTAGAAATTAATTATCATTAAGGAGGGAAGAACGTGAACAAAGCAGAATTAGTTGCATGTGTTGCAGACAAGACAGGTTTGACTAAGAAAGATGCCGAAGCTGCCGTAAACGCATTTGTAAGCTCAGTGGAAGAGGCATTGGTCAAGGGAGATAAGGTGCAATTGATTGGATTTGGTACCTTTGAGGCCAGGGAAAGAAAGGCCAGACAGGGAAGAAATCCGAGGAAGCCCGGCGAAGTAATTATGATTGCTGCATCAAAGGCTCCGGTTTTCAAAGCTGGAAAAGCATTGAAAGACGCTGTCAATAAATAACTTCACTCATGAAAAGGGCAGCCCGGCTGCCCTTTTTTATTGCCGGAATGAAATTTGAAGTCATGGAGTAAGGAAGATCGTGAGAATAGATGTTTTCCTTAAAAATTCAAGAATTATAAAGAGGCGGACTCTGGCTAAAGAAGCCTGTGAACAGGGGCGAATCCTGATAAACGAAAGAACGGCCAAACCCGGCAGCAACCTGACTGAAGGTGATGTAATAACCATACTGACTGCCGGAGGTGCAATGAAATACAGGGTTGTGGCTCTCCTTGAACATGCGCCTAAAGATCTTGCAGGGTCAATGTACGAGGTGCTTTAACATTCTGTTATAGAGGAGAAATAAGGCTAGTCCTTCCAGAACTGTTACCAGCAGAATCAATGGAACCCTCAAAGGCAGCAGTTGAAAGAAGCCGGTGCCGTACATGATAGCCAGGAGCTTGGTTTTGACCAGAACTTCTGTTATCAGATTGGATAGTCCTATCAGGGCATAAATCTTCCACAGGGAAGCTTTCTTAAGAAAAATGGGTTTAAGCAGGCCGGATATGATACCGGTAAGTGTTGCAGGTATGGTAAGGGGGGGATACCAGCCAAAAGGAGAGAAGAGAGATGCACCTAAAATGTCTGCCACAGCCCCTGTGAAAGCCCCTGCCAGGGGGCCAAAAAGAAAGCCTGCCAAAAATACCGGAACATTGCCCAGGCTGATCCTTGCACTTGTTGTTACATAGACAGATAAAAACCTTGTCAGGATTATGCTGGCGGCAGCAAACAAGGATATCAATACCAAAGTTTTCGTGTTTATTTTTTTCATTAAAAAATCCTCCTGTCCTTGTATTACTACAATAAAGAAGGAAGATAAGGCCTAAGCTCCTTTAATGCAGCAGCGGACGCAATATTGTATCGCAACATATGTTTTCGTTCATGGGCAACATCCCATCCCATGACACTGGGCTCCCGCAAAGGAGCACACGCACAATATTTACTCTACTTTAGAGAGAGAATAACATTAGTCCGGAATCATTGCAATAGTAAAAAAGACATTATAAAAAACAGACATAGGTCAGAAAGAAAAGGAATGAAGCAAGAGGGTAAATATTTTTCTTTGATGTATCTTTTCAGCTACGCCGCAATCGGGGCGCTATTTCCTCTAATCGCACAATACCTGAGCAGCTTAGGTTTTTCCGGCACAGAAATAGGCATTGTCACTTCTTCTTCAACAGCGGTTGGAATTCTTGCCAATTCATTCTGGGGGAGGATCTATCACGATAGGGGATGTAAAAAAGACCTTGTGATTATGCTGAGTATCCTGACAGCACTCCTGTCTTTATTTTTAATGATTATCAGGCAGTTCAGCTTATTTCTTATAGTATATATTATTGTATTCTTTTTCGAGAATCCTGTTTACCCGTTTGTAGATGCTACTGTCATGGAGGCGGATTATCCTTTCGGCAAGGCAAGAAAGTGGGGAGCCCTGGGTTTTGCCACGGGCATAGGTGTTGCAGGATATGTGGCGGATAATCTGGGCCTCTTATCCATCTTCCCAATGTATTGCATTTTTTTCTGCCTGAATGCCTTTTTGTTTTTCATGTATTCCCGCGGGAAAAACCTTGGAGGATGCGGGATTAATGGAAGGCATGGACTCCACACGCCAGATGAAAGAGGGAGCCACCGGCAGCACAGAGAGGGCTACAAGACTCTCCTTTCTAACAGGCAATATCTGGGTTTGCTTCTGAGCACATTTTTTTTCAATGGGCCTGCTCTCTCCCATAACACCTATTTCAGCTTCCTGTATCTGAATGCGGGGGGGACCCTGGCCGGCATGGGCCTGGTGCTTCTTTTGATGGTCGTCAGTGAAGCTCCCGTAATGGCCATGGCTTACAGGATCTCTAACTTATTTACAATGGAGAAAGCTATACTGATTGGCATGTCGGTATCTGCTCTGAGATTTTTCTGGTATGGATTCAATCCGCCTGTATATCTGCTTGCTGCAACATTTTTCCTGCAGGGGATTGCAAACGGTATAGTACTTGTAGAAACGGTGAGATACATTGAACGCCTGGTGGGTACAGAAATGTTGTCTTTGGCTCTGCCTCTGTTTACAGCAATTTCATCCAACAGCGGAACAATAGTATGCCAGTTTCTCGGCGGAGTTATAGTTGGTATTTTCGGCGGAAAAGAGGTTTACCTTTTTTATAGTCTTTTGAATTTAGTTGCCATAGTTATATACATTTTTGCGGGCCTGCATAAAGTGAAAAAATTGAATTAGTAAAGGAAAATTATTGTTGCATGCAATTTTAAAAGAGGCTATACTACTGGCATGCCTTAGGGCAAATTTTTAATAAAGGTGGGATAGAATGGTTCAGCAGTTGCAACAAGAGATCAGGACCTTTAACGGAAGAAGGTCGCTTTTGGCGGTTGTTATCATTGTGGGCATTACTCTAATAGCAACCTTGTTTTTGCCGGAAAATGTTGACGATTATGGTGCCTTGTCTTTGATACCCGCTATTTTTCTTATTATTTACATCTTTGTCACAAAAAGAATTCTGGAAGCCCTGACCCTGGCTTCTGTTGTGGGATTCCTGATGGTTTCAAGGGCAGATGCCCTTGACAATTTCAGTGAATCAATCCTGGCCGTTATGATGAATGAGGACATAGCCTGGCTCATTATAGTCTGCGGTCTCATGGGGAGTATCATTACCCTGATTGAAAGAGGCGGTGGGGCCTTTGCATTTGGAGAATGGGTAGCCAAAAGGGCAAAAACGAGAAAATCTGCCCTGATGTGGACCTGGCTTCTAGGTGTAATCATCTTTATTGACGACTATCTAAACTCCATGACCGTGGGTGCCTGTATGTCTAACCTGACTGACAAGCACAAAGTTTCAAGGGAATTTCTTTCTTATGTGGTGGACTCAACGGCCGCCCCGGCTTGTGTTGTTGTGCCAATCACAACCTGGGCCGTTTTTGCCGGAAGATTATTGGAAGTCAACGGATGGGCTCCGGAAGGCGACGGCTTGAAATATTTTATTAGTACAATTCCCTTCAATTTATATGGATGGTTTGCTTTAGCCCTGGTACCCCTTGTGATATTGGGTGTGGTTCCCATCTTCGGGCCGATGAAAAAGGCTGAACAAAGGGTTAAAAACGGTGGCCCCCTGGCTCCTCCGGGATCTGAAAAAATTGATATCAGAGCCGGTGCTGAGGCCTTGGTCATTCCTGACAACCCCAAAATTCATAACTTTATGGTTCCCATTGCGGTGCTGTTTGGCGCTACAATATATTTCGATGTAGATATGCAGATGGGCGTACTTATTACGATGGCGTACTTATTCATTTCTTATCTGGGACAAAACCTAATGAACGCCGAAGAATTTACGGATGTGGCACTTCAGGGTTTAAAAAATATGATTCTGCCTCTTATGCTTATGGTTTTGGCATTTTTGTTTGCCGAGATGAACGAGCAGATAGGTTTTACTGAATATGTAATTCTGACATCCACTAGGCATATGACCCCGGCTTTAGCTCCGGTAACCATATTCCTTGTCCTTGCTGCAACAGAATTTATCACCGGTACCAACTGGGGCATGTATGTAATTGCATTCCCGATAGTTATTCCCTTATCCCTGGGAATGGGACTCCATATGCCTTTGATGGTGGCCACGGTTCTCTCTGCCGGTGTTTTTGGAAGCCATGTATGCTTCTATTCTGATGCAACTGTATTGACATCTGCTGCCACCGGCTGCAACAATTTTGACCACGGATTCACCCAGGCTCCTTTTGGGATACTGGCAGCAGCCGTAACAGCAATAGCATATTTAATCTTAGGCTTTGTATTTGCGTAAATTTAAGATCTAAAGAAAAAATTTAGAGCAGAAGCTCAGTTGGCTTCTGCTTTTTATAATACAGAAAAAGTTTCGAAAAAAGATTCAAAAAAGCTCGAAAAAATCTATTGACAAGGCTAATTAGTGGTGCTATTCTGATGGAGCTGTCGCAGAGGGAGTCAAAAGAAAGTGTTTGACAAGGGAGGCTGAAAGGTATATACTAATTAAGCCACTCAAGAAGAGACGGCAAGCACCTTGGAAACTAAATAGT
>JBPOJA010000019.1:0-51956 GCA_052034085.1 Bacillota bacterium | reverse complement strand
CTATGACATCTTCCAATGTGATTACTACATAAATGCAAATCGGTGAGAATAATTCCCACCGATTCACATATTTTTAGCTTGATTTTATTTTCCTTGAGTGCTCTACCACAACATTTGACATAGAGCCTTTTAACTTGTAATGATTCTTCTCAAATCTTATCCATATCCACTAGTAAATATAGATTAAATAGCTGGGAAAATCAAAACCACATCAACAACCAGATCCTCATCCAGATCATAAAGCTTCAGATAGCAGTCTTTCATGTTGTTCTTTGTCGGCTTAACAGCTTCATAAACATCATCATCGTCATTCCATTTGTATGCTACCGCGTCGGAATCCAATGCATATGTGTGACCATTGTCTAATTTTATCACACCGCTGGACAGACCTTCAAAACCGTCCTCATCTAAAAATTCCGGAGCACCAACATCAGGAGCACTAGTCAATTGGCCTTTTCCGTTGAAGTTGAATAACCGCAAATCATCGTTTTGTACGAAAGTATTATATGCATCCTCTGTCATCTCATAGCTAACTGCCTTGCCGTCAACCAGAACCTCTGCCATATAACCGGTAGCGCTGGCATTTGTCTTATAAACCTCGGTAAACACTCCGTAGATATCATCATCTGATGATCCTGCTCCCCAAATGTACATGAAGACAATCTTGTTGGATTCAACTACATACTCTACATCAGTGTATTTATTGCCCTTAATGGTCGCAAGATCAAGCACACTGTAAGAGTCAGCATCGTCAAAGTCACCGGTACCGTCATACGCGAAAATCAAAACACTGGAGCTAATCGCCACTCCGTTGAAGTAGCCTTTTTCTGTTACCAGAGTTTCAGCCGGTACAAATTTGTAGCCGGAAACTTCAGCTACATCTTCCATTTTCTTGATGACGCCCTTATCGTTGACACTGTACTTGACAGCCCAGCTTGAGAAATAGTCGCCATCCTTCCAATTATTACCCACATTCCAGGGCGCAGCTCCAACCACATCTGACTTAACATCGAACACTTTGGTGGTTCCGTCGGCCAGGAACAGCTCCGCCAGAGCATCTTTTCCTGTAATGCTGCCGCTGGTTGCTGCTTCAGTCAGAAGAACTATACCGTAGTTTTCAACTGTCTTTTCAGCCGCTTCAGCTTTGTACACATCTCCAAAGTAGTCGAGATAGAATATCACTTCATCATTGACATCGATGTCTGCCCATAATATGTCGCTGTCATCATAATCATCGGATTCAACATATACTTTTCCGCCTACCGTTACTTTTTCACCGGCTGTAATCTTGGTTACTTTGCCTTCAACAACTTCTGTTCCGACGGCAATTCTTCTGATTACACCGCCGTCACCCAGATACAGGTAGACTACGTTATCTTCTTCCAGATCGCCAAGCTCGTCTATTCCCAGAAGCTCAAATGAATTGAAATCAATTTCATCTTTGCTGGTCGTCTTAAATTCGGCGCCATTCAAGGTCTCATCTTCGTCCAGTTCTTCTAAGATGTCTTTGTCTACCATGAATGCATCATTAACATCCCATATCATCCCTGAATAAATCTTGGTGATATAATTTCCGTCAAGTTTTACTGCGAGAACCTGAGTAACACCTGCATCCTTAATGTCAGAATATTCTCCCTCGTCATCAACCAGGTCACCATTTACGAACAGATAGATGTCATCCTGAGCCTGAGCACTCGCCTTGAACTTGTAGTCTTTATCTCCCACAGTAAATTTGTGGCCGGTTTTCCAATCACCTTCCAGAGATACGGAAACAGGGACAACTTTGATAATCTTGTCGTTCTTGTCGACATATCTGTCTGCATAAACTCCTACAAAAGGCCTTAAGTTGATTGCAGACTTCTCACTGCCGACAATAACTCCATCATTGGCTGCATCGTCTGCTTCAACAAGTTCAACTCCCAGTCTGGCAAGCATTGTGTCAAAGCCTTCGTCATTCTCTCTCCAGACATTGTCGAAGTCCACATAGCCAATGGGAAGATCCAAGGCATTGTAGAGCATCTCTGCAATATCACCACGATTTGCGCCAGTAGATGTTGCCGCTGTGATTCCATCGAGAATACCCAGGGATTTAGCTTTTACTACCCACTCTGTCGGCCAGTCGCCGGGCAGAAACTCTGAAGTGTAGCCCAATGCCCTGAGAATCATGGAGCAGGCTTCCTCATAGGAAACAGTTCTGTTCGGCCTGAAAGTGCCATCCGGATAACCGGAAATGAAGCCCAGGCTTGTTCCATATGCCACAAAGCCCTGTGCCCAAGGTGCTTCCACCATGTCGGGATACTTGCTGGTAGTTGAAACGGCAAACTTCTCCAAGCCCAAAGCTGCTACGATGAGTTTTGCCATCTCTGCTCTGGTTACGATGTTGTCCGGTCTGAATGTGCCGTCAGGATAGCCTGATATAACACCTAAACCGGAGAGCACATCAACAGCTTCCGCAGAAGATTCACCGGCCATGTCTTTGAAATCAGCAAAAACCATTGTGAAACTTCCCAGGACCAGAGACAGTACCAGTACGATTGATAGTACTTTTCTCATTTAAAATTCCTCCTTTAGGATTATTCTTTAGAAGGGGAGTGCTTATAATGTTGCTTACTCAAATCGTCCTCCCCTTCTGAAGACAATTTGACCTTTCATATAGACACGCACACGGAAAAGCCCGTAGCGCAATCTATCACAGTTGATTATACCCCTATCGCTTTGTTTCAGTCAACATTATTTTCAATTGTAACATAGCTGTAACAAAGACTTCACAAGGGTGTAATCTGGCCGTTTGGGAACTATTTCCCTTATGGTGTCATTATAGCAAAATGGCTGAAGATGTCCATTACAGAGATGTTACAATTCGGAGTCAATCCTGTCCCATAGGACTGCGCTGCTTCAAGTGAAAATGTCACAAAATTCTCAAAATCTTCGATGAGCACACAGGCGGGAAGGAATCTGATAACGAAATATACACAGCTAACCGGTATTAACAAGAATATAACTCCCCATGTCTTCCGCTATTCTTTTGTGTCTTTGCTCCTGAAATAGGGAGTGGACATAAAGTATATCCAAGAATTTATAGGCCACAGTAGCATCGCCACAGCCCAGATCTGTCTCCACTCTTCATTACCAGACCCGATGGAGCAACCAATAATCCACGTTACTGTCTACTATCACCTTTTCTTCAAATGTTTTGTTAACTCCTCCCCCATATTCTGCGGTAAATACAAATGTTAATTCTATAGGGCTCCCTTTTCCCCATTTATTCAGCATACTTCTGTCCCAAAGCTCCCCTTCATATATCCACTCACCCTTTTCATTCTTCCTGCCACTTGAATCGAGGGTTGCATTATATCCCGGCAAGTCTTGAATTTCCGCCGTTACATTCATCGGATTACCTGCTGCATGAGCTTCCAGAACGAATCGCTCCCCGGACCAAAACACATTAGTCCCACGTTTTCTTGGCGGGCTCATATTTATATATTCACCATAAGTAAAGCGACGGTTAACCTCTTCATCGAAATAACTAAGATTATAAGTCTTTCTATTGGTATCCCACTGGCTTGTATGATTTACCATGCCGGTTATCTTCCCCTCGGAAACAACACTGAACCTATAAGTACCCAAACCCACACCGGTTTGGCTTCTTACCACACAAACAACCTCGTAGTTGCCTGCCTCGGCAGCTTCAGGAACTAGCCCTGTTATAACAGGCGGATATTTCCCCGAACTATCCACATTGATATTTGTTTTTTCATGAACATATATCAACTCGCCGCCCTTATAAAGCTCTGTAGTCAGTGCAAGTTCTTGTTTTAAACTGTCATTTACCAGAACTTCCAGCTTGTACATGTCCCCTTCTTTAAGACTGGCAGGTAAAGTTTTAATCGATTCAACCCAAGGAACAGAGCCGCCTCCTTCCACATAAAACACGAACTCTGCTACGTTGGAAACTTTGTCATACTCCGGATTGCCCCCGGGGACCGGGGGCCGGGAGGTATTGTCCTCCTGCCAGTGTTCCACAAGATATTTTCCGTCAATATAGAATCTGTCAATCGGGGCATCCAGCACCAGTCCCGATTCAGGATGCAATCCGTCATTGAAAGGCAGGTGGGTGTACTTCCAGTATTCTTTCTTTGACGGATCATCTTCATAATCCCAATAATTGACCTTTTGCACTATCAGTTCTCCTTTTTTGTATACAAGAGTTCTCTCATCCGGATCTTCTTCCATATTGTTTTCTTCAACGAGCAGCTCTGCATTTATCTTGTCTGCTTTCCAATGGGAAAGTGTCTCCGAATTGGCGAAAGCCTCTTTTTCCACATAAATTTTTGCGCCTTTATACAAATAATAAAGCCTGAAATTCCTGATTTTGAACTCTCCTTCTTGCGGAAACCGCAGACATATGTCGCTGCTTTCATATCTTTCTTTTTCAAGAAAATATTTCGCCCCTTCCTCTTTTAAACCGGTGTAAAAATGCGACAGTTCTCCCCAGGGCTCATTTTGAGCATCCGATATTACCGCAGTGAAATACCGGAAATAACCTAGAGCGGATTTTGTCTTTGACCCTTTCGATTCCCAGGTGCTGGTGCCTTCATACATAGGCCCGGTGATAATACATTGTTCCTGTTCGCCTATGTTGCGCATAATAATTGATGATAAATTATAGTTATTGTCAACATAAGACATCCAGGTCCTGACAGCTTTTGTGCCGGGATATTTTAGCGAATATGTAATCCCATAGTTTTTAGTGGTGGAGCCTGCATCAAATTTTGGCCTTGAAAGGACATCAAGAAATCCCGCCAAGGCCATTTTCCCGGAAGGCAGAGAAAAGGTGAATTGCTCTCCGTTTGTCTTTGGGCTCTTTTCACTTGTGTATGGACCGTCACTCAAAAGGTCGGTGCTTATAATCTCAACATTGCTGACTTCCCCGTAAGATATAACATCGGGCAGGGTCGTGAAATTTCCCTGAATTTTATAATAGCCATTTTCGGCAGGGCTTGTGGGAACTCCTTCGCCTTTAACACTGATGGGCAGGGGTTCGCCGGTATCCCCAAACAGATCGACTCTAATCTTTTTAAGCCACATTTTGCCGGTATCCCCGGAACTGTTGGCGCTGGTAAAGAAAGTCAGACTATGCTCTCCCGGCCCAAGCAGTTCGGGATGGCTGTATCTGCCATTGCCTCCCCCTTCTTCAAAGGCCTTCCAGATTTCCCCGTCTATCCTTATATACCCCTGTCTGACATATGCCTGGTCAAGCCGGTCATGAAAATAATCCAGAGACAACAATCCTGTTTTACCTTCAGGCACGGTAAAAGAAATCTTTGTTTTGTCGGCAGGAATCGGATCCGTCCTGTAAACAGTCTGATTTGTCTTAAATACTTCTGCCCCCTTATAATAACCGTATTCAATATAATTCCGGTCCAGAGCGAAAAACGGATTTAAATTCTCGGGATCCTTAAAATCTTCCACGAATGATTCCGCTGTGAAATAGTTCTCCCCGGAAAACAGGGCACCGCTTGTCTGCCCGATTTTGTGGTCCAATGCGAAAATATCACCGGGAATATCACCGGAACCGTCTGACGCTTTTATTTCATATTCATAATAGTATGTTTTATTTGCTTCCAGTTTGTAATTTTTGGTCAGTTCTCCGTCTGCCTGAGCTGATATATTCAGAATCCTGCTTTCAGCCAGAGGACTTTCTGCCACCAGATCAGAAATTGTTTCTCCTGTGATTTCCGCCCCCTGCAGAAGTATCAATCCGTTGCTGTTTAGTATTTCCGATGTATAAATGGACGGAGAATTGGTTTCATCATATACAAACGTCAGATTGATGTCCTTGTCGTTTTTCACATATTTATTGATGCTGCGCTTAAGGATTTGTTCAAGGTTCTGGTCCCATCTGATAAGCATAGTCAGGCTGAAGGCCGCATTGGGATCTCCATAACCTATTTGTAGGGCTCCCATATAATCAGAACCTGTGCCATAACGCAGAGTATTTACATCAATGCCGAGCTCCCCGTAGTCGTCGCCCATTCTGAATGTCTTCGCCGCCTTATTGTAGATAAAGGATTTTACTCTTTGAGAATAGACGTTGTAAGGGTTGGGTGCTCCCCATACCCAGTAAAACTCGGATGCCGTCAACACAAAGATTTCACCGTTTATCTCCCTCGAAAAAAGGATATTTTCGCTGTCGGTTAGAGAAAGTCCGTTGGGATTTTTTTTGCCTGATAAGTTGTCACTGTGAACTTCTCCGGTATTAATGTCAAAAATGCGTATGTGGTGATTGCATTTGGTTGAGGATGATGTTTCCTTAGTGTAGGCTATGTAATTGCATACCCCTCCTTCGTCATAGACTACAGCATCAGTCCACACTGGCTGGCTTCCCGTATCTACCGGCCCTGCAGAAATCAGCCGGTTTTCTCTTGAGTAAATCCCGATACTATAATCATATGTGTTGTAAAGATTGCCTGTGTCCGGATTTGCTTTCTGATTTGCGGTCTTTATGATAATTTTGCCGTCGACATCTATTCCCAGTATTTTATGACCGGCTATTCCCGGTTCCGTTTCGGCCATGTGGAAATCCTCAAGCTTCACTTTCTGAGTCACCGGGTCAAAACGGCCTCTGTACCTGAAGTCGTTTCCCACGGCGAGCAGAAAATGAATTTCTCCGCCCAGCCGCCTGAGCTTGCCCTCCATTATTTTCCCGCTGTAAACCTTTGTGATTAAGCCGTTTCTGGTCGATATCCTGTATATCCCGTCCGGCTTGAACATGAAAATATTATCGGCTTCCACAAAGATATTCTGCCCCACTTCTGAGTCAAGAACGGTCAAAAATGTGCCGTTGTCCTTGGAAAGAATCAGAGTTTTCCCTTTGCTTATGAAATACAAATATTTCCCCGTGTCATCCTGGGCAAAATACGGCCCCGTTCGTGCCGGCCCCACGGAAAGCAAAGAATCGTTGAAGCTGAATGTCCACTTTGTGTTTTGAGTTCCCGGAGTTTCGAAATCCCAGGCACTTATGGTATAAGGCGGTTCCGGATATTCATCCGGTTCATTTCCCGGCCATGTTGCATCGATCTTATACAGATTTTCGTCATCGCATATAAAATTGTCACCCGCATAAAACAGCCACTGCGCCTGATATCCATACGGAGTCCTGACTTCCAGGGTTTTTTCGGCACCGTTTCCCGTCGGCCCCTGACAGACTTTTTGCATTTTTTCAATTGTAATGTCTGCGCCTATGCCTTTCTGAAGCAGCTCCCGTTCTATATTTTTTCTTTCATTTAATAATTTTCCATATTCATAGTCTCCTCCTGCCAGAAAAGTCAGACTTGCTGTCTTCGTTTTTAATGGCTTTATGCTGACTATGGGGGGAACGTTCTGCACCTCTGAAACGCTTTCTGCGCTTGCGCTTAACACATCATCTGCATTTATGTATTCCGGCAGAGTTTCCTCAACCCACATATCTTTGGCCAGAAGCTTCACTTGAAAAGGCCCTACGCCCACTTTGTCAAAGGCGATTTTCTTGCCGCTGCCAAAAGACAAATCTTCGTAGCCCAAAGAACCTGCCGAAAGCGGAATCCAGTCGCCAGCCGGATTTTGCCCCGAAAAGGCCCGGAAGAACCAGGTTCGCTCAATCTGATCACCGTCTGTGCTGCTCACATCTTCCGCAACTATCCTGGCCACGTCTGATGCCTGGTTCCTGATAAAGCTTCCGTCCATGGAAATTTCAGCATCCGGCGGCCTGTCGGGTGCGACCGAAAAAACTCTGCTTACCAGATCTGTTTCTCCCCGGCTATCCTTCACAAAAATTGTGTATTTGTAATTTACCTCTTCGGTGTTTTTAGTAAGGAAATCCAGTCTGCAGCTGATGTATTCTCCCGGTCTCCCCGGCGGGCTCAGTGTTTCAACAGGCCTGGTTTTTATGGTTGGCCCGTTTGTCAGAGTGTTAGCTGACGGATTCTGCGTGTCGTGAGTGAGAACCACTGTTTCATCTTCTTCCCTGTTTTCGTCAAGTGATTCAATTTTTATCCAAAACGAATCAATTGTGACATCCGTCCTTTTTGCCACATTTACAATCAGGCTTTGCTTCCTGTTCTGCTTCTGCACCCCGCCAAGAGTTCCCTGAATTGCCGGAGTCTTCTTAACCTCAATGGTTTTGGTGTCCGTACCGGTGCCTCCGTTTTTTGCCGAGGCCTTGAGCTGAACCTGGTGGAATCCGGTCTGCCTGAAACTGACCTCTGCCTCGGTGGATTTGATCCTCGCGACTGAACCCGAACCACCTATGGTTTTGAAACTGTTACTGCCCAAACCTTCCGAATAAACGTAAATTGCGGGGTAAATATTTTCTCCCAGGAAAAACTCGGATTTATCCTCAGCCAAAACCTTGTGCGTTTCATATGTGTGTTCCGGTAAAAAAAGCTCGCAGTTAACTCCCAGATATTCATCTTCTTCCGGCGGAATTTCAGGCGGCTCCTGCTCTTCCGATTCACCGGGCTCATCGTTGGGCGGGGTTCCGGGTACTTCGACAGGCATTTCAGGCGGAATCACAAACTTAACTTTTACCTGCACAGAAAATGTCTGGTAACGCAAAACCCCGCCCCCTATGTCGTGCACTCCTACAAACTGTCCTTGCGTCAACCCGTTTACAGAAGTGACAGCATTGAAGAAAAAATGGTCAAGAATGTAATCCTCGATCCGGCCTTTTGAAACCCATCCCGGATTATTATCCAGAAAAGCTGCAATGGTTCTGAGCTTATCGACATTCGAGAATCTGCTATCACCTATTACTGTAGACTCACCAATCAAAGCTCGGGCAACTGAATTCTTTTTAACAGTATCTGTTTTTATCCAATTTTTATTTTCAGGTGGCATAGATGAAGGATAATCAGGCGGAAAGGAATCATTTCCATACAAGCCGCCGTTCATATCGTATCCTAAGTATCTCCATTGACCATCTTTGTAATTGGGATGCGAAGTGTTTTGATTTTCAGCATTGACCACTGCAATATCACCATAAGTGACAACCCCAAGATTGTACCAATTGGAACTATTCAATGATTGCCTTTTATCGTTAGCAGTTATTGAATTTGGCACTACCCCATCATCTATCAGTCCTGACAAAACTCGTTCTTTCTCGGATTGAGTCATTTCATGGAAATATTTTTCTATAACTGTCTCTCCGTAAGCGGGTTGTATGTACGAAAGTAACATACTCATTATTAGCAGTACATTTATAATTCTTCTCATCCCTTTTCTCCATTGAACTTAATCAAAGTATTCTTCAATCTGCCCAGGTTCGATACCCCAATACGGATCGGTATGACCAGCAGGTAGTATGTTAATGCTCGCCATGTTATAATTGTGATCCATATATAATGGAATGTCTCCAAAATATCTTTTTCTAAGTCCGAATCCTCCATATGAAACTGGTTTAGCCACGAATGTAGTAAAATCATCAAAGAGTTCTGCGCCAAAATCAGGATGCCTTTCTTTCAGAATTTTTTCTAGCTCTTTGAGCCTGGCTGATGTATTCTCATCATAATCAAACATAATATATTGAACACTTCCATCAGGATACCCATGTGGGTTTTCCCTTATGGCAACCAGATCGTAAATATCGTCCGCAAAGACGGAAGGTATCTTTGCTTTTTCAGTTGTGTCATCAGACCCGCTAGTTGACTCTTTTTCAGGCATATTTTCCGGCAAAGCTTTTTGCGCAGGCTCAAGCAACTCTGTTAACTTCCTGATAACTGAAGATGCTTCTGCTCTGGTCAGCACTCCCTCAGGCCTGAAAGTGCCATCGGGGTATCCGGATAAAACGCCCGTGGCATAAGCTTTTGCAATGTGATATTCTCTGGGATGTTTTTGGTTTATATCAATTATGCCGGCTAATATTTCCGTGTAATCCCCGTATTCCGAAAGCTTAACCGAATCCCCAATAGCCCCGGAAACAATCAGAGCCATATCCTTTCTGGGGATGCTGTAATCCAGTTGTTTCTCTTTTATATCCCATTCTGTAAAAAAGAAATTATTCAGGCACCCATAATAAAAAGGAAGCGCCCAATGTTTTCCTCGGCTTTCTTCCTTATGTCTTGTGGCTTTTGTGGCAACGGCAACCATCTTGATGAACTCGCCATAATTCACTTCACGCTCTGGCCTGAAGCTCCCATCGGGGTAACCTGCTATAATGCCTGATTTATGCATTTCCATAATACTTTCGTACGCCCAATGATCTTTTCCCAAATCATTAAAACCTGCTGCTTCCTCGCTGGAAAAAGAAATGCCAAACCCCAAAATTAAAACAACCGCCAACGATAAGATTCCTATTCTGAGAAATTTCTTTTTCATGATACTCTCCTTTTCGTGATATTTTCCTAATCACTGTTTTCGTGTCGCAGTAAATTGTAATTTATTTCCATTTTATCAGGCTAATTACCATTGTCAAGGTGTTTTGCTATTTTATTCCATTTATTTGTGGGCGTTTTTTTCCGTTTTGCAGTTTGGGCTCAAAAAACGCCTTCCGATAACTTCAGCAATGGGCTTGATCACCATTTTACTTTCGGAAATGGTCAAGATTTCAACTTATGCTAGTGATTTTCGCCTCTATTTGAAGGAAATTGTATAGTTATGCGCATATCAACGCATATCCGCTGAGTTGATGCATACATATTCACCCGGCACTAGCACTTCTTGAAATTTTGGCCAAATCCGACGGGAAAACTTTTTTGTGGGGCGGAATCGAGGCAAAGCGGGCAAAAAAACACTTTCGTGGGGCGAAATCTGGCCAAAGCCAACGCAGCCGGAAAAACTTGCTCATGATTTAAGCGAATTAAGGAAGGCTCCGCATTTAACTTAATTGATTGAACCGAATCCTTCTGTTATAATTTACTTTGTTTAATTGTTGGACCGTTGTGTGAGGCGAATTCGTCGTAGAAGCAAAGAAAGGGAGTTGTCATGATAGGCTTTGATTCGGAAAATTATATCAAAGAGCAGACGGAATATATTTTAAAACTGATTAATGAAAATAAAACCCAGCGGCTTTACCTGGAATTCGGTGGGAAACTGGTCCATGACAAGCATGCCATGCGCGTGCTGCCCGGCTTTGATGAAAATGCCAAAATCAAACTGCTGCAAAGGATGAAAGACCAGGTTGAGATAATTATCTGTGTGTATGCAGGCGACATATCAACCAACAAAACCAGAGCAGATTTTGGCATCACCTATGACCTTGAAGTCCTGCGCCTTATTGACACTTTCAGAAAGTACGACCTGTCAATAAACAGTGTGGTTATCACCAGATACGAAGACAGCCCCGCAGTCAACACTTTCATTAATAAACTCAACAGGAGAGGAGTCAAAACCTACACCCACCGCTTCACCAAAGGCTATCCCACCGACATTGACACAATAGTCAGTGAGGAAGGTTACGGCGCCAACCCTTATATAGAAGTGAGCAAGCCTCTTGTGGTGCTCAACGGGCCGGGTCCGGGCAGCGGCAAACTGGCCACCTGCCTGTCCCAGCTGTATCACGAATACAAAATGGGCGGCAAAGCCCGCTATGCAAAGTTCGAGACTTTCCCAATATGGAATCTGCCATTGAAGCATCCCGTAAATATGGCCTACGAGGCCGCCACTATAGATTTGAAAGATGTGACCATGATCGACTCTTTCCATTTGGAAGCCTATGGTCAGACCGCAGTCAATTACAACAGGGACATGGAGGTCTTCCCGATTATCAGAAGAATCCTGCACCGCATCACCGGCCAGGAATCGGAATACCGTTCACCGACTGATCTAAGCGTAAACCGGGTTGCCTTCAGCATCACAGATGACGAAGTTTGCAAAGAAGCTGCCCGACAGGAAATCATAAGAAGATATCTTATTGCCCTGTGCGATTACAAAAAAGGCATCATCGAAGAAGAAGCAGTGGACAAATCCAAAATTCTCATGGACGAACTCAATTTAAATGTAACGGACAGGTCCGTTGTTTTGCCGGCCAGGGAGTATGCCGAAAAGAAAAGAGCTATGGATCCGAAATATGAAAACGTGGTAGTCATGGCCCTTGAACTTGCCGACGGCACCCTCATAACGGGAAGAAGCTCTAGGCGAATGGTTGCTTCTGCAGCCGCTATCTTAAATGCCATTAAATATCTGTCCGGTATAGCAGATGAAATACACCTTATTTCTCCGGCAGTTCTGGAAACAATACAGCACCTTAAAACCGATATTTTAGGTCATGAAAAAACCTCCCTTAACTGCGAGGAGGTTTTATCCGCCTTAACTATTTCAGCCACCACAAACCCGTCGGCGCAGGTTGCCGTGGAAAAACTGCTTTTGCTGAACGGCTGCAAGGCCCATTGCACAGCCATACTCAGCGACCGGGACTCTCAGACCCTGAAGGACCTGGGCGTTGATGCCACCAGCGATCCCGAATATCTGACCAACAACCTTTACTTTTACTAAGCTTTAAGCACCTTAGTAATTCGGTCCAGAGCTTCTATAATTTGTGACCTGGGTTTTGCCAGATTCAATCTGACGAAACCCTCTGCATTTCCAACGAACAGTTTATCGCCACCTTCAACCAGCACCCCGGCCTCCTCGGCAAACAGCCTGACCGGACAGGTTCCTTCAGGAAGATATGCTCTTAAATCCACCCATGCCAGATATGTAGACTGAGGGATGACGAATTCTGCCTTGGGCAAATTTTCTTTCAAATATTCATCAAGTAGTTCAAAATTTCCGTCCAGGTAAGCTTTCAGACCGTTCAGCCATGGTCTTCCTTTTTCGTATGCCGCCTGGGCCGCCGCAATGCTCAGGGGATTCTCAAAGTCAAAATGCAGCCTTTTGTATGTTTCTCTCAGCTCATCATTTGCTATGAGAAGGTTGGAAAACATGGTACCGGCCATATTGAATGTTTTGCTGGCAGACATGCATGTAATGGTTCTGTCATAACCCGGAAATGCTTTGTCGAAGGGAATGTGCTTTTGTCCTTCCCTAAGAAGATCGCAATGTATTTCATCCGAGAGCACCCAGAGATTATTCTTTGCGGATATTTCCCCCATGCGAACCAGCTCTTCTTCCGTCCACACCCTGCCTGTGGGATTATGTGGATTGCACAGTATGAAAAGTTTTACCGCAGGGTCAGAGGCCTGGCGCTCCATATCATCGAAATCAATAAAGAAATCTCCATTCTTATTAATTAAAGGAGAATGTGCCAGCTGAATCCCGTTTTGGTCAGCGGCATGTTTGAAATATCCGTATGCCGGAGTATGTAGCAGAATCTTGTCTCTGGGGAGACATAAATATGATACCAGTTCATACAGAGCCGGAATTATGCCGGCAGAGGTAACCCATTGTTCTTCTTTGGGTTCCCAGCCATACATTTCCAGACACCAGTTCTTAAAAGCCTGAAAATATTCCGGGGCAAAGACTTTTGTGTAACCCAAAATGCGCCTGTCCAGCCTTTTCTTTACATCCTCAAGGATCTCGGGCGCCACGGCAAAATCCATATCCGCTATCCACATTTTTATCAGATAGTCATAGTCATGTTTTTCTTCAATGCCTCCCTCAGCCTTAAATAAATAGTCCATGTATCCGTCATTGCTGAGAGAATTGGTATTGTCCCTGTTTATAATTTCGTCAAAATCATACTGCATCAAACCACCTCCTGCTGCATTGGCCCCGCCTCCGGGGTTACACACAATTAGTATTAATTCAACAATTCAACAGCCTTTTTAAGTTGAAGGTCTTCGGCATTGCCTGCACCCAGAACATACTCCTTTGCCGCCTTATCCAGTGCCGCCATGGTGGAAAAATCCAGAATTCCGTATGGGTAAAGTCCGGCTTCTTTCTGGAAACTTTTCACATGATTAAACATGTTTTCGTCCATTCTGCCGGAAAGAGACAATCGATAACCCAGCAGTGACAACCTCTGCTGAGCACCGAAAACATTCAGACCTGTATCCCCGGGCTTCGGCTTGAGATTTTCGTTCATGGGCGCAAACTGCTGATAGAGCACCAGAAGTTCTTCCTTGGCTTCGCCGTGATTTGCCGCGGCATTCTGCACATAGTAGTCCGGCTTTATTCCCGCTTTATCTATAACATTTTTATTGGGTCCAAGAAAATAAAAAACCGAGAGCTTCATCCTTATCCGGTTGCCTATGGTATATAACTGCTGGGCAACTCCCTTTCCATAAGTAGTTGTGCCAACAAGTTTTGCAGTCTTGCTGTCCTGCCAGGCCGCAGCCAATATTTCCGATGCGCTGGCGCTGCCTTCATTAATCAGAAGCACTACCGGCCTTTTTAAATCACCCGTCCCTTTGGCGTTTATAGTTTCAACAATTTTATTTTTTTTCTGGAAATGCACAATGGGTCCCTTGGGCATAAATTGTTCGGCTATATCCACTGCCACATCCACATAGCCGCCTGGGTTATTTCTTACATCAACTATAAAGCTCTTTGCGCCTTTTGCAATAAGCTGAAGCTTTGCATTTTTGAACTCGAGATTGGTATTTTTACCGAATTGCGATATGGCAATATATCCGATATCGTCTTCTATCAACCGGAAATCGACTGTGCCGGGTTTGATTTTTTCCCTGGTCAAAGTATAATTTATGGATTTCCCGTTCCGGTTCACCGTCATAACAACCTGCGTCCCGTCTTTACCTCTTAGCTTGGACGCCACTTCTTCCAGGCTTAAGCCGCCGGTGTCATTTCCGTCAACAGCAGTAATAATATCTCCTGAGAGAATCCCAGCCCTTTCGGCAGGCCCTCCGGCTATGGGTGAAACCACCACAATGCGGCCGCTCACCTGTTCCAGACTGACACCTACCCCAAAGAATTCTCCGCTTACGGACTCCTCAAATTCCTGCCTATCCTCTTCTGATGGGAAGTAAACACTATAGGGATCATTAAGAGATTCCATTACCCCTTTAAATGCCCCGCTGAAAAGGGTTTCGTAGCTGACCTCATCCTTGTAGTCTGACTTGGTTTTAATGATAAGATCCTTAAGAACTTCAAACTCTTTTTCCCAGGAAATATTGTCCGGAGAATCAGCCCACGAAAAAACGAAGGTAAAAGTAGTAATCACCAGGGCTACTGCCAAAATTACTGCGATTACCCTTGCTATTGTCTTTGCGGTTTTCTGACTCATGACAGGCCTCCTCGCCTAGATTATCTTAATGTTAAGCTTGCTTCTGCCTTCGGAAAGTCCTTTGAGGCTTATGTGATAATCTATGTCCACAGAACCTTTTGGTTCATTTTTACTTATGTTGTTTATCACATCGTTGGTAAGGACCTCCATCTCCACTGCGCCAAAAGGAGTTCCGTACAGGCCGCTGTATCGCTTGCCTTTCTCAAAACGGATCTCCGTATCCATCGGAACAGCTTCGCCGCAGCGCTTCATTAGAATTTCATCGTCTTTTATAATAAGGCTGGTGGTGCATCCCTCCATGCCTGTAAAACCGCTTTCATCGTAGCTCAAAGTAACTATGCCGTCCTCTTCATAGTATTTACCTTCGGTGACAAACTCCAGTTGCTCTTCATCTTCCAGATCCTCACCCAATATTTGCTTTCCTACTATTTTCAGCATTATATCTGTCATATCCCAGCTGTATTATCCTTTCTATCAATTCCGGGTAGGGTACTCCCGCTTCCGTCCAGAGAAGGGGAAACATGCTGAATTTTGTAAAACCCGGAATGGAATTAATTTCATTTATGAAAACTTTCCCTGTGTTTTTTTCCAGAAAAAAGTCCACTCTTGCATAACCGGTAACGTCCAAAAGTCTGTACGCCTTCAAAGCTATCTCGCGGATTTCATCAGCCTTCTCCCGACCTATTTCCGCAGGTATAACCATCTTGGATTTCCCGCCGTCGAAATACTTGGCTTCGTAATCATAGAATTCCTTGGAGGGCAGAATCTCTCCCACGCCGCTGGCAATAGGTTTTTCGTTACCTAAGACCGCCACCTCCAGCTCCCTGCAGTCAATAGCCTCTTCAACCAGTATTCTGCTGTCATATTCTGTCGCCAGTTTCATAGCTTTTTCCAGCTCTGTTCTGTCTCTTACTTTGCTGATGCCTACGCTGGAACCCAAATTGGCAGGTTTCACAAACATTGGATATTTGAGGCTTGCCTCAGCTTTATCCGGGTCGAATTCCTGACCGTCAAAAGCCACATATTTTCCCTGCGGCAGACCTGATTTTCCAAACAGTCCCTTGGCAAAGATTTTATCCATGGAAAGAGCCGCGCCAATGGGCTTGCTTCCGCCATATGGGATGCCTACAATTTCCAGCAGTCCCTGCAAAGTTCCATCTTCACCGAAAGGCCCATGTAAAATAGGCAGGGCAACATCAATTATATCCTTTAGGCTTCTGCCTCCCGAACCAAGAACTGTAAAGCTGAACTTATCCGGCTGTGTTCTTAGGTCATGTATGGCTTGTTTTTCCCAGCTGCCGTTTTCTATTTCATCGGGACTGCCATCGAACAGATACCAGATACCAGCCCTGGTAATTCCTATCGGAACAACCTCATACTTTTCCTTGTCCACAGCCCGTATTACGGAAGCAGCCGACATAAGGGATATCTCATGCTCACCCGACTTTCCGCCGAAAATTACGCCCAGTTTGGTTTTCATTATATTTCCTTTGTTATTCCTTATTTATCCTTAAGCAGATCCCTTATCTCAGTCAACAATTCTATGTCTGCCGGGGTCTCCGGTTCCTCTTCCACAACTTCTTCCGGCTCTTCTTCCCTTCTCATTTTATTAATAGCTTTTATGGCCAGGAAGATGGCAAAAGCGATGATTATGAAATCCACAGCGGTCTGAATAAAGTTGCCATACATAATGGCCACATCATCTGACAGGGCTATGCTCAGGCTTGTAAAGTCTGCCCCTCCTGTCAAAGCGCCCACCAGAGGCATGATGATGTCATCTACCAGAGAGGCCACAATTTTTCCGAAAGCTCCCCCTATTACAACACCTACTGCCATGTCCATTACGTTGCCTTTTAATGCAAACTCTTTGAATTCTTTAAGCATTTTTTCCTTTTCCTTTTCTGTTCAATTATTTTCCTGAGCCTTTGTTCTGCGCTTTTCGATTATCTCCCTTGATTTTACTGCCACCCTGTGAAGCATTTCAAGGTGCTCCCTGTCAAAGTGATATCTCTTTGTGCAAAACTGACAGGTCAGCTCAGCCTGACCGTCCTCATCTATAAGCTTTTTCAGCTCATCTTCTCCTATGGTCAAAAGCGCCTGTTCCAGCCTTTCCAAAGAACAGTCGCATTCCCACCTGATTTCTCTTTCCTCAATTATATCTATTTTAAACTCATCGGGCAGGTCTTTGAAAATTTCCTCAAAAGCGCCATAACCTTTCTCTTCAATCAATTGAGTAATGGGAGGCATTTTCTCCATAATCTTTTCCAGTATTTCTGCCGCTTCTTCTTTCCCTCCCGGAAGCATTTGAAGGATAAGGCCGCCGGCGGAACTGACCTTGCCTTCAGAGTCAACTTTAACACCCAGAGCCACTGAGGAAGACACCTGTTCCGACACAAAGAAATACATGGTCAGGTCTTCTGCTATTTCCCCGCTGACAAGGTCTATTCTGCCCACATAGGGTTCCTTCATACCCTGATCCTTAATTACAGTCAAAGTACCTTTCCCTACTATTCCTCCAACATCCAGTTTTCCTGATTCAGTCAGGGGCAAATGAGCTTCCGGATTAGAGATATACCCTTTCACCCTGCCGTCAGCCCTTGCAGTGACGAGTATTTCACCTGCGGGTCCGTCCCCTTTAAACTGCATTGTCAGCTTGTCTTTCGGATTTTTCAGCATAAGGCCCATCATAGCGCCACCGGTAAGGGCCCTTCCTAAAGCCGCCGTGGCAGTAGGCCAGGTACCGTGTATTTTTCTGGCTTCCTCCACCAGACTTGTGCTGACAGCGAAATATACTCTGAATGAACCGCTTTTGTCCAGCCCGATCAGGACTTTATTATTTTTTTCCTTTTCTTCTGCTTCCACAGTTGCTTCTATTTTATCCATGTTGTCACTTCGCTCTTCATTTCTTCAACCAGCCTCTGGGATTCTTCTTTGTTTTGCCCCCTTGCAGAAAGGTAGATTTTCAGCTTTGGCTCTGTCCCTGATGGTCTTACTATGATGCTGCTGCCATCCGCAAGAACATATTCCAATACATTGGAGGCAGGCAGGCCGGTTTTAATGGTGTTTATGTAATCAGTGATTTCCACAACCCTCTGACCAATAACCGATTTGGGAGGATTTTCCCTTAAGCCTGACAGTATACCATTCATAGCCATCATGCCTGAAGCTCCTTCGAAGGCAAATTCCGCCAGGCCGCTTTTATACCAGCCGAATTTATTATAAAGTTCTTCCATTCTGTCTATAAGGGTTTTGCCCATAGATTTATAATATGCTGCTGCCTCACATATAAGCATTGCAGCATTCACTGCATCCTTATCCCTCACATAAGGGCCCCCAAGATATCCATAACTTTCTTCAAAGCCAAAAATAAATCTGTGCTCTTCTTTTTTCTTTTCAAGGAGCCCAATCTGTTCACCTATATACTTAAATCCCGTCAGCAGGTTAATGGTTTTTGCGCCATAGCATTCCGCCACCTTGTCTGCCATCTTTGTGGACACTATAGTTTTCATGAGCAGCGGTTTCTTGGGCAGAGGCCTTCTGTCTGCCACAAAATCCAGCAGCAGCACACCTATTTCATTGCCTGTAAGCAGGACATATTCAACTTCTTCGCCGCGACTGTGTTTTACTGCCACGCCCAGTCTGTCCGCATCGGGATCAGTTGCTAAAAGAAGATCCGGGGTCTTTAGCTTTCTGGCCAGTTCCAGCCCCTTATATAAAGCCTCTTCCTTCTCCGGATTCGGATATGGGCAGGTGGGGAAATTCCCGTCCGGCTTTTCCTGTTCCTCTACAATGTGAATATTGGTAAGGCCGACTTCATCCAGAATCCGCCTGACAGGTTTGTTGCCGGTTCCGTTTAAAGGTGTGAACACCACTTCCAGGTCTCTGCAGTTAACACCGGTTCTTGTGGCCTTAACAGCTTTATAATATGCCTCTATGATTTCGTCACCAATAATCTCAACCAGCTCGTCCGGCTCGGTATATTTTACTCCCTTTAAGAGGTCCACACTTTCCACACAGCTGAGTATTTCTGCAGCGGCCTGGTCCGTAACCTGGCACCCTTCGTGATTATACACTTTGTAGCCATTATAGTTGGAGGGATTGTGGCTGGCGGTTATCATAATGCCTCCCGCCGATTTGAAATATCTTACGGCAAATGAAAGCATGGGGGTAGGCATGAGCTCGCTGTATATATAAACCTTTATGCCGTTGGCTTCCAGAACACCGGCCGCATCCCAGGCAAAATTTTTGGAATCGTTTCTGCTGTCGTATGCAATTGCTACGGATGGAGCATCGCCGGATTTTCCGTAATTTGACAAAATATAATCGGCAAAGCCCTGAGTAACCCGTCTGACAGTCAGGCTGTTCATTCTGTTGGTGCCTGCTCCCATAATGCCCCTCAGACCACCTGTCCCGAATTCCAGGTCCTTATAAAAACGCTCATAAATTTCATCCTTGGCTTCTTTGTCGCCGGAATCCGCCAGCAGCCGGTCTTCCAGTAATTTGAGCTCCCTCTTGTATTTCATGGGAATACCGTCATGAGTCAGCCATTGTTCCATCTTGTCATATGCATTTTTATAATCTGTTTCCGTAATCATCTGCCACCCTTCCTTATCAACATGTTTTTACATACTTTGCCTTATACCCTATTTTATCATATTTCATCCCCTGACGCATGTTTCATTCCCTTAAAAAGCTGAAGCATCTATAAGGGCAAACACAGTGGGTCCGCTGCCGCTCATCATAACTTTTTCTGCCCCGGTCACTGCCTTCATCCAGTTAACGGTTTCCTGTATTACAGGATATTTGCTCGTTGCTACTTCTTCGAGTACATTGTGCATAGATGAGGCTACTTTGCTGAAATTGCCTTCCAGCAACCCTTCGATCAGCCTCCTGGTGTCAGGCCGCTTTTCTATCTTTTTCAAATCCAAAGACTCATAAATCTCCTTAGTGGATACAAACAAATCCGGTTTTTTCAAAAGAACCGCCGCTTTTAATGGTGGGAGCGGGGTCAGCTTTTCTCCTTTTCCTTCTGCCAGGGCGCATGTAGAAAGGCCTCTTTTCATGGCTGATTGCCTGTTTTTGTCCGGGTTCAGTCCAGGTTCGGATGCAGCCTGTGACATTATGAGGAAAGGGATATCTGCTCCTATAGTCAATGCTAACTCCATAAGTTCTGCCGGAGAAAGTTTCAGGTTCCACAGCATGTTCAGCCCGTGAAATACAGCTGCGGCATCTGCACTGCCCCCGCCCAGTCCTGCACCTGCAGGTATTCTTTTATCAATATGGATATGGATTTTGCCTGCTTTTTCCGGGAACCTGTTTTTTAATAGCAATGCCGATTTGAAAGCCAGATTTCTTTCATCATCAGGCAGTTCGCTGTCGGTTGTTGAAATAAAAATCCGCTTCCCGTTGCCGGTCAGCTCCTTAACATGCGGCTCCTCCTCATAGCTGATAGTCAATTTGTCCCATAAATCAACCTGTTGCATTACCATAACTACATCGTGGTAGCCGTCAGGTCTTTTGCCAAGCACATCTATTGACAGGTTGATTTTGGCCTTAGCCCTAAGTTCTATGGTTTTCATTGTTTCTCACTTTTAACAAAACAGGCGAAATTGTATCCGCCTGTTTTATATCTTTTTCCCGTGCAAATGCTATATGGCTATCTTTCAACAACCATTGCTGTACCCTGTCCTCCTCCGATGCAAAGGGTGGCAAGTCCGTATTTGGAGCCTCTCTTTTGCATTTCATGAAGCAGGGTAACAAGGATTCTTGCACCTGAAGCTCCGATGGGATGGCCTAATGCTATCGCTCCGCCGTTTACATTTAGCTTTTCAAGTTCTATACCAAGGTCTTTGCCTACTGCAACCGACTGGGCAGCAAAAGCTTCATTGGCTTCGATTAAGTCCATATCGGTAATCTTAAGGCCTGCTTTTTCCAGGGCTTTCTGTGAGGACGGAACGGGTCCGATTCCCATGATGGATGGTTCAACTCCGGCTGATGCATAGGATTTGATTGTTGCCATGGGTTTGATTCCCAGTTCATCGGCCTTTTCCTTGGACATAACAACAAGAGCAGCTCCGCCGTCGTTGATGCCTGAGGAGTTGCCTGCCGTCACAACGCCTTCCTTTTTAAATGCAGGTCTGAGCTTGCCTATGCTCTCCATGCTTGTGCCGAACTTGGGATACTCGTCCGTATCGAAGATAATGGGATCGCCTTTTCTTTGCGGGATTTCAACAGCTACGATTTCATCCTTAAACCTGCCGGATTTCACCGCTGCTTCAGCCTTTGTTTGAGAATCCACTGCAAAGGCATCCAGTTCTTCTCTGGTAAGCCCCCACTGCTCAACAATATTCTCAGCTGTTATGCCCATATGATATTTGTTGAAAATATCTGTCAGACCATCTGCTACCATATAGTCAATGAGTTTGGTGTCTCCCATTCTGGCTCCCCATCTCACATCCGGTGCCAGATATGGGGCCTGGCTCATGTTTTCGGTACCGCCGGTTACAATAATGTCGGCATCGCCGGCTTTGATAATCTGGGCTGCCAGCGAAACGGTTCTTAAGCCAGATCCGCATACTTTATTCAGAGTCATGGAAGGTACTTCTATGGGAATCCCCGCCGCAATTGAAACCTGTCTTGCAACGTTCTGACCAAGTCCTCCCTGAAGCACTGTTCCGAAAATTACTTCATCAACCATATCCGGTGTAATCCCGGCCCTTTTCATGGCTTCCTTTACTGCAACTGTTCCAAGCTCCACTGCCGAAACATCTTTCAGGGCTCCGCCGTAGCTGCCTATGGGTGTTCTGACTGCACTGACAATAACAACATCCCTCATTTAACTTCCCTCCTAAAAATATTTATATAAGGTAATTCTATTCGCTCGTTTATATTATCACGAATAATTTCCGTCTTCAAGAACGGCTATGTGTTTTTCCACAAATTCCACTGGCCTATAGGACATTTTCGCCTCCCTGAGGCCCAAAATATCCATATCTTCTTCTCTGTTCATATACTTAATATGAGGCTCCATGCTTTTGCAAAATTCATTATTGATTGCCTGATAGGCGCCTCTATATCTGGTGTTGGCTTTTTCCACATGAACGACCACAGTCTTTTTTCCAAGTGGTCCTCCTATGGTCAGCGCCTGCATCTGCCCTCCTATGTAAATGGCTCCGGCAATATAACCAGCAGCTTCAAGGTTGTGGAGCACATCTTCCATGGCTTCCTCTTCCATTTTCAGAAGGTTCATCTCATAATCAGATATATCTTTGCATTCATTAAATTTCCTGATAAAGTCCATGGACTCCTCTGCTCTGTCCGAACCTATAGCAGTATATTCATAACTATAATGGCCTTTAAAATGATTAAGGTGATTTCTCTTTGCATGATACTTCCTGCCTCTCAGACCTATCAGGTCATCTTTCAAATAAACATAATCATGATTTGCCCTGTCATCGTATATGACAAGTCCTGTGGGAAATGCACCCTCCACTATTTTCAACATGTGAGAAGGAAGGAGCCTAAGGTTGAACTGCTGGCCTTTTGCCTCAAAAATGTTTTTTGCCTCCAAAATTGTCTCCCTCAATTTTTTGGATTCATAATGACCGGTTTTAGTCAGAGGCGGGAAAAGAAAAGCTTTTTCCTGGTCGAGTTCCAGATGACTTATTCCGGCAATGCAAAGATAGTCTCCTATGACCTGGAAGCTGAAGCGATTAATATTTCGCCACATATAAAGAGAAGTAAAGGAGAAATCCGAAATCCGGTACTCAAAGCTGTTTAAATATTCTTTGAGAAACTCCTTCCTTTCAATGGTTATCCTGTTATCAAACATAAACATAATATTATGTTGCCACCTTACTTTACAAGATTTGAAATGGCCTTGAAGTGCTCGTCTTTTGCATCTTTGGTCAGTTCAAAAAGCACGGATTCGCAGGAGGTTATTGTAACGCCTATACTGCCCATTCTCACTTCTCCGTAACTTTTGTCACTGAGTTTTCTGGAGGAAACACAATCAGCAGGTAAAAAAACCCGGTAGCCATGCTCCACCAAATCCAGCGCAGTCTGCAGGACACATACATGGGTTTCTATGCCTGCCAGGATTACAGTTTTTCTGCCTGTCTTTTCCAGCGCTTCAACAAATCCGGGTTCGCCATAGCAGCTGAAGCTGGTCTTTTCTATGGGATTGAAATTATCCACGGCTTCCCGGATAGTCTGCACGGTTTCGCCCAGACCCTTTGTGTACTGCTGTGTCACTATTATTGGGACTTCATGTATGCCGCAGCCCTTGGCCAGTTTTACCACATTTTCCACCAGGGCCTCCTTCTCTGCCATAGCCGGCATGAGCCTTTCCTGGTAATCCACCAAAACCAAAACTGCTTCGTTTTTATTAATTTTCATCGTTTCTCTGTCCTTTCCCGCTCCTCTGAATTGTTAACCAGGAGCACCCTCTTAAAATCCCAGAGATCTGACCTGTTCCACCAACTTGTGGTTGGTCAGATCATAGTGCAATGGTGTTATCGAACTATAACCCTCTTGTATCGCCATAACATCAATATCGTTCGAAAGACCTTCATAAACTACGGGGCTCCCCGAATACCTGTACAGCGTTACATGTTCATCCAGTTTTTCTGCAATGAAATCCTCGTCATATTCCCTTGCTCCCAGCCTGGTGACTTTCTGTCCCTTAATCTCGTCAAGTGGCAGGTGGGGCAGGTTCAGGTTCAGCACTGTTCTGTTGTCTATTTTGCCTTTGGACTTTTCCAGAGCTTCTGTGGCCAGCCTGCAGGCTCCTTCGAAATGAACAGGATAATGGCTGTTAACAGATACAGCAAATGAGGGGATACCATTGATTACGCCCTCTATTGCTCCTGACACCGTTCCCGAATACAAAGTATCCGTGCCCAAATTGGAGCCGTGATTTATACCTGAAAAGACATAGTCAATACCTATGCCCTGATCTTTTAGAATTCGCAACCCAAGCTTGACGCAATCTGCCGGGGTGCCGGACATGCTGTAGGCTATTTTTGCAAAAGGAAAATCAACCCTTTCAACTTCAATTGGTATGCTGACGGTAATGCCATGCCCGCAGGCGCTCCTTTGTGAATTTGGTGCGGAGACGTAAATTTCACCGACCCGAGAAAGACAGCCTACCAGCCTGCTAATGCCCTCGGCCCATATGCCGTCATCGTTTGTTACAAGAATCCTCATATTAGCCTCCATTCATATGTTATTAATATACCACAAATGATGGAAGTTAAAAGGCGGGGTTAAAATCAATGTAATGCGTTTACCTGTATATCTTGCCGGCCTCTAAAGCAATTCCTTTATGCTTAAACAGTTCGCTGACGGTAACCAGCTGGAAACCCATGTCAATTAATTTGGGAACCAGAAATTGTGTGGCTTCCACAGTGCTGTCGTAGAGGTCATGCATCAATATGACATCTCCGTCTTTAACATTAGTCAGTACATGATCTATAACTTTTCCGGCGTCTCTGCTCTTCCAGTCAAGAGTGTCAACAGACCACAATATCAGGGGCATCTTTACATCGGACCGGACCTGGTCATTATAGGACCCGTATGTTGGTCTGACAAATTTTGGTTCATAACCAATGTTTTCAATTACTGCCTCCTGGGTTTTATTGATTTGCTCCATCAATTCATTATAGGAAAGTTTGGTCAATTCCTTGTGGCTGTAACTGTGATTGCCGATTTCGCTGCCTTCATTTAACATGCGTTTCAGGATATCTGCATTGTTGGCCACCCTGTTGCCCAATATGAAAAATGTGGCCACTCCATCGTACTCTTTCAAAGTATCTAGAATCGGAACCGTGGTTTTTTTATTGGGCCCGTCATCATAAGTCAGGGCGATCATGGGTTTATCCGGATCTATATCCCTTTCTGCCAGGGCTACATCTCCACCCGGTTCTTGAGAATCCTCCTCCGGATCTGGTTGCCTGATATCCTCTTCATCGTCACCCATACCGAATAAAAGTTTCACAAATTCAGGTTTAATATACTCTTTCAAGTCAACCAAAGGTATTTCCACGGAGGGCATCCCAAAATTTCCGCTGAAGAGCTGGTATTTTGCAAACCGGAAGACCATCTTCTCATCTTTTAAAATGAAATTGCTATAGTTTTCAGGTACGGGGCCAATACCTTCTTCGAATATGGATGAGTCTGTGTGATCTTTGTAGCTTTCATGGCTCCTGAAATAGTTTTCGCAGACCTGTGCAATGTGATTTAAGTAGTCGCCTTCCATAATGTCAGCAAGGTCCAATTCTGTGTCTTTGGATAAATCATAAACCTTGGTATAGATATTTACATCCGGATGGGCATAGCCGGAAGAATCTTCTGTTATGTAAAAACTTATGCTAACCAGATTTTCAGCCGCCCCAAAAGATTCGTAATCTATATTCAGCTCATAATGTGTATTGTTGTCCTCAAATGAAATGTCTTCCAGACTGTCTTTAAATTCTTCAATATGGCTGTCCACCCATTCCTGGCTGATCCTGTCAATATTTTCCCTTTCAAAAGCCGGCCAATGGGCAGCCACAATAACATTGGGCCCATATTCTATTATGGTTTGAATATCTCCAAGTTCCTTGTTTTCCAGCAGGGGAAAATCCTCTGCAATAATGTTGTCGTTTGTATCCGGCCTGTCTGATGTGTCGGATATATCTTTAGCCCCATTTATAAATTTATATGCAAGCACGCCGACTACAACCAAAAGAGCAATAATTATAATTCTCCAAAATTTTTTACCCACAAGTCCACTCCTTATTATTCTGATAGTTGCTGTGCTCCATTATACATCATATTGCATAAACAACCCAGTTGAAATCACCGTTCTTTTCTGTTAGCATCTTTGTGACAGGGGGACAGCCCTTTTGTCACTGCATTTAAGATGACAGTGGGACAGCCCTTTTGTCACCCTACATTTTAAAGATGACAAAAGGGCTGTCCCACTGTCATATGACAAAAGGGCTGTCCCCCTGTCATATGTCATATGGAGGTGCATAATGGTATACGCAACGATTTTATACAATGAAAAAGAAAGAATATGCTGTATAGACCGAGTGGGAGAAAGAGCTTTCTTGCTGGATGATTTTTTCGAGGATCAAAATCTTTCAGCTCCAAAGGACATGCTTGATTTCATAATTTCATATCAGGACAAATGGACTGATGACATAGCCCTTTTTTATGGTTTAAAGCCGGAATTGGCTATACCTCTGACCGATATCAAACTTATAGCTCCCATACCCAGGCCTGCAAGAAACATGGTCTGTATGGGCAAAAACTACCAGGCTCATGCTGCAGAAATACGGGATGGCATCTTTGAGGATAATATGCCACCTTATCCAATATATTTTACTAAGCCGGATCATACGGTTGTAGGCACAGGAGCCAAAGTATTGCTTCACGAAGAAGCCACCACGAAGCTGGACTACGAAGTTGAGCTTGCGGTAATTATCGGGAAAACCGGCATCAATATTACTGAAGAAGATGCAGAAAGCCACATATTTGGCTACACAATAGCCAACGATATATCTGCAAGGGAACTGCAACGGAGACATACTCAATGGTTTAAGGGAAAAAGCCTTACTACCCACTGTCCGATGGGACCATGGATAGTCCACAAATCCATGATCAGCTACCCGCCGGCTCTGGAATTAAGGAGCTACGTAAATGACGAATTAAGGCAGGTGGGGAATTCGGCCGACCTGATTTTTGGCATTTCACATATTATCAGCGATCTGTCGAAAGGATATGAACTTAGGGCTGGAGACATTATTCTGACCGGCACTCCTTCAGGCGTCGGCCTGGGATTTGATCCGCCCAAGTTTCTGAAAGACGGAGACGTAGTCAGGTGTGAGATAGATGAAATCGGAGTCATCACCAACCGGTTGGCGCCTTAATTGTCACTGTGGATCAGGCTAAAACAGCCTCACCAAGAACCTTTCCGATGGACTCATTTATGACCAGTTCAGCGCTTTCGTCATATTGAGTCCTTGATTTATTAATAAGCACAAGATGCTTTCCGCCGAAATAACCAATGAGTCCTGCAGCCGGATAAACCACCAAAGATGTTCCGCCTACAATTAAAGTATCGGCTTCACTTATCGCTTTTACCGCATCGTACACTACTTTATCATCAAGGGCCTCCTCGTAGAGCACTACATCAGGCCTCACTATTCCTCCGCATTTGATGCACAAGGGCACATCCTGCTTCCTGTTCATTATGAAATCGAGGTCGTATCCGGCTCCGCAGTCCATGCAGTAATTTTTCAGAACTGAACCGTGCAGTTCCAGCACTTTCTTGCTCCCTGCCATCTGATGCAGGCCATCGATATTCTGGGTTACAACTGCTGCGAGTCTTCCCAGCTCCTCCAGGCGGGCAAGTGCGAGGTGGGCCTTGTTCGGCTGAGCCTCCCTGTAAATCAGATTATCTCTATAGTATTCATAAAAAGTGGCCGGATGCTGACGAAAATAGCTGTATGATATTAGTTCTTCGGGAGAACGACCATAATTTTGCACAGCATTGTAAAGGCCTTTTTCTGAACGAAAATCCGGGATTCCGCTCTCTGTGGATACGCCTGCCCCTCCAAAGAAAACTATATTTCTGCTGTCTTCGATAATTTCCTTTAACCTTTCAATTTCCTTCATGGCTCCACCTCCGATGTCATTATACACCAGCTCACATTTTTTTGATATAATTCATGTACGGACGGATGATTGGCCGGCCATTCAAAGGAGGTGATTTTTTTGAAAACAGCTCTCGTTTTAGGCGGAGGCGGTGCAAGGGGAGCCTATGAAATAGGAGTATGGCAGGCTTTAAGAGAAATGAACCTCAGGCCCGACATCATTACGGGCAGTTCAGTTGGTGCCATTAATGGAGCCGTCATAGCCCAGGACTCTTTTGATATGGCTGTTAATCTGTGGAAAGAAATTAGCACGCCCATGGTTGTGGACATAGGGAAATCCAGAAGCAAGGGGAGTCAGCTGAAGAAGCTGCTTAGCAAATATCTGGATGAGACCAAAATCAGAAAAGGCGGTATTGATTTTGGCCTGGCAACGCTGGAGCTGACTGCCCTGCAGACCCGGCATCTTTTTCTGGAAGACATTCCTGAGGGCAAACTGGTAGATTATATCGTAGCCAGTGCCTCACTTTTCCCTGCAATAAGAGTTGCTGAAATAGATGATGTGAAATATGTGGATGGAGGTTATCTTGACAACCTGCCTGTGGGAATGGCCCTGTCCCGCGGTGCAAAAAAAATAATAGCTGTTGATCTGGAATCTTCCGGCAGAGTGCAAAAAGAACCCTTAAAAGAAGCCGAGGACCTGACCATGATCAGATGCCAGTGGGATTTGGGCGAGGTCATGATTTTTGACGGAGACGATTCTCCCAGAAAAATGCGCCTGGGTTACCTGGATACATTAAAAGCTTTCGGCTTTTATGATGGGAGATATTTTGCCTTTTCAAAAGGGGTGATGGACAGGCGAACCCTTGACAGTGCCGAATTGGCCGGCAAGATTTTCCAGCTTGATCCCGGGAAAATTTACACCAAAGAATCTTATCTCAATGCCCTGAAAGAGGCAGTTATCGCCTATCGCGATGAAACAAGTGAAGAAATTGGAAGTTTTCAGAGCAGCATAAGAAGCCTGAAACCGGATAAGGATATTCTCTTGGGTCTGCTGAAAAAGCTCAACGAAAGAACAGTGACTCTTGCTATTTCAGACCAGCTGCAATCCAATCCCGCAGTTAAGGAACATCTTCTTGCAAAACCGGTCGCCCTGCTGTTCAAAGATGAAAGCAAGGCGGCAGATTATCTTACCAAAAAACAATTAATTTAATGCACGACAAAATATTTTCTGACAGGAGTCCTGGACAAGGCTGCCCTCAGAAGCGCTGCCACCAAAAAGCCCATGATGAACTGAATCATGTTCATTGGGATGCTGAATGCTGCGATACCGAAATTTCCATAAATCAGACCACCGGCCACGTAATAGCCGAAAACCATAAACAGGCCCGCAAGGGTCATGGCCAGTATCTCAGTAAGAGGGATCTTGTAATGTTCTTTCTTTCTTATGACAACTGATACAATTATCAGCATAACCGGAATGGCAATTGCCATAAACATCAGCTTCAGCTGTATAGAATTGACCAGATCCCCTACGGCAGACAGATTACCATCACCTGCCCCCAGCAGATTTGATGGCCTGTGAATACCTTCATAGTTTACGATTTGAGCTACAGCCATATTAAACATAGCCCACAGGGCAATGGTTATAATAAGAGTCAAGCTGGTGTTTTTCCTGCTTTTCATGGTCTTCTCCATAGCCAGTCCCATGACCAGCGCCATCGCTCCCTTTATTAAAAAAGTCCAGGGTGCCCAGTGAACGTAGCCTAAAAAAATGTCGGCCATGGAAGCTCCTGCTCCCGCTACTATGGCCCCATATCTCCAACCTAAAATAATCACACTTAAAAAAACCATACTGTCGCCCAAATGTATGTAACCATTGGTAAAAGGCACGGGTATCGCAATAAGCATTGTGGCTACTGCAGTCAGTGCCATCATAACTCCGCTTAGTATTACTTTGTTTGTTTTCTCAGAAGCTGCCATTTAAACCACCTTCTTTTTGAAAATCTCCCTTCCACGTCTTCCTCTAAATAAATGCTACCCCCAAACTGTTAGTATTAAAATAGACAGATTATGCTATTTATATATATACAGTCTAAAAATTATGCTATAATATCAATAATAATCCAATTTTACAGTACAGATTAGGAGGATGATATGATAACACTTGCTCCTGCATTATCGGAAGATGCCCCTTTTCCTCTTTATCAGCAGCTTTTCAATTATATTAAAAAATCTATTTCCGGCGGGTACATCAAGCCGGGTGAAAAGCTTCCTTCTCTGCGAAGCATATCGGAAGACCTGGGAATAAGCATAACTACTGCAAAAATGGCCTATGATCAACTGGTGGTAGAGGGTTACATTGTAAGCCGCCCCAAATCAGGCTACTTCGCAGCATCTCTTGAGGAAGTTATTGGCGGCGACTTGGGGAAATCTGATTTAAGTCCGGAACATATGTCTCCATTGCTGCCTTTCGATGAGGAATTTCACAATAAGATACATGATGTTGAACTCTGGACCGACGAAGACTCTTTCGATTTTATTAAATGGAAAAAATGTGCCAACAAAATTTTCAATGAGTACTCGCATCACCTGCTTCTGGAGGGTGACATTCAGGGAGAAGTTCCATTGCGTGATGAAATAGCCGGCTACATATATCAGTCACGTGGTGTTCGGGCTTCATACGAACAGGTGGTCATAGGTGCCGGAACCCAACAACTGATAAACCTGTTGTGCATTTTGCTGAATAAGGTGGGGATAGACCATGCATCTTTTGAAAATCCGGGCTTCATCCCGGTGCGAAGCATATTCGCTGACCGATCCTTTAAACTCAGCTATGTGCCTCTGGATAAGGAAGGTATCATCGTGGATCAGCTTCCTGCTAACATTCCATCTGTTGCATATGTGAGCCCTTCCAATCAGTTCCCAACAGGGTCAGTCATGTCTTTCGGACGGCGACAGGCTCTGCTTAACTGGGCATATAAAAATAAAAGCCTGATTATCGAGGATGATTACAACAGCGAATTAAGGTATGACAGCCGTCCCGTACCGTCTTTACAGGGGCTTGACAATAAAGGTCATGTAGTCTATCTTGGGTCCTTTTCGTCCACATTGTTTCCTTCCATCAAAATCAGCTATATGGTGCTGCCCGAAAAGTTCATGGATCTTTTCAGGCAATCGCTGGGTGGCTATGTACAGACCTGTTCAAAAGCCGAACAATTGACTTTGGCCCTTTATATGAACAGCGGCTTTTATCAAACGCACTTACGAAAACAGCGAAATCTGAACGGCAAAAAAATAGCCGCCGCCACCGAAGGAATTATGTTGCACTGCACCCGGGAGCTGCAGATTCTGAACAACAGCTCCGGCCTTCACATGCTGTTGCAGTTAAAAGACAAATCCAGATCGGCGGCGGCCCTTTGCGCCATTGCTCCATCCAAGGGCTTAAGTCTGAGCCCGATTTCAGGTCTGGAAGAAGACCTCGATGATTCCATGTTTTTGTTTTACTACACCCGCATCCCATTAAAAGATATGGAAAAAGCAACAAAGGAGCTTTGTGAACTGCTCCTTTGCTGAAAGATTATCTTTCTACTCTTCCGCTACCGCTTCCTCTCATCAAGGCTTCCACTTCTGATACAGATACTCTGTTAAAATCTCCCTCTATGGAATGCTTCAAACAGGAGGCTGCCGTGGCGAACTCCAAAGCCTCCTGCCCTGGCAGATTCATGAACAAACCATAAATGAGTCCTGCGGCAAAACTATCTCCCCCTCCCACCCTATCTACTATGTGAATCGGATAGTTTCTTGAAAAATAATAATTGTCACCGTCATATAGCATAGCAGCCCAATTATTGTCATTTGCTGTGATGCTTGTTCTAAGAGTTATGGCCGTATATTTGAAACCGAACCTTTCTTGCAGTTGCCTTGCCACATCTTTGTAGCCTTCATGGTTTAATTTCCCTGATGAAACATCTGTGCCGGCACCTTTAATGCCAAATACTTTTTCGGCATCCTCCTCATTTCCAACACAGACATCAACATACTCCATTAATTCGCTCATTACCCTTTCCGCTTCATCAATGGACCACAAATTCTTCCGATAATTTAAGTCGCAACTTATCGTCAGACCTTTATGTTTTGCCGCTTGACATGCCTGCTTGCATATTTCTGCAACATTTTCTCCCAGTGCCGGTGTGATACCGGTGAAATGAAACCATTCGGCCCCTTCAAAGATGGTTTCCCAGTCAAAATCCGCCGGCCTTGCTGTTGCGATTGAAGAATATGCCCTGTCGTATATCACCTTTGAGGGCCTTTGAGATGCACCCTTTTCCAAAAAATATATTCCAACTCTGGGACCTCCTCTGACTATCAAGCTCGTATCAACTCCCAGCTGCCTCAGGCTGTTAACAGCGCCTTGACCAATATCATTTGACGGTAATTTTGTTACAAATGCTGCATCTAAACCGTAATTTGCAAGAGATACTGCAACATTTGCCTCTCCCCCGCCAAAAGTGGCCTGAAGCGAATCATCTTGAAAAAATCGCAAATACCCTTCAGGTGCAAGCCTCAGCATTATTTCTCCAAAAGTTACTATTTTTTTCATTTTATCCTCTCACTCTCTCCTTGATTTTAACTGCCTCAGCAGTTTTTTCAGTAATCAACTCCCAACGGCCATTATCTAAAAAAGCTTCTTTTACCATGAATGACCCACCGCAAGCAAAGATTAAACTACTGCTTAAGTATTCTTCCAGATTTTTTTCGGAAATACCGCCTGTCGGCATAAATCTGATTCCCGGGAAAGGTCCTGACAAAGCTTTCATCGCTTCTAAACCCCCATACTGGGATGCCGGGAAAAATTTAATTACATTTAAACCTTTCCTGATTGCTTTCTGAATCTCTGTCGGTGTAACACAGCCCGGGAATACCGGTATCTTATTGTCGATACAATAATCGACAAGTTCTTCATCAAAACCCGGACTAACAAGGAATTGAGCCCCTGCTTTGAGGGCTTCTTTTGCCTGTTCCACAGTTAATACAGTTCCTGCTCCGACAATCATGTCCGGAAAATTTCGAACGATTGACTCTATAACCTGTTCAGCCCCCTTAGCCCGAAAAGTAATTTCTACTGCTTTTATTCCGCCGGCTAACAGGGCTTTTGCCAAGTCAGCTGCATTGTCCGGCTTATTTAATTTGACAACAGGTATTATGCCTGTATCTTCTAGTTTTTCCTGCATAATTGATTGAAATTCCATCATTTTGCCTCCCCCATACATTTTTATAAAGTTATGCCGGTTTTGAAAATTGAAAAATCTCTATAGCCATTTTTTTCAGAGTTGCTTTGTTGTCCTGAAGCCAGCTCGAAAATTAAGTCATATAATTCATCAGCAAGTTTTTCCAAGCTTTCACCCGACAAAATACGACCCGCATTAAAATCATTCCAATTGTGCATACGATTAAACAATTCATTATTGGATGAAATTTTGATTGTAGGCACGGGACTGCCTAAAGGCGTCCCTCTACCAGTGGTAAAAAGAATCATGTGAGCCCCGGCCGCAGCCATTGCAGTAGTCGAAACAATATCATTCCCGGGAGAGGACAGGACTGTAAGTCCCTTATTTCTTACTTTTCCACCATATCCAATGATGTCTGAAATCCTGCTCATTCCACCTTTTTGAATACAACCCAAAGATTTTTCTTCAAGAGTCGTAATCCCCCCTTCTTTATTACCGGGAGAAGGGTTGTCATATATTACCTGATTATGTTGCCTGTAGTATTCTTTGTATTCATTAATCAGGGACACCATGCCATCGAAAACTTCTCTGTTTGCACTGCGTTTTAGCAACTCGCGTTCAGCTCCAAACATTTCCGGGATTTCCGAAAGGATGGTAGAGGCTCCGATAGAAACGAGCTTGTCTGTTACTAATCCCACAAGAGGGTTTGCTGTTATACCGGAGAAGCCATCAGAACCACCACATTTTAGGCCCACCACAAGCCGCGAACCTGACAGCTCTTTTCTTTTAAATTTTAAAGAATACTTGATTAAATGCTGAAGCTGCTCTAGCCCTCGTTGGTAATAATCGCCAAAGGCTTGGCACTCCAGATAAGCAATTCTCTCCCTGCTTTCCTTTTCCAAATACTTGCTTATCTCGTTAAAGTGACAGTTTTCGCAGCCCAGACCCAAAGCCAATACTGCCCCTGCATTTGGGTGTTCCATCATTCTTGCCAGAATCATTTGTGTATTTGTCTGGTCTTGGGACATCTGCGAGCAGCCAAAAGGATGTTCGAATGCGTATATACCATCTATCCCTTTTGGGAGCCTTAAACTTGCTTCGGCAGCTAATTGCCTGGCTATACCATTAACGCAGCCCACCGTAGGAATTATCCATATTTCGTTTCTTATTCCGACTTCTCCTGAATCCCTCTCATATGCCCAAATTTTTCTTTCCCCTGCCTCAGATATTTCAAAAAATTCCGGCTCATAGCTAAAGCTCTCATCATCCTCCAGATTTGTTTTTAAATTATGAGAGTGCGCCCAAACTCCGGGCTCCAAATCCTTTACGGCCTTTCCTATGGGATAGCCGTACTTGATTATATTTTCACCTTCATTTATGAATTTCAGGCTGAATTTATGTCCCTTTGGAATGTCTTCACTTATTTTTATCTTTATGCCTTTAACTGCTATGTTCTCACCTTTGCTTAAACGGTCAAGGGCAATTCCCACATTATCTTCTTCATTGATTATCAAATAATTCATCGACAATCCCCTTTACGCCCTTTCTTTCTATTTCTTCCATCCAATAAATAAGCCTATCCACAAAACCATCAATATTAGTCAAGTCTTCATCAAAATATTTATTGCTGCCTATAAGCTCATTTATCAGTTCTCTCTTATTATTTTTGCCACAGTGATTTCTGAAACATTCTAATACTTCTTCCCCATCATTTATCCTTATCTCGCTTGTCAAAACTGAATTACAATACAACAATAGAAGAGCAGCAAATGAAAACACTATATTTTCCGGCAGAACCCCGAATTTTTCAAGGTATTTTTTTAAGCTTGGCAGCACCCTTGTATTCCATTTTGAAATGGAATTCAAAGAGATATCAAGCAGCCTATGGTCCACATAAGGGTTTTTCAACCTTTCAACCACTGCTCTTGCAAAAAAGTTCAACTCCTCTTCAGGGAGTGACAAGGTGGGAATAATTTCTTTAAAAATTGTTTCTTCAATAAAATTGAGAAGAGCTTTTTCTTCCATGCAATGCCTGACAAGTTCCTTCCCATAAAGTAAGCCGACAGGAACCATAATTGTATGTATTCCATTGAGAATTCTTACTTTTCTCGTTTTAAACGGCTTTAGATTATCTGTGAAAATAACCGGCAAACCGGCTTTTGCAAAGGGTAACTCCTCTTCCAGTGATTTCGGCCCCTCTATAACCCATAAACCAAATGGTTCGGCCACAGTCATCAAAGCATCTGTAAAACCGTTTTGCTGATTTAATTCCTGCCCACTATTCCCCGGATAACCTGTAACAATTCTATCGACTAAAGTGTTACAAAAATAGTTAGAATCCTCAATCCAGGATTTAAAGCCCTCACCTAAATTCCATTTTTCCGCATGCCTGAGCACATATTCTTTAAGAAGACTTCCATTGTCATCTATCAATTCACAGGAAAGAATAATAAAACCCTCTGCCTCGGCTGACACTGAATACCTTTCATATAGAAATCGAGTTAATTTCCCCGGAAAGCTTAATGGCGGACTATCATCAAACTCACACTCTTCATCATATACAATTCCTGCTTCAGTGGTATTGGTGAAAATGAAGCGCAGTTTCATATTTTTTGCAGAATCCAGAAAAGCTTTAAAGTCTTCATATGGGCTGATTGCCCTGCTTAGACAGCTTATTAATCGCCTCTCGTTTTTAAGTTCTCCCTTATCAATTCCCTTTAAATACACCTGATACAAACCTTGCTGCCGGTTAATTACATCCGCCTGACCTTTTTCTATGGGTTGGACTACAAGAACTTTACAATCAAAATCCTGACTTTCATTCATAATGTCTACAAAATAATCCACAAAAGCTCGTAAAAAATTTCCTTCGCCGAACTGTATAGCCCTTTCCGGTGCCTCGCTTAATACAAATTGATCGAATTTTTTATCCTCGAGAATTTTGTATGAAATCACTTCCAACACTTTCACTTATCCCCCTTTTGAATTGCCTCCCAAAGTCCATTTAAATATGCAATTCCTAAAGCTCTATCGTACAATCCATAGCCTGCACGACCTTTTTCATCCCAAATCATTCTCCCGTGATCAGGCCTTGCATAACCTGTAAAACCGATATCATAGTATGCTTTCATTATTTCATACATATCAAATGAACCATCTGAAGACAGGTGAGAGCTCTCTCTAAATACTCCGTCTTTTTCCATTTTTATATTTCTTATATGAGCAAAGTGTAAGCGTTTTTTGCCGCCAAAATATCTAATAAGACTGGGGATTTCATTATTATTGTCTGCACCCAACGATCCTGAGCATAAAGTTAGTCCGTTGTATTCACTTTCTGCCAAAGATAAGATTCTGTCCAGATTTTTTTTGCTGTTTGCAATTCTTGGTATGCCAAAAATACTCCAGGGCGGATCATCAGGATGTATAGCCATTTTACAGTCATATTTTTCGCAAGTCGGCATAATTGCGTTCAGAAAATACCCGAGATTTTTGAACAGGTCCTCTTCTGAAATGCCTTCATATTGTTTGAAAAGCTCTTTGATTTCCTCTAATCGTTCCGGCTCCCAACCCGGCATTTCAAATGCTGAAGATTTTGCCTGAATTTGATTAACAAAAGCTTGTACATCTGTGATTTTGTCAATTATTTTTTGGTCATATGACAGCGCATTTGAACCATCTGGGAGTTCTTCCGCAAGATTTGAGCGGGTCCAGTCAAATATTGGCATAAAATTGTAACATATTACTTTCACACCAATATTGCTGAGATTTTTAATTGTTTCTATGTAATTCTCAATATATTTGTCTCTGGTTGGCAAACCCAGTTTTATGTCCTCATGGACATTGACGCTTTCAATTACCTCTATATTCAAATCAGCTACAGCCACTTCATTTTTAAGGTCCTGTATCCTCTCCATAGGCCAGACTTCACCTACCGGAATATCCATAAGGGAGCTGACAACGCCTGTAATATTTGGTATTTGCCGTATATATCTCAAAGGAATAGGATCCATGTGGCTGCCAAACCAGCGAAATGTCATTTTCATAAATTATTTTCTCTCTTTCTAATATAAATATCTCCGCAAAGTTTTTCTTACTCCGCCTGCTTCAGTTATCATACTTTGAAAAATTTCCAGTACTTTATCTGCCAAACCTGCTTCGCACAAATCCATGCTAAAAATGCTTTCATTCTTAAGAAGCATACTTAATTTTTCCCTATTATATTCCCTGCTCCCAAGCTTAACTCCTTCAAGATGCGATTTTAGCAAATCCATAAGTGGATCCGGACTTAATACCATTTCCCTTCCCTCATCATCAAGTCCCAGCAAATACCTAAGCCATGCTGCAAAAACCATGGGAATAAATATCAAAGAAGAAATATCTAAATTCTTGCTATTTTGATAAGCTTGCAAAGTTCCGCCAAATCTTACTGGAATTTTCTGAGAAGTATCGGTAGCTATTCGTTCGGGCGTATCCGGTATATGTGGATTTGGAAATCTAACTTCGATCACTTCTCTTACAAAAGTCTCAGGATCAATAATTTTAGGATCTACCACTACAGGCATTGCCTCATCATAAGCAATTTTTTTAATCAGTAATACCAAGTCCTCATCCTTCATTTCATCGGCTATGGATCTGTAACCAAAAAGGCATCCGAATATTGCCAGTGCTGTGTGCAACGGATTCAAACAGGTTCCGACTTTCATTTTTTCAGCTTTTCTGACTGTATCTTGGTCAGTGAAAATGACGCCCGCTTTTTCTAAAGGTGGACGCCCGTTGGGAAAATTATCTTCAACAATTAAGTATTCAGTTACTTCAGCATTGACGAACGGGGCCACTTTTGAACCTCCCCCGGTCGATACAATATCCATGCCCTCCAAGCCCAAATTCTCCAACATTTGCTTGATCTGTTTGGATGGACCGGGAGTTATCTTATCTATCATTGTCCATGGAAAAGTAACCGTATGATTATCCTCTAGGTAACATAAAAATCCGGGATTTGCAAAGCCCTTCTCTATCCAGGCTTTTGCGATTGTAACAATGCTATCTTTCAAAACTTTGCCATTTTGTGAGCAGTTGTCCATACTTACCAACGCTATAGGATGTTTCCCATTTTTATATCTTTCATATAACATACTCGTAGCAACAGCCATGCTGTGACTGGCATGCGCCGGCCCTTTTTCCATATCTGATTTAACTGAATCCAAGAAAGAGCCATCTTCTTTTTTTAAAACATATCCTTTTTCTGTAATCGTAAAGCTAACCATTTGAAGCGAAGGATTTTTAAAAACCTCTTTCAGATAATGCCAGTCATTATAATTGTTGCTGTCAGTTTCAACTATTTCTACAATAGACCCAATAACTTCTGAAGTAATCTGACCCTGATGCCCCATTTCCACCAGTAAATTAAGATTATCATGGGAACTGAAAATTTTTTCCATCACAGAAAATCCAAAAGATTCCGTTGCTATTATACCTTTATCTGATAAGCCCAGTTTCAGAAGTTTGTGCTGCAATGCAGCAATGAATCCTCTGAAAATATTGCCTGTACCGAAATGAATCCATATAGGGCTCTTTTTCGTATTTTCTCTAATCTTTGTTATGTCATACTCGGGCAGAATAATACCCGCATCTCCCCACAAGCCTTTATTCTTTATGCTTTCAATGTTTAATTTCATTGAACTACCATCCTTTAGTTTGTTTGTTCTACCAGATGTTTACCCAATTTATTCTCTGCAAATTGTTGTAGATATGTCAGCCCTGTGCTGAAAATCAAATATACAAATGCAACTTCCAAATATAAAATCAGGGGTTCATATGTTACCGCTGCAATTTGTTGCCCTGTTTGGAATATCTCTGCAACAGTTAAAGTCGCCACCAGAGATGTATCTTTTAATAAGCTAATAAAAGAATTGCCGAGTGGCGGGACAGCTATAAGGGCTGCCTGCGGCACAATCACATGTCGCATAGTTTGCAGCTTTGTTAACCCCAGTGCCTTTGTAGCTTCCCACTGGCCTTTATGTATGGAAATCAATGCCGAACGTATAACTTCGGAATTATATGCACTTTGACTGGTTGTCAGTCCAATTACAGCTGACACAAATGGTGTAAATACAATTCCAACCTTTGGCAAACCATAAAAGATAACAAACAGCTGCACAATAAGAGGCGTTCCTCTTATGAACCATACGAAAAAGGCAGCAATATATGAAATAACGCGAAATTTAGAAATACGCATAAGTGCAACTATAAAAGCACCCACAAGGCCTAAAGCAAAGGATATCAAAGTAAGGGGCACAGTAACAATCAATCCCGCTTTAAATAAAGGCCAAAACGATCTTATTATAAGATCTATATTCCCCCCAAAGACCGGCATAGAGACAGCTCCTTTCGATAAATTGCCCTGTTGGCTGCACTCATTTCAAGGATGTACAGCCAACAGGCATTTATTACATTATTTATAAATAGAAGTGTTATCTGCCACTTCTTTACCGAAATATTTCAGAGCAAGATTATAGCAGGTTCCGTCTGCAATCATATCTTTGATAGCCTGGTCAACCGCTTGCCCAAGCTCAACATCTTCTTTTCTAAACATAGCGGCTGATTCGATTTCATAGCTTTCATCAGGCACATAGATAGCGGCTATTCTTACTGGTGTATCAGGCTTCTCTTTCAGAAATTCAACTATGGATGTCAGGTTATTGACATGAGCATCTGCCCGATGCGTCACCAACAAATCCATCGCTTGTGTCAAGTTGCTGTCAGATAGAGTTGCGCCATATTTTCTGGCGATATTTCCTGAAGAGCTGGTTAATGAGTTGGCTGCAAGTTTCCCATCGAGATCTTCAAATCCATTAATTTCGTCATTATCAGCTGCCACAACTAAACATACCGGACTTTCTGCATATGGAACCGTCATATAGTACTTTTCCTGTCTTTCGGGATTTGGATTAGTTCCGCAAATAACAGTATCATATCTCTTTGCATCCAGGCCGGCGATAACCCCATCCCATTGACTTGCGATGTTAAAGGAAGCTTCAACACCTAACCTCGAGGCAATTTCTTTAGCAATTTCTACTTCAAATCCTGTCAGTTCACCGGTTCCATCTTCGTTATATACATAAGGAATCCAGTTTCCTTCAGCACCAATTGTTAGTTCACCTGCATCAAGTACTCTCTGCAAGGATCCATCACCTTGACCGTTTGCGTCATTATCATTATTCTTGCCATTATCTCCGCCACCGCATGCCGCTAAAGATAGTACCAGCACAAAAATCATGACACCTGTGATAAGTTTTTTCAAATTCATTTCTTTTTCCTCCTTTTTTATATGCACATGCATAGCATGCTGCGAACTAATTTTCAATATATCTTTCCAATGTCCTCATATTTTTTATATCTGCTTCATAAGGGTCGGAAAGATATCTGTCATCGGCAATCTCCTGAACTAAATATCCCTGATATCCCCAATCATTTATTTCTTTAAGTTGTTTCTCCAGTGGAGTATTCCCATCCCCCCAGGCATTATGAACATAGGGATCGCCATCTAAGAAATGCATATGTATCAAATCCTTCCCAAATGTCTCGAACCAAAGGCTCAGGGACTCTCCTGCCGCACCTGTTGCTATCGTATCAACCATAGCTTTTAAATGTGGGTGATTAATTTCTTCAATCATTCTTTTTGCTGACCCAATGTTACAGACAATACTTGTCTCATCATTCCGCAACGATTCCATAGCCAAAGTGACTCCCTCTTGTTCTCCCACTGCTGCTAGCTTTGTCAGCATTTCCTTTGTTCGCTCCCACATGGTTACTGGATCTTCATGCACATACCCCCAACCGGAATTGACGACAGCTATGTTTGCTCCAAGCTCCGAAGCCAACCTGATACCATTACTGAAATATTGGTAACATTTTTCCCGGCCATCTGCCTCCATATATGAATACTGATATTGATAAGCCATGCTCGGTGCCGTAACTGAAACAACCTTTAGGTTCCTGTCTCGCAACTGCTTTTTCAAATCCCTTACCGAACCAAAGCCTTGATGATCCAGCCAAAAATGTGTCGCGCCACACCACAGTTCTATGTTGCTAATTCCGATTTTCTGCTGACATTCTAAAAAATATTCCAGTGAAAACCTCTTGTAATGCTGATTCATTCCAACAACTTGCTCTCTTCTTATTGATATCATCGCTATAACTTAGTTGAAATACCTTTCAAGAGACCTTAGGTTTCTTCTGTCCGCCTCGTATGGCTCAAACAAATATTTCTCGCCTGACATTTGAAGACTGAAGTTACCGTTATAATCATATTTTCTAATTACATCAAGCAATTTCCCGCAAGGCAAACAACCTTCTCCCCACACTCGGCAGCCATTATAGTTGCCGTCAACAAATCTAATTAATTTGATTTTCTTCCCAAATTCACCAAACCACTGGCTAAGATTTTCTCCCTGCACAGAAAGGGTGTGAGTATCCGCCAGAACTGACAGTGAAGGAGATTTGATTCTATCAATCATCCGAGACAGTTCTTCGTATGTATTTAAAATGGGGGAAATCTTACTGTCAGCTGTGGTTATTAACACGGTTACACCGTACGTACCAGCCGACTCACATATCTTTTTCAGTGTTCTTTCTGTGTTATTTAAAAGCACGTCTTTGGAATAATCAAAACAGCCTCCCGCTGTATTAATTACCATCAAAGGACTATTTAACTGCCTGGCCGCTTCCAAACATTGCTGATAATATCTTAAACATGCATGCCCCTCTTTGGAGTCGGGATCTGAACTTAACTGATATCTGTAAATTTTTGGCGTAAATGCGATTACATCCAAGCCATCTCTATTAAGCTTTTTACTTATTTCACTTGTATCCACCATAGAAATATGATCACACCAAATATGTGGAACTGACGCATATAAATCAATCTTGGAAATGCCAAGTCTTTTTTGTGCTTTCACAAAATTATCAAAGCGATTTTTTAAATATTGAATGTTACTTCCTGCCAGCATACTTTTTGGTAACATAATCAGATTTCCTATTTTATTTCACCGGGATATCCGTCTGTACATAATTCAAACCAGATGTATGCAAATTTTTCACCTTCTTTGCATTCACTTCCGTGCAAAGATCCACTTTTAGTGTACGTAATATCTCCCTCACCAACATGAATTGTCTCATCAGCAGCAGTATAGGTAAAACTGGCCCCTGGCAGCATAATATACCACTGTTGCAATTCCTTATGTATATGTTGACCAATATAATTGGGTCCTTCTCCGAAGTTGGCTCCCATGCTTAGTCTGCCAAGATTTCTATGTTCAAGCATCATTTTCTGAACAATGTCAGCTCCCGTGAAATCTTCTTTATATTGCCATGCCTCCGAAACCCCCCTGAACCTTGGTAAAACCATCCTTGACTCTACTAAACATGTTTTGTCATAGTCATTCACTTCTGTAACAATGTGTACGATTTCCAAAGTTACTTTCGCATCTGCAACATTTTTGATTACAAATTCCTCCACATCAAACTCAGGCACAAAAACCGACACTTCTTTGATATTGAATATTTGTCTGGGTGTCTGTATATAACCCCTTCCCGAAGTAAACAGAAAAACCTGGTTGTGTTCAGTCAGTTTATATATTTGCGGACGCCACTCGGCTCCCGGCAACAAGGATACTCTTGCGAAAGATGCATCTCCACATTCACCTTCCAAAACAGGCACTATAGACATACCGTTTTCATAAGAATGATTTATTTCTGAACCTTTTGATATTTTTATCAAGCTCATTTTAGAATCTCCTTTATTTTCCTCTTACTTAATTTCACCCGGATAACCATCTGTGCATAGTTCAAACCATATGTAATCAAAGATTTCACCTTCGGCAGCACTGCTACCATGGACAGAACCGCTCGGAGTAAAGCTTAAATCTCCTCCGATCATATGAATGCTTTCACCATCTGCTGTATAAGTAAAACTAGAACCCGGTAAAGGGAAATACCATTGCTGTAATTCATTATGTATATGTTCACCTATAGTGTCGGGGCCTTTACCCAAAACCGCACCCATACTAAGACGTCCTAAGTTTCTATGTTCAATTAGCATTATCGATGTTATATTATTTTCATCCTTGAAATCTTCATAATATGTCCAACCTTCAGATAATCCTCTCCATCTGGGCAATGTAATGCGCGCCTCTTTCAAACAAGTCTTATCATAATCGCTCAATTCAGTAATAATATGCAAAAACTCCAAGGGTTCTTTGCTGTCCGAGGAAGCATTTATAGTGAATTCCTCTTTATCAAATTCGGGAATAAAAACCCCGACTTCTGTGATGTTCCACGCCCGTCTCGGCGTTGTTATAAAACCTTTCCCTCTGGTAAAGATGAACAGCTGATTATGCTCAGTGATGGAGAATGTTTTAGGTTTAATTGAACTCCCGGGTAAAAGTGCACACTTGAAAAATCTGGCTTGGTCATATACACCTTCTAAAATTTCTTGCCTGGCATAGCCATCTTTGTACTCATATTTAACATCTTTATGTTTTGCCACTGTTATCATACTAGTATCCTCCGTAATTTTTTTATAACATTTTGCTTAAAAAGTCTTGCAGCCTTTTGCTTTGAGGGTTCCTGAAAAACTCCACTGGTTCATTCTCCTCAACAAGATAACCTTCGTCCATAAAAACAACCCGGTTCGCAGCTTCTTTGGCAAACCCCATTTCATGAGTTACAACTATCATGGTCATGCCTGTTGCAACTAACTTCTTCATTACTTCTAAAACTTCTCCTACCATTTCAGGATCCAGGGCCGATGTGGGCTCATCGAACAGCATTAATGCCGGATCCATGCATAAGGCACGTGCAATTGCTACCCTTTGCTGTTGTCCTCCGGACAATTGTGCCGGGTAAGCACTGCATTTTTCCTCAAGGCCGACAGTTCTCAGTAGCTCAACAGCCTTGTTGGCTGCTTCTTCCCTTGGCATATTTTTGACCTTCATGGGAGCCAATATAATATTATCCATGACAGTCATATGCGGAAACAGGTTGAACTGCTGAAAAACCATGCCCATGGAGCTCAACAATTTCAGGCTGTCTTTAGGCTTCAATTTTGTTATATCGGTTCCCTGATATATGATTTCTCCCTCGCTGGGCTGTTCTAAAAGGTTTAGACAACGCAGAAAAGTGCTCTTTCCAGACCCTGATGGCCCAATTACGGCCACCACCTCACCTTTTTTTATCTGTAAGTCAATTCCTTTTAAAACCTGATTGCTGCCAAAGTTCTTTTTTAAGCCCTTAACTTTAATCACTTTTTCATCTCCTCTAAAAATCAAAATATTTTCGACAGTTTTTGCTTGAGATATTGCTGACTATCTCCCCTAAATAGTTTATGTCCGATGGTATTTCTCCTGCCTCAGCCCAGTTGCCTAGAATATCACATAATATTCGCCTGAAATAATCATGTCTTACATATGACAATATGCTCCTAGAGTCTGTCGTCATGCCTACAAAATTGCCAAGCAAACCCAAATTGGCCAGAGAGACAATCTGTGATTGCATGCCCTGAATATGATCATTAAACCACCATGCTGAACCATGCTGAATCTTACCTTTCACACCTTCGCCCTGAAAGCAGCCTATTAATGCGCCAATTCTGGCATTGTCACAAGGATCCAGTGAATACACAATGGTCTTAGGAAGGTTATCTGTTTCATCCAACTTATTAAAGAATTTGGCAAGTGAATCCACATTAAGTGATGAGCCTATACAATCGAAGCCCGTGTCCGGCCCTAACAATTTATACATTTTTGCATTGTTATTCCTTTGAGCTCCTAAATGTAACTGCATTACCCAGTTTCTTGTGCTGTACTCCTTTCCCAAATAAGTGAGCATCGATGTTTTGTAGGCTACAACTTCCTCACATGAAAGAAGCTCGCCTTTTAGCGCTTTCCTGAATATGGTATCAGTCTGCTCTTCTGTAACTTCTCTATATTTTATTTCTGACAACCCATGATCCGATACCTTACACCCCTTATTATGGAAAAAATCCATCCTCTTGCCAATCGCATCCTTCAAATCTTCCATATTCCTGATACTTGAACCATATAAATCTTCCAGCTTGGTCAAATATGACAGAAAATCTTTCCCTTCGATAGCCAGCAAATTATCTGGCCTCCATGTGGGCAATACTTTAAATGTAAACGAATTATTTTGCGCTATCCTGCTGTGATGCTCCAATGAATCAATCGGATCATCCGTGGTGCAAATAATTTCAACATTTGAAGCTTCAATAATTCTTCTTGCGCTGAGTTGGTGTTCTGCAATGAATTTATTACAATGTTTTAAAACATCCTCTGCGGTGTTTCTATTTAAAACTCCATGGTAATTAAAATATCGCTTAAGCTCAAGATGACTCCAGTGAAAGACGGGATTTCCTATTGCATTTTCCATAGATTCTGCATATTTAACAAATTTCTCATGATCCGAAGCATTCCCTGTAATAAAATGTTCAGCCACGCCGTTAGATCTCATAATGCGCCATTTATAGTGATCGCCGGACAGCCACATTTCGTATAAGTTATTATACGGTTTATCGTCAGCAATTTCTTTTGGATCAATATGACAATGATAGTCAATTATGGGGGCTTCCATCGCATAATCAAAGTAGAGCGATTTTGCTATATCATTACTTAATAAGAAATCATCATTCAAGATACTTTTCATTCCTTAACCTTTCTGCAAAACTGAATTGCGAGCTTAAGGGTAAATGATGGTATTGACCTATAATTATTTTGTGATATATTTGTAATATATCATATAACAATGTATAATATATATTACCAAAACAACAATGTCAACTGTATTCTATAAATTTAATGGAGAAAAAAATGAACCTTTTTGAATTAAACAATAAATCCGGAGGGCTGGCTCAAAAAGCATATACAGATCTCAAGGCGATGATTCTGAACCATCAATTAATTCCCGGCAATATTTTCAACGAAAGCCAGCTTCAAGAAGCTTTAGGCATAGGAAGAACACCAGTAAGAGAAGCCGTGCAACAATTGGCAAAAGAAAACCTGATAGTTGTTCATCCCCGAAGAGGTCTTGAGGTATCAAAGATTTCTCCTAAGCGTATACATGATATTTTCCAGGTAAGGTCGATGTTGGAGCCTATTATATTGGAAAAAAATTTCGATAAAATCGATGTGGGCTGGTTGTCTAATCTGCATGAGAAATTCTTAAGTTATATCAACATAGAACTGTCTGCAGAAAACACCATTATAATTTCCAATCTTGACAATGAATTTCACATGGGCATCGCTAATTCTGCGGGCAACCATTATATAACTGAATTAATGTCTAGCTTTCAGGATTATCTGACTCTCTTTCGTGCATATAGCAAAATTGATTATATAAGATTCGCCCCAAGTAATATGGAACACATTCAAATCATAGAATCCATTCTCAAAAAAGATGTTGAAAAAGCCTGCAAAGATTTGGCTCATCATCTCGAGAAGTCCTATGAAGAGTCAATCAATATTGTGATGCATATGCCCATATAACTTCATAAAAAAGTCACTATCTCATCCAGCTCCATACGCCCCGGGCTTTTGATGCCTTCTTCCGGCACACCTAAAGCAAGCATGGCGCAGAGGAAGTACCCGTCTCTGTGAAACCCCAGTTCGTCTTTGAAAAAAGTTTCCAGCTCTCCGGCAGCATAGTTCTGTCCGGTCATCCAGCAGCTGCCGTAGCCCAGTTCAACCGCCCTTAAAGACATGTTCTCCAAGGCAGCCCCGATGTTCTGCATACCCGGGTTCCTTTTGAAAAGCTCCTGAATTTCTTCTTCCGGATAACCGGCCAAAATATATTCATGATAACCGCTGGGATAATAGGTACTGGCGAAGGTAACAATCAGCACAGGAGCATTTACACTGAAAAGGGTAAAATTTTTAACAAATTTTCTGAAACGCAGGCCCTTATCAGGATCTTTCTCATCCATTTTGCAGGCGATGGCTTCATTCTTTTCTGCAATAATGCGACCTATGGCCTTTTTATGTTCATCTTTGGTTACGATGACGAAGTGCCAGTTCTGTATATTCTTCCCTGAAGGAGCCAGCCTTGCGGCTTCAAGTATTTCCAGAAGGTCCTCTCTTTTAACCTGCTCATCCTTAAATTTCCGCACACTTTGTCTTTTCCTGATTAAATCCATCAATTCCATGACATCATCCCGCCTTTCCTCCCAAACACTTCCTGAATCAATCATATTTTCGAATCAATAGTAACACCCCTTCAATGCCTTATCAAGAATGAAGGAAATATCTCGTTATTTTCTGGACAAACAACACAAAAAATAGTTGCACAGGCACATGTATTGTGCTATATTTGTAATGATTGTAGAAAATTTATCAATCCTTGAATCTACTTGCAACTGACTGCAATCCCGATAAAAGAACGACCTGAAATCTTTATTCAAGAGAACTGTTCCAGGAGGTGGTAACTTTTTTCCCTATAATCTTTGTTGACTAAATGTTAACATAATCCGTTTTTGCCGAATAGTTAAATTTTTTGAAGGAGATTAAAAAATGCAAAACGACTGCACATGTAACTGTGACAGGAGTCAGGACAAAAGATATGTAGAGCTGAAAGCCTATATAGACTCTGTCAGGGATTCCCAGGGAATCACCATGTCGGTTCTCCAGGAGGCTCAGAAGATTTTCGGATACCTGCCCCTGGAAGTCCACAAATTCATTTCAGAAGAAATTGGAGTGCCCATAGCTGAGCTCTATGGCATAGCCACCTTCTACAGCCAGTTTACCACCCAGCCTAAAGGAAAGCACACTATAGGTGTTTGTTTGGGCACAGCCTGCTATGTAAGAGGGGCTCAAAACTTAATGGATAAAATATTAGATGAGCTTAAGGTAGAAATAGGTGGAACCACAGCTGATGGAGTTTTCACCGTAGAGGCTACCCGCTGCCTGGGTTGCTGCGGCCTGGCCCCTGTTATGATGATAGATGATGATGTTTATGGCAAGTTAGATAACTTAGAAGTTGTTCCTGCAGTTTTAGATAAATACAGGAAGTGAGGTGACGCAGATGAATACAATTAATGATATAGATGGCACCAGAATAGTAGTGGGTATGGCCACATGCGGCATCTCTGCCGGCGCAAGACCTGTGCTGGACAGGCTTATTGAAAGCACCGCCGCAAAAGGACTTAAAAATGTTAAAGTTGTTCCCACCGGCTGCATAGGCACCTGTATTTACGAGCCTATGGTGGAAGTTTTCCAGGCCGGCAAGCCTAAGGTTACATACATTTATATGGATCCGGAAAAAGCAGATGAGGTAGTTGAAAAGCACATTATTGGCGGAAAGCCTGTCGTTGAATATACTCTGGGCGAAAATTCAGACGGCAGCCTTAAAAGCCTGGATGACCTGCAGTTTTACAAGAAGCAAAAGAGAGTGGTTCTCAAAAATTGCGGCGTAATTAACCCCGAGGATATAAATGACTATATGGCCGTGGACGGCTACAAGGCCCTGGAAAAAGTCCTGACGGAGATGAAACCCGAAGATGTAATAGATCTTCTGAAAACTGCCAACTTAAGAGGCCGGGGCGGTGCAGGCTTCCCCACAGGAATGAAGTGGAGCTTTGCCGCAGCCAACGAGGCTGACCAGAAATACATAGTTTGCAATGCTGACGAGGGTGACCCCGGTGCTTTCATGGACAGGAGCATTTTAGAGGGAGACCCCCACTCTGTGCTTGAAGCCATGGCAATAGGAGGCTATGCAATAGGAGCTACAAAAGGCTTCATCTATGTAAGAGCTGAATACCCTGTAGCTGTGGAAAGGCTCAACATAGCCATAGCCCAGGCCAAGGAAAAAGGCTTCTTAGGCAAAAATCTTTTCGGATCCGGCTTTGATTTTGACATAGAAATAAGGCTGGGGGCGGGCGCCTTCGTTTGCGGAGAGGAAACAGCCTTGATTGCCTCCATAGAAGGCAAGAGAGGCATGTCAAGAAATAAACCTCCTTTCCCGGCCAACAAAGGTTTATGGGGCAAACCCACAATCATCAACAATGTGGAAACTTTGGCCAACGTTCCCAAGATTATTCTCTACGGCCCCGACTGGTTTAAGTCCATGGGTACGGACAAGTCTCCGGGAACCAAGGTTTTCGCCTTGGGTGGCAAGATAAACAACACCGGCCTGGTGGAAGTGCCCATGGGAGTTACTTTAAGAGAAGTAATCTATGATATAGGCGAAGACTGCTTAAACGGCAAAGCTTTCAAGGCTGTACAAACCGGCGGACCTTCCGGTGGTTGTATTACCTCGGCTGATTTAGATACTCCCATCGATTTTGACAACCTGGTGGCCATTGGATCCATGATGGGTTCCGGCGGAATGATTGTCATGGACGAAGACAACTGTATGGTTGACATAGCCCGTTTCTTCCTGGATTTCACAGTGGATGAGTCTTGCGGAAAATGTACTCCCTGTCGTGAAGGGACCAAGAGAATGCTGGAAATCCTGGAAAAGATTACCTCCGGAAATGGCACTATGAAAGACTTGGAGACATTAGAAACATTAGCTGAGAATATTAAAAACACATCTCTTTGCGCTTTGGGGCAAACGGCTCCCAATCCTGTTCTTTCAACTATGAAGCATTTCAGAGACGAATACATAGCTCATGTAGAGGACAAAAGATGCCCCGCCAGCGTTTGCAAAGACCTGCTATCTTACTTCATAACAGATGCTTGCACAGGCTGTACTCGTTGCGCAAGAGTATGCCCCACCAATGCAATTAGCGGCAAAGTCAAAGAACTGCATGTAATAAACCAAGAGCTATGCACCAAGTGTGGTGCTTGTATGGAAGCCTGTAAGTTCGATGCCATAATCAGGAAATAGGAGGACAGGTCAATATGGAAAATGTTAATATTACCATAAACGGAATGCCTATGAGCGTTCCCAAAGATGATACGGTTTTACTGGCTGCCAAAAAAGCCGGTATAGATATACCCACCCTATGCTACTTGAAAGATGTAAATGAAATCGCTGCCTGCAGGGTGTGCGTAGTAGAGGTGGACATAAACGGAGTTCCCATGAGGAACCTGCCTGCATCCTGCGTTTTAAAAGTGCAGGAAGGCATGAATGTGAAAACCAACACGAAAAGAGTCAGGAATGCTGTTAAAAGCAATCTTGAGCTGATCCTTGCCAACCACAACAGAGAATGTCTGACATGTTTCAGAAACGGAACCTGTGAACTGCAGAAACTCTGTGAGGAGATGGGCATAGATAATATACCCTATGACGGCGCCAAGAGAAAACCAGTACTGGACGACCTTTCCGAATCCATAGTCAGGGATTCATCCAAGTGTATTCTCTGCGGCAGATGTATTACTACATGCAGAGACGTTCAGGGCATTGGGGTGCTTGACTTCACACACAGAGGATTCAACACTGAAGTGGCGCCGGCTTTTGACTACAGCATGAGAGATGTCAACTGTGTTTACTGCGGACAGTGTATCAATGCCTGCCCCGTTGCGGCATTGAGAGAAAAAACTCACATCGAAAGAGTCTGGGATGCCATTGACGATCCGGATAAAATCGTTGTTGTTCAGACAGCACCTGCTGTCAGGGCCTCTCTGGGAGAAGAATTTGGTCTTCCCGTGGGTACAGCCGTAACCGGTAAAATGGTAACCGCATTAAAGAGAATTGGATTTGACAAAGTTTTCGACACCAACTTCAGCGCTGACCTGACCATCCTGGAGGAGGGCACAGAACTTCTAAGCAGGGTTACCGGAGGCGGAGTGCTGCCAATGATTACTTCCTGCTCGCCGGGTTGGATACGTTTTTGCGAAATCAACTATCCTGAATTTTTGGACAACCTGTCCACATGCAAATCTCCTCAGCAGATGCTGGGAGCCCTGATTAAATCCTACTATGCCGAAAAATTCAATGTTGATCCCAAAAAGATATTCTCTGTTTCAGTAATGCCCTGTATCTCCAAGAAATCAGAAGCTATCAGGCCGGAAATGGGGAGAGACGGCATTCAGGACATAGATGTGGTACTTACCACAAGAGAGCTGGGAGACATGATTAAGCAATCCAGGCTGGACTTCCTGTCACTGGAAGACGGTGAACCTGACAGCATCCTGGGTGATTACACCGGTGCCGCCGTCATATTCGGAAATACAGGCGGTGTAATGGAAGCTGCTTTAAGAACCGTTGCCGACATACTTTCGGGTGAAGATCTGCAGGCTATCGAATATCACGATGTCAGAGGTCTGGAAGGTATCAAAGAGACCAGCGTTACTCTGCCTATAAACGGAACCCCAACAGAGATTAAAGTGGCGGTGGCCCATGGCACAGCCAATGCGGCAAAACTTTTGGATGCAGTAAAAGCCGGCGAAAAAGACTTCCACTTCATTGAAGTCATGGCCTGCCCAGGAGGCTGTGTACATGGCGGCGGACAGTCCCATGTATCGGCCAAAGACCGTCTGGTCTTTGATCCCAAGGCCTGCAGAGCCAATGCCTTATATTCAGAAGATGAAAGACAGGTCATCAGAAAATCCCATGACAACCCTGAGGTCAAGGCGCTTTATGAAGAATACCTCAAGGAGCCCAACGGTGAGCTGTCCCACAAACTGCTCCATACACACTACCATAAATTAGAGGTTTACTGCCCACAGCAATAACCAGTGTCTGGTCAAAGAAGCGTTTGCATAATTGCAAACGCTTCTTGTTTTTATTTTTAAGCTCAGCCTGAAAAGGATTAAATACAATCAGAAAGGCCAGATTTCGCAGACGGGGCCGGGGGGTACCGTCAATAGTTTTTCGCAAATTCATTTTGGCCATTTGGAAATCCACTCTATACAGCAGCTGTTTCCGGAGTTTGCTGGTCCATAAATTCCAGCCTTTTCATGTTTAGGTATCGCTTGGTTC
>JBPOJA010000014.1:0-44480 GCA_052034085.1 Bacillota bacterium | reverse complement strand
CACTCAACAAGTACATGAACGAATACAACTCTTATAGGCCCCACTCTTCCATCGACGGGCGCTGTCCTGATGAGGCATACTATGAAGATTATAGGGTGGTGGCATGACGGTCAAAACGAGAAAGGAGCAAACTTATTTTTTCTCTAATTGTGTCTTGACAACGGGGAGCAGTATAGACATCGGAAGCGAAGCAGAGATTAGAAAGCAGGCAAAGCTGGCAAAAGCTCAAGTTATCGGGTCAGAACTACCATCACAGTTCAGATGTAACGGATCTGACGGTTACCTTGCATGGTTGGATAATATGTTGGGCATTAGGGAGACAGCCAATAAAACCCTTGAGGGCATAGATTATGACTTTCGTGTAATCAGCTCGCCTCAGGAATTACACGATTTAATTCTTGACAAAAACACCAACGAAAATCTTGGGGGTGGTTCCAGAGTAGTTGCCGGTTATTGCTGGCCCTGGAACAGTAAAAAAGATCCTGCCGCCATGGATATAGTGATTGGAGACTATGCGGTACAATGGAACAAAGAATCGGATGGATCTTTGTGGGCCATATCGGAGAATTCAATTAATGAAGTGGGGTGCATACATACCAGTCAAGGTCTGGAATTTGATTATATAGGCGTCATTATTGGTGAGGATTTGGTGGCAAGAGACGGTATAGTGTTAAGCCAACCGGAAAAGCGCCATCATGTCGACGCAAATAAGACTCTCAGAGGCTATAAGGGGACGATGAAAAACGGAAGCGAAACAGAGAAGCATGAAACACGAAAAATGGCAGATGAGATAATAAGAAGCACCTATAAAGTATTACTATCCAGAGGACAAAAGGGTTGCTTTGTGTACTGCTGTGACAAAGAATTGGGTGAATATATTAAGAGAAGCATGGGGCCCGTCGGCAAAGGCTTTCAATATGATGAGTATAAAGATGAAGGTATGTTACTGGCAGCGGACGGTGGAGAAGAGTATTGATAGGTATTCTAAAGTAACGGTGTCAGACATCTAAGGAAATAAAGTAATTCTGCATCAGTTTAAGGTAGGTAACTGCAATGAAAATGTTTGTTGGTGTTACAGACTATGAATGGTTCAGACTTTTGCAGCGAGCTGATTACCGAGAAATTAACTTCTGGCGACCCAGTGGCCAGGGATTCCGTGCACTTGGTGTTGGTGATTTATTTCTGTTCAAACTTCATAGTCCTAACGATTATATTGTTGGTGGAGGCATTTTTGTAAAGGCTTCAATATTGCCATCTTCTTTGGCTTGGGAGGCTTTTGGGCGAGCTAACGGTGTAGACAGTCTGGATGGTTTACATAGCAGAATATCTAAATACCGAAGCATTAATCGGTTGGCGGACCCCGATCCTCAAATAGGTTGTATCATTTTATCGTATCCTTTTTTCTTTGAGGAAGCAGATTGGATACCGGTGCCAGCAAATTGGAAAAGTAACATTGTGCAAGGCAAAACCTATACAACTGATGAAGAGCATGGGCAAATGCTATATATACAAATCCGCGACAGGCTTTCACATAGGAATGATTTCGAGGAGTATGCTTTTGAAAGTCATGAAGCCGACAGGTATGGTAGAGGACAGATCATAAAACCCAGGATTGGCCAAGGCGCATTCAGAATAATTGTTACAGATGCATATGGTAGAAAATGTGCAGTAACAGGAGAAAAAACTTTGCCTGTACTTGAGGCAGCACATATAAAGCCGTATAGCCGAGAAGGCCCGCATGATATTAGAAATGGGATACTTCTGCGAAAAGATTTTCATACATTATTTGATCGTGGATATATCACGGTCAACAAAGACTTACGTGTAGAAGTTAGCCGGAGAATAAAAGAAGACTATGGAAACGGGAGAGATTATTACGCACATCACGGTGACAAACTTCTGATTTTACCGCACAGAAAAGAGCATTTGCCGGACGCAAATTTTTTGGAATGGCATAATGAAAATGTATATCTGGGATAGTGATTCCGGGGCTTCAAAAAGCACAGCAAAAATAAGTGGAAAGACTATTAAGATTTGAGGAGGTACTGCTTATGGACCTTATACCATTATTAGTCGGCTTAATTACAGCCGATGAGGAGGATAAAAAAGCCAAAACCAGGACCAGGTCTGAGGCCATCGATGAGCTGATTGAATCATTTGTGGAATATGACGAAGAGCAGGAAGAAAAGGAGCATTAGTATGGATGATTACGGTCATGAATTAGTTGTAAGGGCTATTTGTTTCGCTGCCGAAAAGCATAAAGGGCAGCCACGAAAAAAGAAAACTATTCCCTTCATCGTCCATCCCATGGAGGCGGCGGCTATCGTCTCCTCCATGACGGACGATCCGGAGGTTATTGCGGCGGCTGTTCTTCACGATGTCTTGGAAGATACCCCCACCTCAAAGGAGGAACTGACCAGGGAATTTGGCCGGCGGATTTGCGACCTGGTCGCCGAAGAAAGCGAAGACAAAAGACCGGACCAGCCCCCGGAGGAAACCTGGCAGCCCCGTAAGCAGGAGACTATTGATAAACTGGCCCATGCCGGCCGGGACACAAAAATCCTGACCCTGGCCGACAAGCTGGCCAATATAAGAGAGATGAAACGTGACTACAGCAAGATTGGAGAACAGCTTTGGGAAAATTTCAACCAAAACGACCCAGCCAAACAGGCCTGGTATTACCGGTCTGTTTTGTCGGCTCTGGAATCTCTCAGCGACCAGGAAGCATATAAAGAATTTAAGGTTTTGGTGGAAACTTTTTTGCAAAATATTAAAGATAATTCAAATCATTATATGACGCGCTCTTGATGTCGGGAAATTCCACGGCTTCGAAGACCATGAGGCATTCCAGGGGGTTCTCCTCGGTTCCTTCGGTCCGGTAGACGGTGTATTTTAGATTGTGGCGACCTGCAGGTGTGTAGACAAAGGGGGTAAAGATCCGCTGGTCGAACAGGTTGAGCTCAATTTTCTTGTAAGGCTCCGTGTTCCTGACCATTTCCCGGAGCACATCGCTGGTGCTTCCATCGCATACGACATCCAAAATGTATTTCTTGTGAACTTTTCTGCGGATTCTAGTATTCATATTCTTCCACCTCCTTGGCTTTATCATACCAGTATTGGGCTTTTTTCAAATAATCGGCAATGGCTTTTTCATCAAGATGGGGATAGGTTTCTGCAATTCCTTTTTGAATGATGGCAGTGTAGGCCGGGTCAGGCGGATTTTCTGTCTGGTGTCTTGGAGTGTGCGTGATGGTCATGATGTCCAGACCGTCTTTTTCGTCTATTTTAATAAGTGCATTGTACCAGTTTTCTCCGGGGCATTCATGGAATTGTATTTCGGCAAGCTGTTCCCTGGTCAGAAGATAAATTTTTCCGTAGCTTTCTCCGGGGCTGCCGGTATCTAGAAAGGCGACTCCTTTGTGACCCCAGCGTCTGCTTTCATTGGCGAAATAAATGGGGTGGAGGATGATGTAGGGAAGTTCCAGCCTGGGCCAGGTCTTGTCCGAACATTTTTCTATGTATTCTGCAAAACGGCGGCTGCTTAAATTGGATCCGTAGGCGGCATACCAGACATATTTGCGAGTGAGTTCTACACCTATTCCGGGCCGCCAGGGCTGAAATTCGTAATATATTTTGGTGTGATCCCGTGTGGGGTGGTTGTATACATAGGTTTCGGCTGTGTAGACATAGGTTTCGGCTGTATGGTTTTTTCCGTCCTCACATGATACTTGCACGGTTTTTCGCAGATAAAGGTGGCCTTCACCTTCGTAACGGTCGATGGCACTTATGTCCAATGCGGAAATATCATAGAGTTCACCCTTGACCGAATCAGTGTGTCTACCGTCAGATGCGCTTTTCACTATCCCCGGATATGCTCCCAGATCGTATAGAGCATAACCTTGCAAAGTACCTTTCCCAAGATATGTGGCATTGCTGAGATAAGTAGAGTTTGAACGGTGGGGTCCCATCAGGGTCCCGTAAACAAACAGAATCATGCTTTCCCTCCCTTCCATATGCATTATACCCGGGATGGTGTACCATTTATAGCTCTGCTGTGATGCCCGGCTTACCTGTGGCCACTAATGAATAATCCCCAATCCCACCCTCGAAGTTTAAAACTGGTACCGGTTTTGTAGTAGAGCTTTTTCAAATTTGTTTGCGCAGTTGAAAGATATGCGGTCAGATCAGAAAAGTTATGTTATGGGATTGTGCGGGTTTGCGTGCTTTATGATTTCGTAACAAGGACATCTCCTATACTAGCAGAGCAGGATAGCTAATGCAATGACAATCCAATGAACATTATGTTACATTTCAAAGGAAATAAAGAACGGAGTGATTTTCTATGTTAGATATGAAAAAAATAGTATATTATATTTGTGTAAAAGGGGGGCGTTGAGCTACGATTTGGCAGCCTAATATTATCCGGTGATAGTGTCAGATTGAAACTATTCGATAAGAGGTTGCCTATGCGAAAAAATGATTAATATGAAACAAATTGAAATCAGGGAATTTACCAGTAATGATATTGATTATATTATCTCTCGCCAGATAGACCTGTATATGAAAGAGTACGGTTTAGATACAGACACCTGGAAATCTTATGTCGCCGACGGAGTGCATCAACTCGTAAATCAGTACGATCCGGATAAAGATGTCGTATATGTCCTTGAAGCTGATGGCAATGTATCCGGATGTATTGCTATAACTCATATTGAGAATGATATAGTACAGTTAAGATTTTTCTTTATAGAATCTGCACTTAGAGGTTATGGCGCTGGCAACAAGCTTATGGATATGGCGATAAGCTTTTGTAAGAAGAAGGGGTATAAACGCGTAATTTTGTGGACCTTCAGCGAACTGGCGGCAGCCAGACATTTGTATCGCAAATATGGTTTTCAAATAGCGGATACGCATGAAAATACCGAGTGGGGTGAGCCAATTTTAGAGGAGCGGTGGGATTTACTTCTATAGGAACATTTTGCTTAGACCGATATTTTTCACGGGCTCTTTGTATTAGTTTTTTTGAGTGGTTCCTGGAGTACCGTTCGACGACCAAAACTCCACGCTGATGGCCAAAGCTCCCTGCTGGTGGCCAAAGTTACCCACTGGTGGCCAAAGTTACCCACTGGTGGCCAAAATATCAAGTTGTGCTAGGGTCGACTTGAGTTTTTGTGGCTTCCTGGTCAAGTTATCAGCTTGTGCTAGATGAGTAGCAAAGATGTCAGGCTTTTTCTCTAACATATCCTGCAAATCTGGCCAGAAAAAGCCTTTCCACTGAAATATGGCTAGCATATCCTGCAAATTTGGCCGCAGACGTTGCCTAAGCCGGTCGAAGCCGGCCTAATCCGCCGCAGTTGCCGAAGCCGACCGAAGCCGGCTTTTCAGCCGGATCTTCCCAGAGAGAAAGAATCTCTCCTGTAAAAGAGAGATTTATTTAATAATTAGCAGAAGGTCTCGCATTGTGCGAGACCTTTCACCTGGTATCCCGTAGGGGAGTCGAACCCCTGATTCCGCCGTGAGAGGGCGACGTCTTGACCCCTTGACCAACGGGACGCATCTGTAATCATTTATCATGGATTCTTGCGTGCCTATACAGTATAAAATACTGTTCCAATTTTGTCCATGGAAATCTGAGGATTTTTCTGTTAAAATGTTGTCGTGCTTTGGCGGCGACAAAACTTGCTACAAAGTATCCCAAAATGCCAAATACGCCCAGATACGCCCAGATACACCCAAACACACAATTCCGAATGTTATCACAAGCACGAATTCCAAATATATAATACAAAAACGGAGAATTAAAATGACAACCCAACAAATTAAATACATCAGCACCCGGGCCGGGAGTGACAATGCCAGCACCCGGGCCGGTAGTGGTAATGCCGGCAGCAGCGTCAGCAACAATGCCAGCAAAGGCAGCAACAGCGGACACGAAGCTTGCCTGAGCTCCGCTCAGGCCATCATAAGAGGCATAGCCCCGGATGGAGGACTATATGTGCCGGACCGCATCCCAACGCTGGGAATCGATCCGGCAACGCTTAAGGGCAAAAGTTATCAGGATATCGCCCTGCTTGTTCTAAGCAGATTCTTTACAGATTTCACCGAAGAGGAATTGAAGTATTGCGTTCAAAACGCATACGACGACAAGTTTGATACGCCGGAAATTGCGCCGTTAAAAAAGGCAGGCGATACCTGGTTTCTGGAGCTTTACCACGGTAAAACTGCGGCTTTCAAGGATATGGCGCTTTCCATACTGCCTTATCTTCTGACCACGGCCCTGAGAAAAGAAAAAGAAGACAAGAAAATTGCCATACTTACCGCGACCTCCGGAGACACCGGAAAGGCAGCTTTGGAGGGTTTTGCTGATGTGCCGGGGACAGAAATCATAGTGTTTTTTCCAAAGGATGGTGTCAGCAAAATTCAGGCCCTGCAAATGACAACTCAGGAAGGAGAGAATGTCCACGTTTATGGTATTGACGGGAATTTCGATGATGCCCAGACCGGCGTGAAAAATATATTCAACGATGAAGATTTTGCCCTGGAGTTAAATGAAAAAGGTTACAGGCTTTCCTCAGCCAACTCCATCAATATAGGCCGCCTGGTGCCTCAGGTAGCTTATTATGTGTGGGCCTATGTGAAACTGCTGGAAAGTGGGGAACTGACGGCCGGAACTTCAGCCAAGACCGGACCGGCCGGCACCTCAGCTAGCAAACCGGCCGCCTTTAACGTATCGGTCCCCACAGGCAATTTCGGCAATATTCTGGCGGCCTACTACGCAAGGGAAATGGGAATTCCAATCAAAAAGTTCATTTGCGCATCCAACATTAACAATGTGCTTACGGATTTTTTCAACACCGGAGAGTACAACAGCAGGAGAGAGTTTCATGTAACCAGCTCGCCTTCTATGGACATTCTCATTTCCAGCAACCTGGAAAGGCTGCTTTACCATCTTTCGGCCGATAAATCGGGATTAGAAGGCTCGGCCGTCAACCCCAATAAGGCCGAGGAGACAGAAACAAAAGGCAATCCTTCCCTGATTTCCTCACTCATGAAAGATCTCAGGGAAACGGGAAGTTACAAGGTGAAAGAACCTATAACATCCGGTATGAAGGATTTTTATGGCGGTTTTGCTGATGAAGAGGAAACCAGCAAAGCCATCGGACAGATGTACGCAGAAAATAACTACCTTATGGACACTCACACAGCAGTGGGTTACAAGGTGGCGATGGATTATGTAAAAGCAACGGGAGACGGAAGTCCCGTAGTTGTTGCATCCACAGCCAGCCCCTACAAATTCCCGGAGAGCGTGGTTTCGGCTCTGGATGATAAAATGTTAACAGGCCTGCCACAAAATCCAGCAGAAAAAACCAATAAAGAGGGCTTTGAGGCCCTGGATGCTCTTTTCGAAAAAACGGGAGTTGCCGTCCCCGGAGAGTTAAAGGATTTAAGGGAAAAACCTGTCCGCTTTGAAGAGACCGCAAACAAAGCGGACATGAAAGAAAAGGTCCGCGAATCTTTGAAAAAAAATTAACGGTATCGTGGCATTTATAAAAAAATATGTTATAATAACAACGTTGTGTATCTTATTTTTAAATAATTTTATTTTATAGAAAGGACGAAAATGGGAATTTTAAGTAAGCATTTATCTTCCATTAACGTTGGCGGCGAGAAAGTTACCACTGAAAGCCCCACGGTAAGAATGCCGGATCCTGAGACTGTGCACATTTTTATGTCGCAGCACATAGGACCGCCATGCAAGCCCTTAGTGGCAGTGGGAGACCATGTAAAGGCAGGACAGAAGATCGGTGACAACGATGCATATGTTTGTGCCCCCATCCACACGGGGGTTTCCGGTACGGTCCTGGCAATCGAAAAAACCCTCAGCTCTGTAGGCGTAGTGGGGGATACCGTTGTCATAAGTGTGGACAAAAAACAGGAAATGCTGGAGACTATAGCACCTCCTGTTATCAACAGCAGAGAAGATTTTCTCAAAGCTGTCAGGGATGCGGGACTTGTGGGCCTTGGAGGCGCAGCATTCCCCACTCATGTAAAGTTCAATCCTCCAAATCTTGATGAAGTCGACACTCTTGTTATAAACGGCGCAGAGTGCGAGCCTTACATAACATCTGACTACAGGGCCATGATGGAGGATACGGAGATGCTGCTGGCAGGTATCAGAACCACCATGCACTATCTCGGCATCGAGCATGCCATCATCGGCATAGAGTCCAATAAAGAACCGGCGATTTCTAAATTGAAAAACCTTCTCAAGGATGATCACGACATCGAAGTTTTCACGCTTAAACACAGATATCCGAAAGGCGCAGAAAGAGTCATAATCTACGAAACCACAGGCAGGGTCATTCCGGTAGGCAAACTGCCCGCCGATGCAGGAGTTCTCGTAAGCAACGTCAGCACCATGATTGAACTTCAGAAATTCATCGAAACGGGCATGCCCCTGGTAAGAAAACGTGTTACCGTCGATGGAAACGCCATCAAGACACCCAAAAACGTGGACGTGCTCATAGGAACCCCCATTAAAAAGCTTGTTGAATTCTGTGACGGTTACAGAAGAGTTCCAAGGAAGATTATAATGGGAGGGCCCATGATGGGCAGGGCGATCTTTGATGATGACATATCTATAATCAAGAATAACAATGCTATTCTGGCATTCGATGAAGACCTGGCCGAACTTTCAAAGGAAACTGCATGCATCAACTGCGGCAGATGCGTAAAAGCATGTCCCATGATGCTTATGCCTACCAGCATATTCAAGGCCTATGACAGAAAAGACAGGGAGGACCTTGAAAGGCTCAAGGTCAGCCTCTGCATGGAATGCGGATCCTGTTCCTTCGTCTGCCCTGCCAAGAAGCAGCTGAGCTTCATCAACAGAATGGCTAAGCAGTTTGTAGCGGAAGGGGGGAAGAAATAATGAGCCGTTATATGCAGGGGTCATTGATAGTATCATCATCTCCCCATATTGTAGACAGCATTAATACCTCGAAAATCATGCAGGATGTAATCATTGCATTGGCACCTGCCTTTATAGTATCAGGAATGATTTTCGGGCCCAGAGCCATACTGCTCACCATCACCTGCGTAGTATCCTGCGTAGTATTCGAATACTTGTTTGAAAAATTCACAAAAAAAGAAAATACGGTAAGCGACCTGAGCGCCGCAGTGACCGGTGTTCTTTTGAGTTTCAACTTACCGGCCACTTTCCCCTATTGGATGGCTGTGGTTGGGTCTTTCGTGGCCATAGTAGTCGTCAAGCAGCTCTTCGGTGGAATCGGGCAGAACTTTGCAAATCCTGCGATTACAGCCAGGATTGTATTGCTGCTTTCGTTTGGAATTCCCATGACCACATGGCCTGTCGCCACACCGATGTTGGCAGCAGCAGATGTTGTAACGGGAGCTACTCCTTTGGCACTTCTGGCCAGCGGCGATACTGCCAATCTGCCCACATACACAGAAATGCTGCTGGGTCTGACCGGCGGCTCCCTTGGCGAAACCAGTGCCCTGGCACTTCTCGTAGGCGGCTATTATCTCATAATAAGAAAGATAATCGCACCCACCATTCCCGTAGCATTCATAGGAACTGTATTTGTGATTGCCTTACTGGCTGGGCAGGATCCGATTTTCCACATCCTGGCAGGCGGAGTCATGCTGGGCGCCATTTTCATGGCCACCGACTATTCCACATCTCCGCTGACCACCACAGGAAAGGTAATATTTGGCATAGGCTGCGGACTGATCACCATGGTAATAAGGCTCTTCGGAGACCTGCCTGAAGGTGTGTCTTTTGCAATATTGCTGATGAACGTACTGACTCCTCACATTGACTATATGTCCAGAAGAAAGATGTACGGATCCAGGATCAGGAAGGGAGGGGCTGCAAAATGAGCAAAAAGAAAAATGGCGGAACCCTTACTCCCGTAGTTGTACTTACAGTAATCTGTCTTTTAATAACAGGAGCCCTGGTAGCCACCTACCAGGTAACCGCACCGATTATTGAGGCAAACAAAGCTGTGGGAAATGAAGAGCTGGCAGTGATTCTGCCCGAGTCCGGCGGAGCTGTATCTGAAATCGTTGCGGACAAGCTCCCCGACATTCAGACCATACTGGCGGCCGACAATGGCGAAGGTTTCATTTTCACAGTAGTTAAAAAAGGTTTCGGCGGGGAAATCGAGGCCCTGGTTGGTGTAAATAAAAAAGGCGAAGTAACCGGGATTAAAATCAACGAGCAAAGTGAAACTCCCAACCTGGGAACTAAGGCCCTGGAAGAGGATCACCTCTCCAAGTTCATCGGCAACAGCAGTATCACAATGTCTGATGAAAGCGGCAAAACTCAGATTGACGCCATAACGGGAGCAACGGTTTCTTCGACCGCAGTTTTCAATATAGTTGACGCGGCACTCCAGCAGTTTCAGAAAATGGGAGGTGGCGTATAATGGAAAATAAAAATAAACTCGCAATTTTGACCAATGGAATAATTAAGGAGAACCCTACTCTGGTGCTGATTTTGGGCATATGCCCCACCCTGGCTGTTACCACTTCTGCGATTAATGGAATCGGGATGGGTGTGGCAGCTACGGCGGTTCTCATCTGTTCCAACTTTGTAATATCGCTTTTAAAAAATATTATTCCTGACAAGGTAAGAATACCCGCCTATATAGTTGTAATAGCAGGCTTTGTTACCATAGTCAGCCTTCTGCTTCAGGCCTATGCGCCTGCCATCAATGCCGCTCTTGGTATTTTCGTTCCGCTCATAGTTGTTAACTGCATCATTCTGGGCAGGGCGGAAATGTTTGCCAACAAACACAGCATTGTTGACTCGGTGCTGGACGGCATTGGAATGGGACTTGGCTTTACCCTTGCTCTTTTACTTATGGGTTCCATCAGGGAAATTTTAGGTTCGGGTAGCTGGTTTGGTATCCATCTGGTTCCCGATTTCCTGAGCCCCATGTCAATATTCAATCTGGCTCCGGGAGCATTCTTCACCTTTGGATGTCTGGTGGCTTTGATCAACTACATTTCCAGAGGCAGAGCGATTAAGAAGAAGGACTTCGGCTGCGAAGGCTGTCCGAATGCTGCGAAAGAAGGTGTGAAGAATGGCTGATTTAGCAATTATTATGTTCGCCGCAATAATTACGAACAACTTTGTGCTTGTGAAGTTCCTGGGCATCTGCCCCTTCCTGGGCGTTTCAAAGAAACTGGATTCCGCACTGGGGATGAGCTTTGCCGTAATATTTGTAATGGTGCTGGCAACTGCGGTTACCTATCCCATTCATATGGCCCTGCTGGTAAAATTTAATGTGGAATATCTTCAGACCATCGTGTTCATACTCATAATTGCGGCTCTGGTCCAGCTGGTGGAAATCATTCTTAAAAAGAAGGTTCCGTCACTTCATAAAGCCCTGGGCATTTACCTGCCTCTCATAACAACCAACTGTGCGGTGCTGGGTGTATGCATTCTCAATATCAACGAAGAATACACTTTTGTGCAATCAATTGTGAATTCATTTGGTGCAGGTGTAGGCTTTATGATGGCGCTGGTTATCTTTGCCGGCGTGAGAAAGAGAATTGAAAGTAATGACTTTCCCATTTCATTTAAGGGAATCCCGTCAGTACTGCTGGCGGCAGCTATTGTATCATTGTCCTTTATGGGCTTTGCCGGAGTAATTAACGGCATATTCGGTGTTTAGGAAAGGAGGCTGAATAAAATGCAATTTGCAATACCAGTTGTACTTGTGGGCGGTATAGGTCTCCTGTCGGGTATTATGTTAACCATCGCATCCAAGTTTTTTGCGGTCGAGGAAGATGAAAGCGTGGCAGAAATAATTGCAATCCTGCCGGGAACCAACTGCGGCGGCTGCGGATATGCGGGCTGTGCCGATTATGCGGCGGCCATGGCAGCGGATAAAAGTGTACCTACAAATCTTTGTCCCCCGGGAGGAGAGAAGGTAGCCAAAGCCCTCAGCGAATATTTAGGTGTAGAATACGCAGGAGCACAGGCAAAGGTCGCCATAGTGAAATGTTCGGGTACCAAGGAAAAAACAGGTTACGCCATGGAATATCAGGGCTACCAGAACTGCTCGGCCAACAAGCTTTTCTATAGGGGCAGGGGCTCCTGCGCCATGGCTTGTCTGGGGTTCGGCGACTGTGTCAAGGTCTGTGACTATGATGCAATGCACATTGAAAACGGCATTGCGGTTGTCAACAGGGATAATTGTGTAGGCTGCGGAGCCTGCGCCAAAGTCTGCCCCAATAACCTTATTGAGATTGTTCCCGACAACATGAGAGTTGTGGCCGGCTGCAGTTCCTTTGACGACGGAGACTATACCAAGAGCATTTGCAGCATCGGCTGCATTGTCTGTAACAAGTGCGTTGAGGCATGTAAGTTTGATGCCATCCACATTATCGACAATCATGCGGTAATCGACTACTCAAAATGCACCAACTGTGCACTTTGTGTAAAGGTATGTCCAACTAAACTGATTCATCTGCATCCGAGGAAGAAAAAACCGGCCAAAGATAGGCCGGCAGCCAAGGAGAAACCTGTGGTGCAAGACAAGCCGGCAGCTGAAGAACAGGCCGCCTCCGCAGGCAACTAGAAATCAGGCAGATTATTGTTGATTTTCGTCTTTTAGTATTGTATATTAAATGAGCGCCGTCAGGCGCTCATGATTTGGAGGGTTGACCGAGTGGCTAAGGAGCCCGCCTGGAAAGCGGGTACGGCGTAACAGCCCCGTGGGTTCGAGTCCCATGCCCTCCGCCATATCTACTGTCAGAAATGGATATCATAAGATTTAAAATCATGATATCCATTTTTCACATAGGGAACAATTTTTCATGTAGGGAACAATGATATTCCGCCTTAGAGTATAATTTTAATTGGCAGTAGTATTAAAAACGGTAAGAGGGCAAAACCCCTCTTTCATGCACACAATAAACCGGTTATTAAATTAGCAGTTAACAAGACAGGAGGATTTGTATGTTAAAAGAAATGTTATCAGGGAAAAGACCTTGACCTTTTATTTGGGGTTTTTGAGCAAAAAAGCGAGAAGTGCGAGGTTTTCGGCCGAAAAATCACTGAGAAATGCATACATATGCGCATAACTGCGAATAACTTCCGGTTACCTGTATATATATTCACACACCTCTAGCATAAGTCAATTTTTTGCTCATTTTTGAAGAAAATATGGATTTCCATGATATCACAGACATTAGAATCCGGGCTGGCAGCCTCGCGGGATGCTACCGGTCTTATCTATCTATCTATTTAGATAAATAGAAATAAACATAGAGAATATGACAGCACTATGGATAGTGCCACCTTGCGGACAACGGCAACGCCATTAGAGGTACAGTCCCCCTGTCAAAAGGGCTGTCCCCCTGTCATTTGTCTGTGTCAAAAGGGCTGTCCCCCTGTCATGTGTCATTTGTGTCAAAAGGGCTGTCCCCCTGTCATTTGTCTGTGTCAAAAGGGCTGTCCCCCTGTCATTAAATGGAGGTAGAAATGTTTAAAACCAATGCCATGCGTCTGCTCGACCAGAAGAAAATCAAATACAAAGCTCATGACTATTCTCATACCGCCGCCATAAGCGGCATGGAGGTAGCAGGTGTTTTGGGCCTGGATCCCGCCAGAGTGTTCAAAACCCTTGTCACTGCCGGCAAGTCAGGCGAACACTATGTTTTTATTATTCCAGTAAACAAGGAACTGGACCTGAAAAAAGCTGCAGCATCAGCCGGTGAGAAGGCCATAGAAATGATAAAAACAAAAGAGCTTCTGCCTCTGACCGGCTATGTCCACGGAGGCTGCTCGCCAATAGGCATGAAGAAGCTTTTCAGAACTTTTATTGACATAAGCGCCCGGGAATTTAATACCATAATAATCAGCGCAGGAAAAATTGGTTACCAAATAGAGCTTGAAATTGATGATTTGCGGGAAATAATACCTTACGAACTTGTGGATTTAGTGGAACAAAATCGTTTTGCTGTCGTCTAAACCTTTGTGAGCCGATTAAAAAGCTAATTGTAATAAGGTAATAAACGATAGTAAAATGAAAGGAAGTAAAAAAATGAAAAAGAGATTAGTAGCAATATTATTGGTGCTGGCCATGATGATGGCCTTGTTTGCAGGATGCGGTGCAAAAGGGGAAAGCAATCCGGACATTTCTCCCGACGACCAGATTGAAAATCCGGTGGATAAAGACGAAGATACAGACCAGGACACAGACCATGATGATTCAGTTGTGGAAGATGGAGATACACCCACTGACAATGAAGGCGGGCAAAAGCCCGGCAATGGCAGCGGAAACAACACCGGGGACAAAGAAGAGGGCAATGAAGGAAGCGCAGGCAGCAGCCAGATCAAGGGAAGCCTTACGGATCTGGTTGAGAAAATATACGGGATTACCAAGATAGATCAGGCCATTGGAATAGAGACCAACTTTGTTGATCTTGGAAACAAGGACCTTGTCCTTTATAATCTCGGACTGGAGGATGTTTCAGGAGTGAAAGAGGCTGTGGTGTCTGAGGCGCTCATGACCACACAGGCTTACTCCATGGCGCTTGTGAGAGCAAAGGAAGGAGGTAATGCAGAGGCAATCGCAAAACAAATCAAAAATGGTATCGATCCGCAAAAATGGATATGCGTTATCGCTGATGATGTGAGCGTTGTGGTTTACGATGATGTCATTATGCTTGTTATGATAAATTCAGGCATGGATGACGTTGCAACATCAAAAACCATCAAAGCAGCAATGGATGAAATCAGCGGTATTAAAGGAAAGGTAATGTAATAGATTTCGGAAAGGATTTAAGGATTTGAAAAATGAGTGAACAGAAATTAAAAAAGGTTTTCAATTTGCCGAAAAACCTTTATATATCGGGTTCGCCTATTATAATATCATATGGTGGCTTGTTCAAAGATGAAAGCGGCGATAGGGTCTTTGTGAGCCTGGGCCTGAAAGATGTTAAAGCAAAGGAAATAAGCAGTTTCAAAGTAAGCATTCAGGGCTACGACAACATCTGGAAACCTTTGGGCAAGGCTGTGGAATTCACTTTTGACGATCCGGACGGAGAAAATCTGATGGAGCTCAGCAATCCGGATAAGGCTCTCTACGCCATAAATGCCGTGGTAAGCCATGTGATTTTCAGTGACGGCAGCAGCTGGGAAAACTCTGAAAACCAGTGGGTCCCCATGAAAGAATCTGATGTTGCGGACGGCGGTATCTTCAATCCCCGGGTGGTCGAGGAACGGAGGCGTCAGTTCGCGGAAAAAATGAACGCAATATAGCAGTATAGCTTAAGGAGATTAAAACATGATAGCAGTTCTCGTAAATGCAGGTGCAGTAGTCGTAGGAAGCCTTATAGGTTTGCTGTTTAAGAAGGGGATTCCCGAAAAATATACAGAAGGAATAATGAAGGGCCTGGCTTTGTGCATCATATTTATTGGCATTACGGGGGCTATGAAAGGCGATAATGTTTTAATTCTCATTCTTTCCATTGTGCTGGGCGGTGCCCTGGGCATTAAGCTGGATATCGATAACAGGATAAACGGCCTGGGCCTGTATGTGGAAAGCAAAACCAAAAAAAGCGGGGATGGATTAACATCCGTTGCACAGGGCTTTGTGACAGCCAGCCTGCTGTTCTGCGTGGGAGCCATGTCCATAGTAGGCTCCCTCAACGCAGGTATTAACGCCGATTATGAGATGCTCTTTACCAAATCGATTATCGACTTCATATCGGCGGCAGTGCTGGCTGTAAGTCTGGGTGCAGGAGTGCTCCTTTCCGCAGGCTTTCTGCTGATTTTTCAGGGGTCTGTTGTTTTGCTGGCCCAGGTGCTGGAACCCTTTTTAGTGGATGCCATCATCGGAGAAATCACAGCAGCAGGATCCCTTATAATACTGGCCCTGGGCTTTAATGTACTCGGCATAACCAATCTTAAGGTGGCCAACTATCTGCCGGCAATTATTATCGCACCTCTGCTGATGCAGATAGTGATGAGTTTTTAGGGGAGCAAGATGGATGACAATGTAGGGGCCTTCTATATAGAAGACGGAGAAACCAAAACTAAAGACCAGAAAGCGGGACTTACGCCAAATGACGGAGTGCTCATCTATGATGTAATTCGATTGATGGATGGCATTCCTTTATTTTTTGAGGAGCATTACGAAAGAACCCTGCAGTCCTTTCAAACCATGAAGACCCCATGTTCAATTTCCGCATCTGAAATGCTGGAATATATGGAAAGACTGGCAAGCCTCAATAACGACAGCAACTGCAATATAAAATTCATAATGTTCACAGTGGGAGGGATTCCCAAAACAATAGCCTATATCAGTAAAAACTATTATCCCAGTGACGAGGAGAGAATGAAAGGGGCGGCCGTTGGGCTATATTCCCTGGAAAGGGAAAATCCCAATGTGAAGCTGGTGGATTTCGATTACAGGCGCAAGATTAATGAAATCAAAGAACAAAGAGGCTTCTATGAGGTCTTTCTGGTGGACAGTGAAGGCCGGATCAATGAAGGCGGCAGTTCAAATATCTTCTTTATAAAAAGCAGGGACAGGATATTTACTGCTCCTGAGGAAAAGGTGCTGAAGGGCATTACCAGAATGAAGGTTATCGAAGCATGCAATGAGGCGGGGTTTGAAGTGGTGGAAACAGCCGTTTCTGCCGAGAGGGTAAATGAAGCAAAAGCGGTTTTCCTTTCGGGGACATCGCCAAAAGTCATGCCGGTTTCTTCTATCGACAATATGCAATTTGCGTCTTACGATCATCCTATGGTAAGGTCTATCATGAAAGCTTTCGATATAAAGATTGAAGAATATCTGATGAAAAAAAGGAGCCAGTGAATGTCAAATTATATGTCTTTGGGGTATTATCTTCCTGTGATAATGGTGGTGGGTTCAAACGTTATATATCATGTTGGAGCCAAGGGTGTTCCAAAGGAATTGAGCCCCATGGTCAGTACTATCGTAGCCTATCTGGTGGGAGCCGCCTTTTCATTTATAATTTATCTTGCCACAGACACAAATAAAGATATTGTCGGCCAGTTCAAAATGGTCAACTGGGCGCCCATTGTAATAGGTTTAAGCATTGTTGGGCTGGAGATTGGTTTTGTCCTTTTGTACAGAGTGGGATGGAATATCAGCATTGGTTCCCTGGTCTGCAATATTCTCCTGGCCATAGCCCTGATAGTTGTGGGAGTCCTGGCCTATAAAGAGCATATTTCATCGCAGCAGCTGATAGGCATAGCACTTTGCATTGCCGGGCTTATATTCATTAATAAATAAATGAAATTCTATCAGTACGGTCAAACGGAAAAAGATTATCTGAAAGCTGCAGACCCCGTTTTAGGCAGGGCTATAGATGAGCTTGGCCATATAAACAGGGAAATAACCCCGGACTTTTTTCAGGCTCTTATAGACAGCATAGTCAGTCAGCAGATATCCGGCAAAGCTGCAGAAACAGTTTACGGCAGGCTTGAGAGTCTGGCCGGAGAAATAACTCCCCGTACCATAGCTGATATTTCAGAGGAAGAGATACAAAAATGCGGCATGAGCTATGGAAAAGCATCTTATATAAAAGGTGCAGCCCTGGCCATGCTAAGCGGCGAGATAAAACCCTCTGAATTCGCCTTGCTTTCGGATGAAGAAATCATTAAAGAACTGACCCTTTTGAAAGGAGTCGGTGTATGGACGGCGGAAATGCTCCTTATCTTTTCCCTTTCAAGGCCCGATGTCATCAGCTGGCATGATCTGGGTATAAGGAGGGGCATGAAAAAATTATATGGCTATGATGAACTGACTAAAGAAATATTTCAACGACACAGAGAAACATATTCGCCATATGCCACAGTGGCTTCCCTGTATTTATGGGCTTTTTCAGTGACCCCTCAGGCTTTTGCCCTGTCAGGAAGCTGAGAAATAATTACTGCCACGAACAGGAGCGCACAGCCCAGCAACTCCCTGGGAGACATGATCTCATGGAGTAGCAGAAAGCCGAATACAGCGCTGAATACAGATTCGAGGCTTAAAATGAGAGATGCCACTGTCGGGGATGTATGCCTTTGCCCCAGAATCTGGAAAGTGAAACCCACTCCCGCAGACATGACTCCCGCATAGAGAATAGGGATTGCTGCGCTGGAAATGGCTCCCATTGACGGTCTTTCAAAAATAAACATGGCTACTGTGCCCAGGACACCGCATACTATGAACTGAATAATGGAAAGTTTGACTCCGTCCACATATGGAGTAAAGTGATCTATGACCAGAACATGGGATGCCCAGAAAAAGGCTCCCACCAGGACGATAAAATCCCCTCTGGCTATGGTGAAGGATTCAGTTATGGTCAAAAAATAAAGGCCTATGGTGCCCATGAGCACACCCAGCCAGCTTTTTGCCCCGGGGCGGTGTTTGAGAAACAAACCCAGCAGGGGAACAAGCACAATGTAAAGAGCGGTTATGAAACCGGCTTTTCCCGCAGTTGTGAAAACCAGACCAAACTGCTGAAGCACAGAGGCAATAAAAAGTACAAACCCACAAGTTAACCCTCCCACCAGGAGGGTTTTTTTGCCGTCGCGGTCTGTTTCTACCGGTTTGTCCAGCAGTTCTTTCTTATTCAGGAATAACATAACGGGAAAAAGAGCTGCTACTGCCAGCCAGAATCTGACGGCTGTAAATGTGAAGGGGCCAACATAGTCCATTCCCACTCTTTGTGCCACAAAAGCGCTTCCCCAGATCAGGGAGGTGATGAGGAGGAAGAAATTGCCCCTAAGCTTGTTTTTGTCCATTTGCCACCTCTGATTAAGCTCTCACACATATTAAATATTATTGCCCCTGCCTTGTCAAGATGATATACTGACTTCGTTATCACTACTTGTTTTATGCGTTTTTAAGGGAAAAGGCGATTGGCAAAATGAATAAAGCGAGGTATAAAAAGGCTCTTTATCCCGTCAGGGAAATCAGGGATTTAAGGGAGCTGATTGACGGTAGCACGGAACTTTTCGGTGAGAAACCGGCCTTTCTGGTTAAAGACGAGCCGGGAGGCGAGTACAGACCCATACTCTACACGGAGTTCCGCAGGGAAATAGATAATTTCGGGACGGCCCTGCTGCATCGCAAGCTGAAAGGCGAAAAGATAGCCATAATCGGCGAAAACAGCTATGAGTGGGTTTTGTCATATTTTGCGGTAAGCTGCGGAGTAGGGATTTTTGTTCCCATTGAGCGCGAACTGCCGACTGCTGACATGAAAAGTCTGCTGGAAAGGTCGGGGGCAGGTGTGGTCATCTTCTCGGAGAAAGCTTCCGAACAGGTGGCTGAAGCGACAAAAGGAAACAAAAAAATAGTAAAAATCAACATGAATGCAAGAGAAGATCTTGACGATGTCCTGTCCATGAAAAAACTCCTTGAAGAAGGTGCCGGGCTTTTAGCGGAGGGCCATAAGGAGTATTCCAGTGTGACTATTGATCCTGCTGTCATGAGCCTGCTGCTTTTTACCTCGGGAACTACCGGTGCTTCAAAAGGTGTCATGCTTTGCCAGAAAAATCTGGTGGCAAATGTTATGAACATGTCCAAATTTGTCAATGTGGAAGGCATGACGGGTCTTTCGGTTTTGCCCATGCACCACACATATGAGATGACCTGCCATATACTGACGGCCCTTTACCAGGGCTGCACCATAGCTATCTGTGAGGGACTCAAGCACATAGCTGAGAATATGATTGAAGCAGAAGTCAATGTAATGCTGGGTGTGCCTCTTATTTTTGAAGGCATGTACAAAAAAATCTGGAAAAAGGCCGAAAAGTCCGGACGGGTAGCTAAACTAAGAAAAGCCGTGAACCTTTCCAAATCCCTTGGGCTTGAAAACACAGGCCTGCCTGCCAAAATGTTTAAAGATATTCATGCTGCCGTAGGAGGCCATGTTAAACTCCTGATTTCGGGAGCTGCCGCCATGGACCCGGGCATAATTGAAGATTTCAGGGCCATGGGCCTGCCCATGATACAGGGCTATGGCATGACGGAATGTTCTCCCATTATTGCGGTTAACAGGGACAGGTACAGCAAGGCCGCTTCCGTAGGTCCGCCTATGCCGGGAACGGAAGTCAGGATAATCGACAAAGACGAGTACGGTATAGGCGAGATAATCTGCAAAAGCGATTCGGTTATGCTTGGCTATTACGAAGATCCGGAAGAAACAGCAAAGGTATTGAAGGAAGGCTGGCTTTACACCGGGGACTATGGCTTTATGGACGATGAGGGTTTTCTGTACATTACCGGCCGCAAAAAGAATGTCATTGTTACTAAGAACGGCAAGAATATTTTCCCGGAGGAACTGGAGTTCCATCTGGGGAAGAGTGAGTATATACTGGAAAGCCTGGTATATGGGGTGGATGAACAGTGCGGCGGTGAAACAGTGGTACATGCCAACATAGTGCCAAACTACGAGGCCATTGAAGAGGATTTCGGGAAACTTTCCGACCAGGAAATACATAAGCTGATTAAAGAAGCAGTGGAAGAAGCCAATTCGCGCATGACCTCCTACAAGAGAATCAAGCGCTTTGAAATAAGAAAGACAGAATTTGAAAAGACAGCATCCAGAAAAATCAAAAGAAATAAAGAAAATCGCCAAGGAGGCAAGGGAAATGAATCATAAGGAATATGAAGCCTTAAAACCGGCAGAATGGGAATATGCCCAGAAGCGGATTGAAGGAATAAAGAATTCACAGGATCCGCTGGTAAAATACAGGGATGTCAGACCTATAATTGACCTTAAACATATGTTTGAAACCAGCGTTGAGCTTTACGGAGACAATGTTGCATTCTATCAGAAAGATGTTCCGGGAGGAGTATATCAACCGATTACTTATAAAGAAGCAAAGAAGGATGTAGATGCTCTGGGCACAGCACTAATTGACCTGGGGCTGAAGGGAAAAGCAGTGTCAGTCATAGGAGACAATTCTTACAAATGGGCCATATCCTATCTTGCCATAGCCTGCGGAACGGGAGTAGTGGTGCCCCTGGACAAAGAACTGCCGGCCAACGAACTGGAACAGCTTGTAAATCAGGGTGAAGTGGAAGCCGTAATATATGATAAGAAATTTGAAAAAATATTCAAAGATATTAAGGACGGCGGGAAAACAGGACTGAAGCATCTGATTGGCATGGAAGATGAACTTCCCGGACTTATAGAAAAAGGCAATGAGCTTCTTGCAAACGGCAACAGAGAGTTTCTTGATGCAGTCATTGACAGGGACGCCATGAATATACTGCTTTTTACTTCAGGGACCACAGGTGTTTCAAAAGGAGTTATGCTTTCCCACGGAAATATTGTGGAAGATTTGATTGCGGCGCCCACCCTGCTTTGGGTAGGCACAGACGATATATTCTTTTCGGTTCTTCCCATACACCATACCTATGAATGCACATGCGGATTCTTAATGCCCCTGTACAGAGGTGCTTCTATAGCATTCTGTGAGGGTCTCAAATATATTGTTAAAAATCTGGAAGAAGCCAGACCAACGATGTTCCTGACCGTGCCTCTCATTATGGAAAGCATTTACAAGCGGATCTGGAGCCAGGCCAGAAAAGGAGGAGCAGAAAAGAAACTCAGAACGGTTCTTAAAATTAACCGTTTCACAAAGAAGATAGGAATAAACCTGGTTCCGAAAAAAGTCACGGATGTTTTTGGAGGCAGAATGCGCATAATGATCTGCGGCGGCGCTGCCATTGACCCGGCTATTTTAGAAGGAATACAGGAATTCGGCATTATGGCGGTACAGGGCTATGGACTTACGGAAACAGCTCCCATTTGTGCACTGAATCCGGACTTCGCAGCCAAGAGCCAGTCTGCAGGATATATTCCGCCCGGATTTGACATGAAAATACATGAGCCGGATCCCGAAACAGGGATAGGGGAAATCTGCGCCTGGGGTCCGAATGTCATGCTGGGTTACTACAAGAATCCTGAAGCAACGGATGAAGTCCTGAAAGACGGATGGTTCCATACGGGTGATCTGGGCTATATGGATGAAGACCGTTATGTCTACATCACAGGCAGAAAGAAAAATGTGATAATAACCAAAAACGGCAAGAACGTATTTCCTGAAGAGCTGGAATACTATCTGGGAAGGATTCCCTATGTGCTTGAATCCCTGGTATGGGGAAGAGACAGCAGCGATGGGGCCGATACGCTGATTTCCGCCAACGTCAGGATTGACGAGGAAGCTGTCGAAGAAGCCCTGGGCAAGGATTATACCGATGAACAGGTATTGGAACTGCTCTGGAGTGAGGTTGACAAAATAAATGAAGGCCTGCCTTTCTTCAAGAGGATCAAAAGAATGGACTTGAGAAAGCAGGAATTCGAAAAGACCACAGCTAAAAAGATTAAGAGGTTCGTAGAAGCAAATAAGGAATAAGCATGAGGATTTTAGCCTTAATATTGATAGGCATTTTAAGCCTGACCGGCTGCGTCGGTGACATAGGACAGGACGAGGCCGAGCAGGAGGAAGTATATAAAATTGGAATATATCAGCCACTGACAGGGGAGGATTCGGAAAAAGCCAGGGCGGAACTTGAAGGCATAGAGCTTGCACACAAACTGCATCCGACGGTTTCAGGCAAAAGAGTAGAACTTGTCTATGCTGACAATAAGTCTGATATTTTCAGTGGAAAATTGGCGGCTCAGAAGCTGGTCAACAGCAAGGTGGATATCATTCTGGGCAGCTATGGGAATGTCATGAGCATGACAGGCGGCAGGTATTTTGAGGAAGCTGAAATACCTGCAATTGCGGTTACCTGCAGCAACCCCCTGGTGACCAAAAATAACCCCTATTATTTTCGCATAGTTACTGTGGAATCCCTGCAGGCCCCTATGGCGGCATCTTTCGTTTTCAATGAGCTTGCACCGGAGAAAGTTGCGATTGTAAAAATTGCCAAGGATGACTTTGGTACTGCTCTTGCACAGAGTTTTTCAGAGAAACTGGCGGAGTTGGATGAAAATCTCGAAATAGTCAGTCTGGAAATCAGCAGGGATCTGGAAAACCTAAGCGGTCAAATGGAAAAACTGAAAGAGAGCAGGGCTTCTGTCGTTTATGTGCCCTGCGGCGGGGAAAAAGCCCTGAGCATTTTGGCTGAAGCCAGGGCCTTAAATATAAGGATTCAGTTTGTGGGCACCAGTCTGTGGCATGACAATAATTTTCTTGAAATGGGAGGCGACCTGCTTGAGGGAGCAATTTTTACCGACTACCTCGATATTGCTGCTGATGTATGTGACGAACCCACATCTTTTGCATCCACATACCAGATGAATTTTGACAGGGATTTTACACCTCCCGAGGCGGCTCTGGGTTATGATGCCTATATGCTGGCCATAAGCGTTTTAAAGGCACGTGCTGAGGGGAATAATCAAATGAGCTTGCGGGAGTTGCTGGCTTCAACGAAGGATTTTGAGGGAGTCACAGGAAAAATCAGTTTCAACGAGGACGGTGATCCCATAAAGCCCATGAGAATTTCCACCGTGGAAAACGGTGAGTTCAAAGAAAAGTATATAGCAAAACCGGAAGAAAATCCGGAAGATACGGCTGAAGAGCCGGAAGAGGAGAAGTAAAATGGAAGAAAAAATCAAAGCTGCGCTGGATGAAATCAGGCCTTTACTGCAAAGAGACGGCGGAGACCTGGAGTTTGTTAACTTTACCGATGATAAAGTTGTACAGGTAAAGCTGCAAGGAAGCTGTGCAGGTTGTCCTTTTTCACAGATGACCATCAAAAACGGGGTGGAAAAGCTGCTCAAAGAGCAGTTCCCTGAAATAGCAGGAGTCGAGGCGGTTTAGATGCAGAAAAAAGTCCGCCGGCTGATGCTGGCAGTCCTTCTGTCCATAGGTCTGCTCTTTATGTGGGCCTGTGACACAAATGCAGATTATTCCCATGCCGAGGAGCCTGAAGAGATGCAGGCAGAACTGGAAGAGCAGGAGCAGGAGGATGACCCGGTTGTTGAATCGGTGCCGGAGAACATTGAACTCAGCATAATGTGCGTGGGAGATGTGATGGTGCATAAGTCCCAGCTGGCCAGCCAGTATGACAGCACGACGGGTCTTTATAATTACGAGGATAATTTTGCTTATATAAAACCGTATATACACCAGGCAGACCTGGCCATATGCAACGTGGAAACTACTTTTACGGGAGGATCCCCGTCAGGTTATCCTTCATTCAATGCACCGGATTCCCTGGCTGAAGCTCTGGCAGATACGGGGTTCAATGTGGGGCTTACCAGCAACAATCACCTTCATGACAAGGGCCTTAAAGGTATGAAACGGACTCTTCGGGTGCTGAGGAAAAACGGTCTGGCAACGGCAGGAAGCAGGTTGCCCTGGGAGAGGGATTTCGCCCTGATGCATGTTAAGGGTCTGAAGGTTGGCATAGTTTCCTTTACCTATGAAACCCATAAGTATGAAGGGAAAAAGACTATAAACGGAGTGGTCCTGTCCAAAGAGGCGGCAGATCTGATCAACAGCTATGATTATGATTTTTTGGATGAGGATCTGAAAAAAGTGGAAGCTTCCGTAAAATCAGCCAGAAAAGCGGGAGCGGATATTGTTGTGGTTTATCATCACTGGGGAGAGGAATACCAGCGAAGGGCCAACCCCTGGCAGAAGCGAATCGCCCTGGAAACTGTGAAGATGGGGGCAGATATTATCTTTGCATCCCACCCCCATGTGCTGCAGGAGATAGAATATCTGGTCAGTGAGGAAACCGGAAAGCCCGTTCCCGTATTCTATTCAATGGGTAATCTCATATCAAACCAGAGAGCAGAGACCCTGAATAACCGATATACCGAACAGGGTATGATAGCCAGGGTAACGCTGTCATATAATCCAAACCTGGGCGAAATAGAGGATATAAAAGCCGATGCCATGATAACATGGGTGGACAAATATAAGGCTGAAGGGAAAGACAATTATGCAGTGATACCTCTGGACGGAAATGAGGAAAACAATCCCACCCTGAAGGTTTCGGGGCATTTAAAAAGGGCTTTGCAGGCTGCTGAGGACGCAGAAGCCCTGATTGGCAGCGAATACATTTGGAAATAAATCCGAAAATAATTTCAGGATAAGTAAAAAAACAGGAGGAAATTAAATGACCATCTCGGTTCAGCCGGTAAGGGGCACAAGGGACTATCTCCCCCAGGAAGTCAAAATAAGGGAAAAGGTAAAAGAGATTATAAGAAGAAGCTATGAAAACAGCGGCTTTTCTATGATAGAAACGCCTTTGCTTGAAAATATTGAGCTCCTTGACAAGAGTGAGGGGGGCGAAAATCTCAATATGATTTTTCGCATTCTGAAGAGGGGCAGAAAGTTTGAAGAAGCCTTGGAAAACAATTCCTTCGAAGACCTGGCTGACATGGGCCTTCGTTTTGACCTGACCCTGCCTTTAAGCCGTTATTATGCCAACAACAGAAGCCACCTGAAAATCCCTTTTAAAGTGATACAGATTGGACAGGTATTCCGGGCGGAAAGGCCACAGAAAGGCCGTTTAAGGCAGTTTTATCAATGCGACATTGACATTATAGGCGATGCTTCAGAAAGAGCTGAAATCGAACTTATGGACACAACGGCCAAAACCTTGCAGAAACTTGGCTTCGAGGATTTTACCATCAGGGTAAACGACAGGCGCATCCTTTTTGATATGATTGAACATGTGGGCTTCCCCAGAGAGGAAGTTATTTCCGTGTGCATAAGCTTTGACAAGCTGGATAAGATCGGGCTTGAGGGGGTGGAGTCGGAGCTTCTGGAAAAGGGATATGACGGGGAAGTTGTTAGAAGATTTGTTAAGGCCATAGCTGACAGCGACGGTGCTGATGTTTCGGACATGGTGAAATACTGCTCAGACCCGGGACCGGTCAATGAATTGCAGCACATTATTGATAGTGTGAGAAAACTGGCCGGCGGAAAATACAAAGTCGAATATGACAAATCCCTTGTAAGGGGAATGGGTTATTATACAGGCACAATTTTCGAGGCCGTCAGTCCCAAATTCGGCAGTTCGATAGCAGGCGGCGGCCGATATGACAAGATGATCGGAAATCTGATTGGCGAGGACGTGCCTGCCGTAGGCTTCTCGATAGGCTTTGAAAGGATATGCGAGATTATTTTAAGCAGTCCCGAAATGAGTTTTGCCCGGGATGAAAAAAGGGCGGTGCTACTCTATGAACCGGGGGATGATTTTCTGGAGGTGATGAAAAAAGGCAATGAGCTCAGGGATGAGGGATTCGATGTAAATCTTACGCTCAAGGCCAGAAAACTGGGCAAACAGCTGAGTTCACTTGAGGAAGAAGGATACAATGTCTGTGTCATTTTCGGAGAAGAAGGTAGAAAAGAATGGGGCATATAGAGAGGATAGACAGCTATAAAGAAGACATGCTTAAGGACCTCAAGGGCCTTTTGGAATTCCCCAGTGTTGTAGCGGCCCAGGATAAGGATATGCCTTTTGGCAAAGATGTGCATGGGGCATTTATGTACATGCTGGAGCTGGGAAGAGAGGCGGGTTTTGATGTGTATAATGCCGACAATTACGGCGGCCATATCGAGATGCCGGGGAACCCCGGAGAGGAAGTCATGGGAGTACTGGCTCATGTGGACGTGGTTCCTGCGGGGGATGACTGGACCTACCCTCCCTATGCGGGGACTGTGGTTGAAAATAAATTATTTGGCCGGGGCACCATAGATGATAAAGGACCTGCCATAGCGGCTTTTTATGCCATGAAAGCGCTTAAGGAAGAGGGCTTTGCGCCGGTTAAAACCATAAGGCTTATTCTGGGGCTGGACGAAGAGGCCGGAACGGGCTGGCTGGGTATGGAGGAGTATTTCAAAAGAGCAGGAAAACCGGATTTTGGTTTCACTCCCGATGCGGATTTCCCTGTAATTCACGGAGAAAAGGGCATCCTGATTTTCGATATAGCCAGAAAACTGGGCAGAGACAGACCCGCAGGAATAGAAGTCAGAAGCATTAAAGGAGGCAATGCGGCCAACATGGTTGCCGACCGGGCAAAAGCCCTGGTCAGAAGCCATGACTATGACAGGGTTAAAGACCTCCTGGAATTGTTCAGAAATGAAACGGGCCACAAGATTACCGGCAGAATGCTGGGGAAAAGCTTTGAGATTATGGCTTACGGCATTTCAGCCCATGGATCCCTGCCTCATCTTGGCAAAAATGCCATATCAATACTGATGGCCTTTCTGGGCAGACTGGAAGATCAGATGGGTTTTGCCAATGAGGAACTGGCGGATTTTGTGGCATTTTACAATAATCATATAGGCTTCAATTTTCATGGCGAGGAGATAGGATGCGATTTATCAGATGAGGCTTCAGGCAGGCTTGTATTTAACGTAGGCGTTGTAGAGATGGATAAGAATGCCATCAGGCTGACTGTGAACATCCGCTATCCCGTAACTCTGGATGAAGATGCCATATATGGATCCATGATGCCCTATCTGGATAAAAACCATATCGGACTGGTGAGATTGAGCCATCAGCCGCCAATATATCTTCCGGTTGACAATCCCCTGATACAGACTCTGATGGAAGTTTATCGTGAGCAAACCGGAGATTATGACAGCAAACCGGTGGTCATAGGCGGGGGAACCTATGCGAGAGCAATGGACAGGGGAGTTGCTTTCGGCATGGCTTTTCCGGGAGAACCGGAAATTGCCCACCAGAAAGATGAGTATGTAGATATAGACAATCTTATCAAAGCCACGAAAATTTATGCTGAAAGCATTTACAGATTGACAAAATAAGAACAATAGGCATATAATTTACAAGGATACATAATCTGTTTCAGGGCGAGGTGAAAGTCCTCACCGGCGGTAAAGAGCTAAAGCTACGAGTCCGCGAGCCATTTGGCCGAACCGGTTGGATTCCGGTACCGACGGTTTTGCAGAAATGCGAAGACAGTCCGGATGAAAGAAACGCGATTTTTATCGATGCGTGACTTAGCCCTGGGATTTTGCCCGGGGCTTTTTTGACCTGACAGATTCCACATTTTATAATTGGAGGAATTTGAAATGAACAAACGCTCAGAACAAATCAACAAGCTGGCTAAAATGGGGATGCTGGGAGCAATCGCCCTGGTACTGGTTTCCTTAATCCATGTACCAATATTTCCCATGGTGTCCTTTCTGGAGTATGATCCTGCGGACGTTCCGATTTTCATGGGGACCTTTGCCTTCGGCCCCTTGTCCGGCCTGGTACTTACTGTGATAGTATCAATAGTGCAGGGAACCACAGTCAGCGCTCAAAGCGGAGTCTACGGCATTATCATGCACATACTTGCCACGGGATCTTTTGTCGTGGTTGCGGGTGTTATCTACAAGCTGGGCAAATCCAAAAAGTCGGCAATCATTGCTCTGATATGCGGGACCCTGACCATGACGGTTGCCATGTTTTTCGCTAATCTGCTCGTTACGCCCCATTTTATGGGAGTGCCGGTGAGTGTGGTTAAGTCGTTGATGCCTTTTATACTGGGCTTCAACCTGATTAAGGGAATTCTCAACTCAGCCATAACATTCCTGTTATACAAGAGAATATCCAAATTCCTGCACGGCTAGGGGATAATAATTGAGAAAGCATTTATATGAGTGAAGACAGATTATTCATAAAAAATGAAGCTGAAATGGAAAGGCTGGGAATCTTACTGGGGGAAAGGCTTGAGGCCGGGGCAGTAATCGCCATGGAAGGCGATCTTGGCGCAGGTAAAACAACCCTTACCAGGGCTATAGCTAAAGGCCTGGAAATCGAAGATGAGATTACCAGCCCGACTTTTACTATTATTCATGAATATGAAGAGGGACGCCTGCCTCTTTATCATTTTGATGTGTACAGGCTTGAGGATGAGTACGAATTCCATGAACTGGGCTACGAAGAATATTTTTACGGGGAAGGGGTTTCCGTGGTGGAATGGGCTGATAAAATCAGAGAATTTCTGCCGGAAAACACGATTTTCGTTAAAATAGAATACGGGCCGGGTGAGGAAGAAAGGTTTGTCAGCATAAAATGAAGATACTGGCCATTGAAACCACAGGGCTCTATGCTTCGGTGGCACTATTGACTGCCGAAGCTGACGGGAGTGAATGGGAAATTCACGAGAAGCAGGGGGACAGGAAGTTTTCCCACCTGCAGAGGGTTATTCCAATGGTGGACGAACTGTTGTCCGAATGTGAATTGTCAATAGGCGATGTGACTCATATTGCCGTATCTTTGGGTCCGGGATCTTTTACAGGCATCAGAATAGGAATAGCAACGGCCAAGGCTATGGCCCAGGCCTTGAACCTTCCCGTTGTTGGAGTTCCCAGCCTGAAAGCTCTGGCAAGAAATGCGGGTGAGTTCCCGGGACTGATTTGCCCGGTACTGGATGCCAGAAGGTCACAGGTTTACTGTGGCGGATATATAAAGCAGGGCCGGCAGTATGCGTCAGTAATAGAGGATAAAGCCCGGGGAATGGATGAATTTCTGGAACTTGTTCAGGCATACTGTGAATCCAATCCGGTTGAAGTGCTTTTCCTGGGCGATGACTACGAAAATCATCAAAGGGCAAAATCAGTGGCAGAGGAAGCATTTGAAATGCTCAAGGGATATCAGGGTGACGGGGACTTGGCAGCCGCTACTGATTATCATCACATAAAACCCGTTTATCTGAGGCAGGCAGAAGCTCAGAGGAAGCTGGAAGAAAGGAGACTTTCTGAAGAAGGGAGGCAAAGCGAATGAGTGTTACCATAAGGAGAGCGGTTTCTAAAGATGCAAAAGCCATGGCGGAACTGGATCGGATTTGCTTTGAATGCCCCTGGAGCGAGAAAGCATTCAAAAAAGAGTTAAGCGACAATTCACTGGCTGTTTATCTGGTTGCCGAACAGGACGGCATGTTGCTGGGTTATGTGGGTTTATGGCAGGTGGAGGGTGAGGGCCACATTACCAACCTGACGGTGCATCCTGATTTCAGGCGCCAGGGCATAGGTGCAAAGATCCTGAATGAGCTTCTGGAAATCACCGAAGATAATGGCATCGACTGCCACACTTTGGAGGTGAGAGCTTCCAACCAGGCCGCCATCAGCCTGTATGAGAAGTTTGATTTCAGGCAGGAAGGCATCCGTAAGGAATATTATTCGGATAACATGGAAGACGCATTGATTTTGTGGAGAAAGAAATGAAAAACGGCGAATTCATAACCCTGGCATTTGAGACAAGCTGCGACGAAACAGCCGTGGCTGTTACTGCTGATGGCAGGAAAGTGCTGTCCGACGTGGTTTCTTCACAGATAGAAGTGCATGAGGTTTTTGGTGGGGTGGTGCCTGAAATAGCTTCCCGCCATCACCTGGAAAATATAAATCCGGTATGCGAAAGGGCTATGGCAAAGGCCGGCATCACGCTGGATGAGGTTGATCTTATCGCAGTGACCAACGGGCCCGGGCTGGTGGGAGCCCTTCTCATAGGGGTCGCAACGGCCAAGGCTTTTGCTTATGCCAAGGGGATTCCTCTGGTGGGAGTCCACCATATAGGCGGGCATATAGGCGCCAACTATATTGCCTACGAGAATCTGGAGCCACCTTTTTTATCCTTGGTAGTTTCAGGAGGTCATACCCATCTGTTTCATGTAAAAGATTACAACGAATTTGAGCTGCTGGGGAGAACCAGAGACGATGCGGCAGGAGAAGCTTTTGACAAAGTGGCCAGAGTGCTTGGTCTCGGTTATCCCGGAGGCCCCAAAATAGACCAGGCAGCCCGGGAAGGAAATCCGGACAGCATTGAGTTCAAAAGAGTTATGCTGGAGAAAGACAGCCTGGATTTCAGCTTCAGCGGGCTTAAAACGGCGGTTTTAAATCACTTAAATTCTCAGAGGCAAAAAGAACTGGATGTCAATGTTAAAGATGTGGCGGCCGCCTTTCAGCAGTCGGTGGTGGATGTACTGGTATCCAAAGCTATGATGGCTATTGAAAGAACAGGAGAAAAGAAACTGGTTCTTGCAGGAGGGGTAGCGGCAAACAGCCTTCTGAGAAAGCAGCTGGCGGCGGCCTGTCAGACCCTGGGGGCAGAGTTTTATTTTCCGCCCCTGTCGCTGTGCACCGATAATGCCGCCATGATTGCCTGCGCCGGCTATTATAAATATAAAGGCGGCCAGGTGGATGACATGAGCCTGGACGCCTATCCCAATCTGAAACTATAAAAACACCCGGCAAAACCGGGTGTTTTCGTTTTGTATCCTAGGATACCATTTTTTCTTCTACATATTTTACAATGTCACCGACAACCTGGAATTTCTCAGCATCTTCGTCAGGAACTTCAAAGCCAAATTCGTCTTCAATTGCCATGATGATTTCCACTGCATCCAGAGAGTCTGCCTCCAGATCCTTCATCAGATGAGTAGTGGCAGTAATGGAGTCTTCATCTACGCCTAACTGATCAACGATTAATTCTTTAATTTTATCAAATACCATTTTCAACCTCCGTAATGCCGGAATCCCTTGTCCGGCTGATTATCAAAGCCCATTATAAGTCAAGGATGTAAAACCTGCAAGCACTTTTTTTATTCTTTCAGTTCAAGCCAGTGATTATAGGCAGAGTCCAGCTCAAGCTTAGCTTTTTCAAGCTCTTTTGAAAAATTATAAGATAATTCCGGATTGCTGTAGATTTCTTCTTTGCACAGTTCAGTTTCTATTCTGGCGACTTCGCTTTCAAGGCGATGTATGTTTTCTTCTGCGCTTTCAATGTCCCGGGCCAGTCTCTGCCGTCTGGCTTCTTCTTCCTTGGCCTTTCTCCTGTTTTCTGCCTTGATCTCTTTCAAAGTCGGCATGGTGGTTGCTCTATGGTTCAGAAGTGGCTTTGTTTCGTCTGCTGCATCTTTTTTATTTGCTGAAGATTTTTCCAGGTAGTACTCATAATTACCGGGATATTCCACAAAAGAGTCCCGGGTCAGTTCGATGATTCTTTCAGGTATTTTGCTTAGCAGGTATCTGTCGTGGGATACTATCAGCACCGTGCCGGGGAAATCCAGCACAGCATCTTCGAAGGCTTCCTTTGCTTGAATGTCCAGATGATTGGTGGGCTCGTCCATTATGAGGAAATTGGCCCCTGACAACATGAGCTTAAGCAGGGAAAGTTTAGCCCGCTCGCCACCGGAGAGATCCTCCACCTTTTTATAGACATCGTCACCATGAAAATTGAACCGCCCCAGAAAGCCCCGAAGCTGGGACTGGCTATAAAGGCGATAATCCCCATGAATTTCTTCCAGCACGGTATGGTCCTTGTGTAAAAGAGCCTGCTGCTGGTCATAATATGCCTTCTGCACATTTTGGCCGTATTGAAATTCTCCTGAGCCAGGCGGGAATTTTTCCGTCAAAATGTTAAGGAAGGTGGTTTTTCCAATGCCGTTGGCTCCCACAAGACAGACCTTTTCACCTTTTCTTATGTGCAGATTCAGGTTTTCAAAGAGCGTATTCTTGCCGTAACTCATCGACAAGTTGCGCACAAAAAGGACATCGTTCCCACTGGGATAATTTTCTTTAAAGTGCAAAGACATGGGATCTCTGTCAAATCCGGGCTTTTGCGGTCTGTCCATCCTGTCAAGGCGTTTCTGCACGGATTTGGCCCTTTTGGCAAGTTTTTCCGTTTTGTGCTGGGCCAGCCTGCGAATCATATCTTCCTGTCTTTCTATTTCCCGCATTTGGTGAATGTAGTGCTTTAGATCATACCCAAGCCTTTCTTTTTTCATTGAGGCATAAGCAGAATAATTACCCTTGTAGGCTGTCAGAGTTTCATTTTCAAGTTCAAAGATACGGTTGACGGTTTTGTCCAGAAAATAGCGGTCGTGGGAGACTATCAGCAGACTGCCCCGGTAGTTGCTTAGAAATTGTTCCAGCCAGCCAAGTGTTTCTGCATCCAGATGATTGGTAGGTTCATCCAGGAGGAGAAGGGAGGGCTGTTTTAAAAGCAGGGCGGCCAGTGCCAGCCTGGTGCGTTCACCTCCGGACAGGGTGGAAATTTCTTTATGATAATATTCTTCACCAAAAGACATGCGGGTCAGCATGCCTTTTACCTGACTTTCATAGCTGAAACTGTGCGAATGTTCAAGTTCAAGGGCAAGGGCATTATACTCCTTCATCAGAAGCTCCAAAGCTGAGGCATCTTTTTCTTTTGCCATAAGAGAGGATATTTCTTTGAATCGCTTTTCTTTTTCTATGATTTCCGAGAAGACAGAAAGGAGCTCGTCGTAAACATGAGCCTGCGCAAAGATGTTATTTTTTTGTCTAAGATAACCCAGACTTTCCTCCGGCGAAATGTAAATATCGCCTGAGTCCGGCTGCAGTTCGCCGGCTATTATGGAAAGCAGGGTGGTTTTTCCCGCCCCGTTGGAGCCCACAATACCAATCCTGTCACCACGGTTAACATTAAAGGAAACTCCGTCGAGGATCGGATTGGTTCCGAAGGATTTGGATACATTGGATACGGAAAGTGCAAGCATTAGAAAATTCCTGTATAAATCTTGATTTTATCGGCTTTTGCATTTATTATAGATAGTAAGTTTAAGAGTATCAACAATTTAATTCTGAAAGAGAAGGGATATGAAAGAAAAATCAAAAATTTCACCGGCGGTTATCAGACGCCTTCCCCGCTACAGAAGAGTATTGGGAGAACTTAAGAGGAAGGGCATTGAGAGAATCTCTTCCAGCGAACTGGGAAATCTGACGGGTTATACAGCCTCTCAGATACGACAAGATTTTAACAACTTCGGGGGATTTGGACAGCAGGGTTATGGCTACAATGTGTCCAGTCTGTTTGACCAGCTGGGGCTGATTATCGGACTCAACCGCGACTACACAATGGTTATTGTAGGCAGCGGAAATCTGGGACAGGCCATAGCAAACTATGCAAATTACTACAAAAGGGGTTTTATAATAAGCGCCATGTTTGATGTCAATCCCAAACTGATAGGCATCAGCATAAACGACATTGAAGTTCAGGACTATGAAAACCTGGATGACTATCTCAGGGATAATCAGGTTGATATAGGAATCATATGCACTTCTAAAAACAGCGCCCAGGATGTAGCGGATAAGTTTACCAAAGGAAAAGTAAGGGGAGTCTGGAATTTTGCACCTATAGACATAGAGGTGGGTGAGGGCATAATCCTTGAAAACGTCCATCTAAGCGACAGCCTCAACACTTTGGCCTACTATCTGAATCACAGCGAAGAATAGAAAATATGATACATATTTAAAGAAAATAACCGTTTCTTTCGAAACGGTTATTGATACGTAAAACCAGTTTTTATGTTACAGCTGAACGGGTGAATCCGTGGGACATACATCGGCACAGGCTCCGCAGTCTATGCAGTTGTCAGGATCGATGATGTAAACCGGATCCCCTTCGGAAATTGCTTCCGTAGGACATTCGGGGACGCAGACACCGCAGGCAATGCAGGTATCTTCGATAAAAAATGCCATGATAAACACCTCCTTTATCCGAGGGAAGTATAACAGAAAGCGAGAATGTTGGCAAGCATGAACGTTTACGGCCTTTATGGCAAAAGCGGCACAGGAAAAAGCTATCACGCCATGAACCTTTGCAGGGAACTGGATCTGGATGCCATTGTCGACGATGGCCTGTTTATTTATGGCAACAGGGTTATTGCAGGCATTTCTGCCAAGCGGCAGAATACGAAAATCGGCGCCATAAAAACTGCTCTTTTTACCGACGAGGAGCACAGAAGCCAGGTAAAAGAAAAGATAGCTGAAATGGACCCACCGGGCATACTGATCATCGGAACCTCGGAGGATATGATAGAAAAAATCAGAAAAAGGCTGGGCTTGCCGGCACTTACAAAACTCATTCCCATTGAAGAAATCACAACCGAAGATCAGCGCGAAATCGCAGGAAAGCAGAGAAAAGAAATGGGCAAGCATGTAATACCTGCTCCCACTTTTCAGATCAAACGGCAATTTTCAGGATATATACTGGACCCGCTGCAGATATTCAGAAGCAGGGGAGGCAAGACCACTTTTTCCGAAAAGACAGTTGTGAGGCCTACTTTCAGTTTTCTTGGCGACTATGACCTTTCGGATAAAGTGTTAGTGGATATCGCCACCTATGAAAGCGAAAAACTTGAGGGCATGGACAGTGTTCTGCGTGTTGGGGTTGAGAGCAGCGAAGAAGGCGTGACAATCAACCTCTGGGTAATCATGAAATATGGTTATCCCATTCAAAATGTGGGTAAAGATATACAGACCGCCGTTGCCAGACAGGTGGAATATATGACGGCATTTAATGTTAACGCCGTTAATATCGATGTCAGGGGTATAAAATAGGCGGATGAAATTATGAACAAAAAACTATTGACACGGGTCAATTTTTATATTAGATTGTTTTTAGCACTCGACAAGTAAGAGTGCTAACAAAATGAATAAAATATAGATTTTTTATACAAGAGGAAGGAGAAAAGGGAATGAATATCAAACCTTTAGGCGACAGAGTTGTAATCAAGCGTTTAGAAGCCGAGGAAAAGACAAAGAGTGGCATCGTATTGCCGGGACAGGCCAAGGAACAACCACAGATGGCTGAGGTAATGGCGGTAGGCCCGGGCGGCGTCGTAGATGGAAAAGACGTTGTCATGGAAGTCAAAGTTGGCGACATAGTCATCTTTTCAAAATATGCGGGCACGGAAATTAAATATGAAGGCGAAGAATACACCATAGTATCTCAGAGAGATATTCTGGCGATTGTATAATTTAGTAAACAGAAAGGAATTTGGAAATGGCAAAAGATATTAAGTACGGCGAAGAGGCCAGGAAAGAGATCCTTGCAGGGGTAGATAAGCTGGCAGATACAGTTAAGATTACTTTGGGACCCAAGGGCAGAAATGTGCTATTAGAGAAGAAATATGGCAGCCCCATGATTACAAATGACGGCGTAACAATTGCAAGAGAAATTGAGCTGGAGGATGCCTTTGAAAATATGGGTGCCCAGCTTGTTAAAGAAGTTGCGACCAAAACCAATGACGTGGCAGGCGACGGTACTACCACAGCAACCCTTCTGGCACAGTCCATCATCAGGGAAGGTTTCAAAAATGTGGCAGCGGGAGCTAACCCCATGATTCTGAAAAAGGGAATCCAGGGTGCAGTAGATGTGGCAGTTAAAAAGATTCAGGAGATTTCTACACTGGTGGAAGGCAAGAATGAGATTGCTCAGGTTGCCGCAATTTCAGCCGGCGAAGACGAAATCGGAGATCTGATTGCCGATGCTATGGACAAAGTAGGGACAGACGGAGTTATTACTGTGGAAGAGTCCAAGTCAATGGGCACAACCCTTGAAGTTGTGGAAGGTATGCAGTTTGACAGGGGTTATTTATCCGCTTACATGGTTACCGATGCTGAGAAAATGGAAGCAGTGGTTACTGACCCGTATATTCTGCTGACAGACAAGAAAATCACCAACATTCAGGATATTCTTCCCATTTTAGAGCAAATCGTACAGCAGGGCAGAAAACTCCTCATCATCGCTGAAGATGTGGAAGGCGAAGCTCTGGCAACTTTAGTTGTAAATAAGCTGAGGGGAACTTTTGAATGTGTGGCCGTTAAGGCTCCCGGATTTGGTGACAGAAGAAAAGCCATGATGGAAGATATAGCCATCCTGACCGGCGGCACCGTGATTTCCGATGAGCTTGGCTATGACCTTAAGGAAGCCACTCTCGACATGCTGGGAACAGCCGCAACCGTTAAAGTCAACAAGGATAATACTGTTATCGTAGACGGCGCAGGAAAGTCAGAAGACATCCAGGCGAGAATAGCTCAGATTAAGGTCCAGATTGAAGAGACCACATCAGATTTTGACAGGGAAAAACTGCAGGAAAGGCTTGCCAAGCTTTCAGGCGGAGTTGCAGTTGTTCAGGTTGGTGCAGCGACTGAAACAGAGCTGAAGGAAAGAAAGTTGAGAATAGAAGATGCTCTCAATGCCACAAGAGCAGCAGTTGAAGAGGGCATAGTGCCCGGCGGCGGAGTCGCCTTTGTGAATGTGATTCCCACAGTGGCAGAATATGTGGAAAGCCTGGAAGGCGACATGAAGACCGGAGCCAGGATTATTATGAGAGCTCTGGAAGAGCCTGTGAGGCAGATTGCAGAAAACGCAGGCATGGAAGGTTCCGTAGTGGTATCCAAGATTAAGGCTGAGAAAGCCGGCGTAGGATTCAACGTGGCCAACGAAAAATATGAGGACATGATGAAAGCCGGTATTGTGGATCCCGCAAAGGTTACAAGGTCTGCTCTGCAAAACGCAGCTTCAGTATCCTCAATGCTTCTGACCACTGAAGCTGGTGTTGTGGATATTAAGGAAGACACACCGGCAATGCCTCCCATGGGCGGCGGCGGAATGGGCATGATGTAGTTCGCACATCAGATCCTATAAATCTCGACATAAGTAAATGAGTTTAGCTTAAAAAACATGATGCAGTGGGGCTCCTGAAAAGGGAAAGCCCCACTGCTTTTTCTTGTAATAAAAGGCCAAATAGGATAAACTAAAATATTATGAAGCAGATATTTGAAAGTATCTTAAAACTCAGGGGACAAAGGCTTTTTCTGTTCATACTTTGTGCTTTGCTGATGATTCAGCCCATGACGGTTTTCGCAATGATCCTGGGACCGGGACTTCTGGCGCCGACCTTTGTGCAGCCGGGTGAAATCGTAGAGGAAGAAACAGATGAAGAGCCCGGGCAGAATTCAGAAGAAGAAGCCGAACATGGCCCCGGACATGACTCCGCAACAGAGGAAGATCCGGCTGAACAGCAGAAAGCACTGGAAAAACAAAAGGCCAGGGAAGAGGCAGAAGAGCGTGGAATGCTGGTGCTCATAAACAAGACTCATACTGTGGACAGCAGCTTCAAGCCTGATGATCTGACTTCAATAAAGTATTATGCCTCCAACAGGAGTGAAAGCGGAAGATATATGAGGAAAGAGGCGGCAGATCACTTTCATCAAATGGTGGAAGCGGCGGCCGATGAAGGATTAAAAATTGTTATGACCACGGCCTACCGGTCCTATGGTTTTCAGCAGGTGCTCTGGAACAATTATGTGGCCAAAGACGGAGAGGCCGCCGCATCAAAATACAGCGCCAGGCCCGGAACCAGCGAGCACCAGAGCGGCCTGGCGGTGGACGTCAGCTCCCCATCCGTATCATACGAACTTACAAGAGATTTCGCCGGTACTGAAGAAGGCAAATGGCTGGCTGACAATGCCCACAGGTTCGGATTTATCATCAGATACCCTCTGGGGAAGGAGGATATTACAGGTTACATGTATGAGCCCTGGCATCTTCGCTATGTTAGCCCGTCAGTGGCCGGGGAAATATACGAAGCCGGCATAACATTGGAAGAATATCTGGAAATATATTTCCGGTGATTATCACAGCATAAATTGCAATAATATATATTAATATTTATTTTATTGAAATATGAAAGGATGGTTAAAATGGCAACTTATTATCCCGAACCGTCAAGAACTTTTAGTGAATACTTACTTATTCCGGGCTACTCCTCTGCGGAATGCTCGCCGGACAAGGTCAGCCTGAGAACACCGGTGACCAGGTTTAAAAAAGGAGAAGAGTCGGATATTTATTTAAATATACCCCTGGCTTCAGCTATCATGCAGTCAGTTTCCGATGACGGAATGGCAGTGGCCCTGGCAAAAGAAGGGGGCATTTCCTTCATTTACGCATCACAAAGCGTGGAAAGCGAAGCCGCCATGGTGGCAAAGGTCAAGAGCCATAAAGCGGGCTTTGTAACCAGCGATTCCAACATCAGGCCCGATCAGACCCTGGCTGATATCCTGGCCTTGAAAGAAAAAACGGGACATTCCACAGTTGCGGTGACTGATGACGGAACCGCTGAAGGCAAAGTACTGGGAATTGTCACAAGCAGGGATTACAGGGTAAGTCGAATGTCAGTGGACACCAAGGTGGAAACCTTTATGACACCACTCTCTTCATTGATATACGCAAAGGAGGGTATCAGCCTTTCCGAGGCAAATGACATGCTGTGGGATCACAAGCTGAATGCATTGCCTATTGTTGACGACAACGGCAGGCTGACCCATTTCGTTTTCAGGAAAGACTACGAATCCCACAAGGCCAATCCACTGGAAGTCCTGGATCAGCATAAGAGATATCTTGTAGGCGCAGGAATAAACACCAGAGATTACAGGGAAAGAGTTCCGGCGCTGCTGGATGCCGGAGCTGATGTCCTTTGCATAGATTCCTCCGAAGGTTTTTCCGAATGGCAGAAGCTCACGCTGAATTATGTCAAGAAAGAGTGCGGAGACAATGTAAAAGTTGGCGCGGGAAATGTGGTGGACAAGGAGAGTTTTTATTTTCTTGCTGAAGCCGGGGCAGATTTCATTAAAGTGGGCATCGGCGGCGGATCTATCTGCATAACCAGAGAACAAAAGGGCATAGGCAGAGGCCAGGCTACAGCCCTAATAGATGTGGCAGAGGCCAGAAACAACTACTTCAAGGAAACAGGAATCTACATACCACTGTGTTCGGACGGCGGGATTGTTTATGACTACCATATGACCCTGGCCTTGGCCATGGGAGCTGATTTCCTCATGCTGGGCAGATATTTTGCCCGCTTTGACGAAAGCCCCACAGACAAACTGAACATCAATGGAACTTACGTTAAAGAATATTGGGGCGAAGGCAGCAACAGGGCGAGGAACTGGCAAAGATATGACATGGGCGGCGAGGGAGGACTTTCTTTTGAAGAGGGAGTGGACTCCTATGTACCTTATGCCGGCAGCTTAAAAGATAATGTAAGTCTGTCCCTTAACAAAATGAGAGCTACCATGTGCAACTGCGGAGCAATGACCATAGCGGAACTCCAGGCCAATGCAAAGCTCACTCTGGTGTCATCAACCAGCATCGTTGAGGGCGGAGCTCATGACGTCATACTTAGAGAAACCACAAAAGAACAGGGGAGATAGATTGACAGACCACAAGATAAGAAAAGCTTTTAAAGCAGCCCTGCCAATTACCCTGCCGGTTATGGTCGGTTATGTTGTGCTGGGGCTGAGCTACGGTTTGCTTATGAAAAAAGTAGGCTATGGGGCTCTGTGGAGCTTTTCCCTCAGCTTTTTCGTATATGCCGGCGCACTTCAATATGTGGGCATAGCCATTTTAACCGGGCCTTTTAATCCTCTATATACCTTATTAATGACTTTAGCCGTAAACTTCAGGTATATTTTTTGCGGCCTTTCCATGCTGGAAAAATTCAAGGGAATGGGAAAATTGAAACCCTATTTGATATTTGGTCTCAGCGATGAAACCTATTCCCTGATTAGTGCCATGGATGTGCCTCCGGGGATAGATGAAAAATGGTTTTATTTTTTCATAACCGGCCTGAATCATTTTTACTGGTCGGCAGGTACGGTGGCGGGAGCGCTTTTGGGCTTTGTTCTCAAATTTAACACCATGGGCCTGGACTTTGCCTTGACCGCCCTGTTTACCGTAATGTTTCTCGACCAGTGGAAGAGCATGAAAAACCATATACCTGCCATAGTCGGAGTGGCCGCATCGGTGGTATGCCTTTTGATTTTCGGCCCCGGGAAATTTATAATCCCGGCCATGCTTGCCATACTGGCCATTTTAACTTTGCTCAGAAAATATATGGAAAGGAGATAACACAATGGCGCAAACCAACCTGCAAGCAATAATGACCATAATCATAATGATGGTGGGAACCATGGCAACAAGATATTTAGCTTTCATTGTGTTTCCTCCCGGCCGGAAAACTCCGGCATATATACTATACCTGGGTACTGTTTTGCCTTTTGCCATAGTGGGTTTTTTGGTGGTCTACTGCCTGAAAAATGTAAGTCTTCTGAGTTCGCCATATGGCATCCCTGAGGCAATTGCCATGCTTGTGATTGTGGGACTTCATACATGGAAAAGAAATGTGCTGCTGTCTATAGGAGGAAGCACTATAGTGTATATGCTGCTGGTGCAGAATGTGTTTATTTAGGAATTTGCCCGGAGGTGGGGAAAATGAAGAGGGAAACTCTTAAAGAAAGAACCGGTTTTGAAGGAAGTCTTGAAGAATACAAGGACTTTCTTATTGGCTATATTCAGGGAACCGTAGGGGACGGCCGGGTGCTTTTAGCTCTGAGCGGCGGTGTCGACAGTTCGGTCTGCGGAGCCCTGATACATGAAGCAGTTGGGGATCAGCTGGTCTGCATTTTTGTAGATCACGGGCTTATGCGTAAAGGCGAGCCGGAAATGGTAAAAGAGATTTTCGGCAGGCAGTTCAACATCAAGCTGGTAACCGTTGATGCCGAGGATCGCTTTCTTGGAAAACTTGCCGGAGTGTCAGAGCCGGAGAAAAAGCGGAAAATCATTGGCGAGGAATTCATCAGGGTTTTCGAGGAAGAAGCAGCAAAACTTGGCAAAATAGATTTTCTTGCCCAGGGCACCATATATCCGGACATCATCGAAAGCAAATCCGACAAAGGCGGGATTAAATCCCATCATAATGTGGGCGGCCTGCCTGATGATATGGATTTTGAGCTGGTTGAACCTTTGAAATTTCTCTTCAAGGATGAAGTAAGGGAAATGGGTGAGATGCTGGGCCTTCCCCATGAACAGGTTTACAGGCAGCCCTTCCCTGGTCCGGGTCTTGGAGTCAGAGTTATAGGAGAAATCACAAAAGAAAAGTTAAAAATGGTCCGGGATTCAGATGCTATTTTGCGGGAAGAAGTGGCTAATGCCGGTCTGGACAGTAAGATCTGGCAGTATTTCACCGCCTGCCCCGGTTTCCGTTCCGTGGGAGTAAAGGATGGGCAGCGCACCTATGGCCAGGCCATAGCCATCAGAGCCGTCACCAGTATGGATGCCATGAAGGCGGATGTGTTCCCTATGCCATTTGAAGTTCTGGAAAAAATCAGCTCCAGAATCACGAATGAAGTCGAGGGCGTGAACAGGGTGGTTTATGATGTCACCCCCAAACCCCCGGGGACTATAGAGTGGGAGTAGTATACAGTATCCCGGAAACTCGCATAAAATAAGGGTTTTCGGGATTTTATTTTGTCATTTGATAACAATTTGATAACACTGGAATTTTTGGATTAATTCATATCTTATCCAATCTATCCTATCCATCCAAAACGGCTCTGCTGAGTTACTATCAGCAAAGCCGTTTTTTGTGTTTAGAAAGGAGGCTTTATTTTTTATCTTTAGTGGATTCTATGATGTAATCAGTTAAGTCTTGAGAAGGTACTTTGACCCAATTCTGGCTTGTATCAAGCTCAGGATACCTATAACGCCATTGATCGTATTCTTCTTTACTGATTTCACCATCATTAAACTTGGATGCTTGCTCGTACCAGGCAGAAAACATTTGAAGTATTTCATCATAAATATTTCCATCTGTCTTATCTAGCCTGATGCAGAGCTCTCCATCAATCTTATCAATCCTGAGTCCACGAAGATCTTCAAGAGCGAAGAAAGTATGCATAAGACCGATATTACTATCAATATCAGGAACATCTAAAGCATGTGGTGATACACCCAAAGCATCAGCTAGAGACTTTGTTAAGTCAGCTTTAGGCTTTCTTGTACCAGCTTCATATTGGGCCATACGAACATCAGCTGTTTTTTCATCAAAACCAATTGACTGGCCAAGATACTTCTGGGTCATTCCACGTAAAGTACGGATGAATCTTATTCTTTCACCTATAGCCATATTAATTCTCCTATTCGTATATAATTTCGCATTAAGTATAACATATATGTTTAAGTGCAGTCAAGAAAAACTTAAATAAAAATGTTTAATATTTTTATGAAAACCACTTGACTTAAACAAAAAAGTTTAATATAATAAAAAAACAACACTAAACAAATATGTTTAATATAACTAAGGAGGTAAATTATATGAAAGAGAAAATGTTCATGAGAGTCGATGAGGTAGCAGAGAAAATGGATGTCTCTAAGCCCTATGCCTACAAGATAATAAAGAGGCTAAATGAAGAACTAAAGAAGAAAGGATACATTACTATCACAGGAAGGATTGACCGCAAGTACTTTTATGAAAAGTTTTATAGCTCTAAAACCAATGAAGAATAAAAAGGAGGACTGAGAAAATGACAGCTTATAAAGATGAAGAGAGGGGAACATGGTATGTCATGTTCCGCTACACAGATTGGAAGGGAGATCGTAAACAAAAATGCAAACGTGGGTTTCCCACCCGTGCAAAGGCCTTGGAGTGGGAAAGAAATTTCTTGCAGCAAAATCAAGCTGATATGGATATGACCTTTGGTAATTTCGTTGACCTCTATAGCAAAGATATTAGGCCTCGACTAAAAGAAAATACCTGGCTAACCAAGGAAAGCATAATTCAAAACAAGATCCTACCTTTCTTTGGAAAGAGAAAGCTAGCAGAAATCACAGCAAAAGATGTAATAGCCTGGCAGAATGAAATATCAAATCTTAATGATAGTTATGGTAGAAAGCATTCTCAAACTTATCTTAAGACTATACACAATCAGTTAAGTGCAATATTCAACCATGCGGTACGCTATTATGATTTAAGGTTAAATCCAGCTGCTAAAGCAGGAAATATGGGATCAGAAAAATATAAGGAAATGTTATTTTGGACCAAAGAAGAATACCTTAAATTTGCAGATGCCATGATGGAAAAACCAATTTCATATTATGCATTTGAAATGCTTTATTGGACAGGGATAAGATTGGGGGAGCTGTTAGCCCTTACTCAAAGTGATTTTGACTTCAATAAATGTACAGTATCAATTACTAAATCTTATCAGAGGATTAAAGGCAGAGATGTGATTACTCCGCCAAAAACAGAGAAAAGTAATCGGATAATTACCTTACCTGACTTCTTATGCCAACAGGTGCAAGATCATATTCGAATGTTTTATGGTATTGAAGAAACAGACAGGCTCTTTCCTATAAGTAAAAGTTACCTCCACCATGAAATGGATCGTGGAACAAAAGCTACAGGAGTAAAAAGAATTAGAATTCATGACTTACGCCATAGCCATGTATCTTTGCTAATAGACATGGGTTTTTCAGCCCTGGCCATTGCTGATCGATTAGGGCATGAGAGTATAGATATAACTTATAGATATGCCCACCTATTTCCATCAAAACAAATAGAAATGGCAAACCAATTAAATATTCAAAGAGAAGGAGGAATTTAATTATGTCACTAAAAGTTTATGACAGGAAGGGTCGCTGGAGAAATAAGACAGTGGCCTTCAGAGTCTCACCAGAAGAAGATCAAGAATTGGAAAGAGTGGTCCGTGTAAACGGTAAAATAAAGTGTACAATTTTCCGCCACTAGAAATATACAGTTTTCCGCCACAAAGTGTACAGTTTCTCGCCACGAAATGTACAGTCTCCGATCTTCCTGCTAAAATCAATGCAAGA
>JBPOJA010000028.1:0-36542 GCA_052034085.1 Bacillota bacterium | reverse complement strand
CCTTATGGTACAGAGGGTTGTCCACGCCGGCATAGCCGGGCATGAGATCGTAGTTGCAGATGATGGCATTCTTTGCCTTCTCCACGTTTAAGATGGGCATGCCATATATCGGAGTATCTACTGCTGTATTTGCCGCGGGATTGATTACATCATTGGCTCCCACAACAATGGCAAGATCTGTATTCTCAAATTCGTCATTTATTTCGTCCATGCTTCTGAGCTTCTCATAGGGAACATCGGCTTCAGCTAGAAGCACATTCATGTGGCCGGGCATTCTGCCCGCAACGGGATGAATGGCAAAGTCCACAACAGCCCCGTTAGCCTCAAGGACATCTGCCAGAGCCCTGACCTTCTGCTGGGCCTGAGCCAAAGCCATGCCGTATCCCGGAACTATGATGACTCGTTTTGCATTTTTCATGATGGTCGACACATTATCCTCGGAACTTGAAGGAACAGGTTCGGAAACTGCGACCGGAGCCAGGTCCGGCCTTTTTACCGGAACCGCAGTGCTGACGGTCGTTTTACCCGTCAGAATATCGCTGAGTCGTCTGTTCATTGCCATGCACATGACTTTTGTAAGCAAAAGTCCTGAGGCGCCAACGATGCCACCTAATACCACCAGCAAAACGTTCTCAATAGCCATGCCTGCAATACCGTCGGCAACTCCTGACAGAGAAACCAGCAAAGAAATTGTGATTGGCATGTCGGCGCCACCGACCCGAATGGTAAAAGCCACGCCAAAGAAGCCGCTCACTAGCAGGCCGAGAAAGACATACAGGGGCAGAAGATCGGAAGGAACGGAAATAGCTATAACGGATACGATTGTGAGGATTAGAGCAACAGTTGTAATTGCCTGATGTCCCTTCCATACCACAGATTTTTGGGGAAGAATTTTATGTAATTTTCCGGCAGCCACAAGGCTTCCTGTGAAAGTCAGTGAACCTACCACCAGTGCCAATCCGCCTGTGAATAGAGCAAACAGGCTAAGCCCCGGTGCATCCACCAGAGTAACAATGGCTACCAGAGCCGCCGCAGCACCCCCGAATCCGTTGAGAAGGGCAACTACCTGAGGCATCTGAATCATTTTAATCTTAAATGACCACCAGGTGCCGAAAGCTAAACCGGCAACTAAAGCTGCAAGTATCCCAATCTCCGAAAGCAGCTGGTATTTGATGAGAGTAATGACAATCGCTCCCAGGGTGCAAAAAATACTTATCATATTTCCGGCGATAGAAGTTTTGACCTTACTGAGCAGGGAAAGGCCGATGAGGACACCCAGGCCCAGAATACCGCAAAGAATGAAATACAGGGTATCGCTCATGTCTATTTCACCTCTTTCTGCCTGAACATTTTCAGCATGCGGTGGGAAAGACCGAAGCCCCCCGCTATATTTACAGCTGCCAGCAATACGGCAAGATATGCAAGCAGTGTGTTGCCGAAGTGAACTGCCAGTGCCGCAGAAGTTAATGCTCCCAGCAGGGCTATCCCCGCCAGGGCATTCATTGCAGTCATAAGAGGTGTATGAAGCAGGCTGGGGACATTGGTTATTATTTTATATCCCACCAGCGCACACACTAAAAACAAACCGACATATACTAAAGGGTGCATTATATTATCCTCCAAGTTAAATTAAAGTCCCATAGCCTCTCTGGCACCTTCGTGCACAACCTGACCATCGATGGTGGTGAGGATGGAAGCTACAATTTCGTCATTTCTGTCAAGAACCATCTTGCCGTCTTTTATAAGATATTTGACCAGATGGAGCAGATTGTTGGCGAACATCCATGTGGAGCTGGTGGCCAGCATGCCAGGTATATTTTTGATACCTATGATTGTGACCCCGTGCCTGACAACTGTTTGCCCGGGTTCAGTCAGCTCGCAGTTGCCACCCTGGTCGATAGATATGTCTACAATAACTGACCCGGGAGCCATAACGGCGACCATATCCTCAGTGATGAGCTTGGGTGCCAGCTTGCCGGGGACCAATGCTCCCAGGAACACGATATCCATGTCAGGCAGCAAGCCTTTAATCATTTCTCTTTCTTTGGCCAGGAGTTCTTCTGAAAGAGCCAGAGCATAGCCGCCCTGTCCCACTGCAAGCTCAGCCGGAATGCCTGTCTCTACAATTTTGGCTCCCAGGCTTTTTGCCTGTTCCAGAGCATCGGGGCGGATATCCGTAGCTGTAACGACGGAACCCAACCTTTTTGCTGTGGCAAGAGCCTGCAATCCGCCAACTCCGGTTCCTATGATAAAGGTGTTTGCAGGTTTAATCATACCTACAGCACAGAAAATCTGCGGAGCAAATTTTGCAAGGGAGTTAACAGCAAGTAACATCCCCTTATAACCTGCACAGGTACTCATTGATGTAAGAGCATCCATTGTCTGGGCCCTGGATATTCTGGGGACACCATCCAAAGTCAGGCCGATAACACCTTTTTTAGCCAGGTTCTGAATCATTTCATGATTGACGGGAGCGGCAGGGTGCAGGAATGTAATCAGATACTGGCCCTCATGCATCATATCGACTTCATGTAAATTTTTCTCTTTATTGAACTGGGGCTCTTTGACTTTCAGGATTACATCTGCTTTTTCATAAATTTCAGTAACATCATCTACGATGCGAGCCCCCGCATTAATATATTCCTGATCAGAAAAATGGGCTCCTGTGCCGGCAGTTGCTTCCACCAGTACTTCTGCACCGTCTTTTACTAATTGTGCAACAGTTTCGGGAATGGCTGAAACTCTTTTTTCGCCTTCCATAATTTCCTTTGGTACACCAATAATCATAATAAACCCTCCTCATTTTTACATTTACATAATACTAATATATACTTCATCAAACCTTGTCCGGTTCGGGAAGAACAGTATGGTCGCTTTTAACGGTAGACAGTACCACGAGGGTTCTGGTCATGGATACCCCCGGCATGCCTTTTATTTCGTTAAGTACTCTTTCCAGGGATGTCGTAGAATCTACAACTGCTTTTAAAAGAAAATCAGCATCGCCCGTAATATAATGACATTCGACAATATCATTGTTTTTCAGGACTGCGCTGACAAAACTTTCATTGTATTTTGGACTTTCAAGACCGATGGAAATAAAGGCTGCCACATCTTTTCTGATGAGCTTCGCATCCAGGACCAGGCTATACTGCTTAATAACCCCTGAACTTTCGAGTTTGCGGATGCGCTCAATAACTGCTGAAACTGACATGTTGATTTTATCGCCTATGTCAGAAGCACTTGTTCTCGAATTCAGCTTCAGTTGTTCCAATATCTTGATATCAATACTGTCCATCTTTCACCTCATTCATTTACACCAATATTAACATAGTACGAAAAAATGTAAAGATATGCTAAGAAAATCAATAAAATTTTCGGGATATTTGATAAAATGCCATAAAAAATATATAAAAACGCCGGCTTATTGCAATCTGCTATATTTTTTTTGGTATTTTTCATGAAAAAGAGAAAAATTCCACCCACATTGATACGCCAGGCACCGTGTATTATAATAAGTGCTGCAAATGGCGAAATAATCAGAAAATAGTGTGAGAAAATATTTGTATAAAGTTATAAAAACCTCTTGCATAATATTTTTTCATGCTATATACTGATTAAGCTTGCAAAAAAGCAAATGCGTTGAAGTAGGAAGTTACCGTGCTATCGGAGAATTTCTACTGAGAATTGCCCTCTCTTTTAGAAGAGGACGAGGGGGCGGGGTGTTTCTTTGTGCAGTTTATGATGAAACGCACGGAGGGGTGTACACACCCGGCTCCACGTAACAGAATAGCGAAAATGTACGAAACACCTGCTAGGCAGGACAAATTAGGAGGAAAAGATGAGCACACAGAAGATCAGAATCAAACTCAAAGCTTATGACCACACTGCACTGGACCAGTCTGCTGCCAGGATAGTGGAAACAGCAAAGAAGACGGGAGCGGAAGTATCGGGACCCATTCCCCTTCCAACACAAAAGGAAGTGGTTACCATACTCAGAGCCGTTCACAAATATAAAGACAGCAGGGAGCAGTTTGAACAGAGAACACATAAAAGGTTGATTGATATTCTTTCGCCGTCCACCAAGACCATCGATTCACTGATGAAGCTTGATATGCCGGCAGGAGTGGATATAGAAATTAAACTGTAAAATCTTAGTATGATTGCAGGCTTAACCTGACAATCCGCTGTAAGAAGGGAGTAAGAAAGCATGAAGACAATTTTAGGAAAAAAAATCGGCATGACACAGATTTTTTCCGAAAACGGAGAAGTAATACCTGTGACTGTAATCGAAGCAGGGCCCAACACGGTGATACAGGTTAAAACCGTGGATACTGACGGCTACGATGCAGTGCAGATAGGTTACGGTGAACTCAAGGAACAAAGAACGGACAAACCCACAAAAGGCCATTTTGCCAGATGGGAAGCGCCTCTGAAAAAACATTTGAGAGAAATCCGTCTTAGAGATGGTGAAAGTTACGAAACGGGACAGGAAATAACTGTGAGCGATTTCGAAGAGGGTGCAAGGCTGGATATCACAGGCACATCCAAGGGCAAGGGAACTCAGGGCCACATCAAAAGATGGGGCCAGGCGAGGGGGCCAATGAGCCACGGTTCCAAGCATCACAGGCTGGCAGGAGCTCTTGCTGCAGGCGCCTATCCCGGCAGGGTTTTCAAGGGCAACAAGGCAATGGGCAGAATGGGAAGGGAAACTGTTACCGTACAGAACCTGGAACTGGTAAAAGTAATACCGGAAAGAAATATAATGCTGGTCAAAGGAGCGGTTCCGGGACCAAAAGGTGGCCTGTTGAAAGTGCAATACGCAGTCAAGGGCCAGGATAAATAAGGATCCGGCAGAAAGGAGGAAGTCAGATGGCTCAAATAAAAGTTTTGAAAATGGACGGCACCGAAGCCGGAAACATAGAATTAAATGACGATATTTTTGCAATAGAAGTCAACCCCCACGCAGTACATGCTGTAGTGGTTAATTACCTGGCCAACCAGAGGCAAAGAATTCAATCGGCAAAAACCAGAGGAGAAATCAGGGGCGGCAAAAGAAAACCTTTCAGGCAGAAAGGTACTGGCAGAGCCAGGCAGGGCAGCAACAATGCTCCTCATCAGTACGGAGGCGGAGTTGCCTTTGCACCAAAGCCCAGAAGCTACAGATTTTCAGTTCCAAAGAAGGTCAAAAGGCTGGCGCTTAAATCCGCATTATCATCCAAATTGGCAGACCAGGAAATCATAGTGCTGGAAAGTCTTGATCTGGATGTGCCAAAGACCAAGGATATGATTAAAGTACTGGAGAATATTAATGCAGCAAAGAAGGCTCTTATAGTCACCGATATTAAGAATGACAATGTGGTCTTGTCGGCTGCCAATATACCGGGTGTCAAAGCCAGCATGGTGGGCGAAATGAATGTCTATGACATAGTCAACCATGAAAGCCTGATACTTACCAGAGATGCAGTAACCAGGATTGAGGAGGTGTATTCATAATGAAAACCCCTTACGATATAATTTTAAAGCCCGTTATCACGGAAAGAAGCATGGATGATGCGGCTAAGAAGAGATACACGTTTAAAGTTGCGGTAGATGCAAACAAGACTCAGGTTAAAAACGCTGTGGAAGAAATTTTCGGCGTTGAAGTTGAAAGAGTCAACACCATGAACGTAAGAGGCAAGCTTAAGAGAATGGGAAGAAATGTCGGAAAAACGGCGGCTTCGAAGAAGGCCATCGTAATCCTTACGGACAAGAGTAAGGAAATCGAATTCTTCCAGGGTCTATAAGGAGGGAAGTTAAAAATGTCAATCAGAAAATACAAGCCAACTTCTCCCGGTTTAAGGGGAATGACGGTTTCAACCTTTGAGGAAATCACGGCGAAGGAACCGGAAAAATCCCTGACGGTAACCCTGAAGAAACATTCCGGCAGAAACCAGAGAGGAGTTATCACTGTAAGGCACAGGGGCGGCGGCTATAGACCCAAGTACAGAATTATCGATTTTAAAAGAAATAAAGATAACATCCCCGGAAAAGTGGCCACCATTGAGTACGATCCCAACAGAAGCGCAAATATCGCACTGATATTTTATGCAGACGGAGAAAAGAGATATATCATAGCCCCCAACACATTGAAAGTGGGAGACACGATTTTCTCCGGGCCCGAAGCGGATATCCAGGTCGGTAATGCCCTGCCTTTGCAGAACATACCGGTAGGCACAATCATTCACAATATTGAAATGAAAGCGGGCAAAGGCGGACAGCTGGTAAGGTCAGCAGGCAACGGCGCCCAGCTTATGGCTAAAGAGGGAGGCTATGCAACCATAAGGCTTCCTTCCGGAGAAATGAGAAAAGTTAGAATCGAATGCAGGGCCACCGTAGGTGAAGTCGGAAATATCGAGCATGAAAACATTAAAATCGGTAAGGCCGGAAGAAAGAGACACATGGGAATCAGACCCACAGTCAGAGGCTCAGCAATGAACCCCAATGACCACCCCCACGGCGGCGGCGAAGGAAAGACCGGCATAGGAAGACCAAGTCCGGTGACCCCATGGGGCAAGCCTACACTGGGTTACAAGACGAGAAAGAAGAACAAGAAGACGAATCAGTATATAGTTAAGAGACGCGGCGAGAAATAGCGGAAAGGAGGATGAACAATGAGCAGATCACTGAAAAAAGGGCCATTTGTAGATAAAAAATTATTAGCGGCCATTGATGCCATGAACGAAGCAAATGACAAGAAGGTCATCAGAACCTGGTCCAGGCCATCCACCATATTTCCGCAGATGGTAGGACACACCATAGCGGTGCATGATGGAAAGAAGCACGTACCGGTATATATAACAGAAGATATGGTAGGACACAAACTTGGAGAGTTTGCCCCCACCAGAAACTACAGAGGACACGCAGCTGATAAGTCATCAAGGGTAAGGAAGTAAAAGGGAGGATATGAAACATGGAAGCGAAAGCAGTTGCAAAGTATGTCAGAATGTCTCCCATAAAGCTTAAGCCCATTGCTGATTTAATCAGAGGCAAGGACTTAAACGAGGCACTGACGATATTGAAATTCACCAAGGGAAAAGGCTCTGTGCTGATAGAAAAAGTGGTTCAATCTGCGGCAGCCAATGCAGAGAATAATCACAATATGAATGTGGACAAGCTCTATGTGGCAGAAGTTTATGCCAATCAGGGACCTACAATGAAGCGTTGGAGAGCACGCTCCCAGGGCCGTGCGGGGCTGATCCTCAAGAGAAGCAGCCACATTGGCGTTACACTTAAGGAAAGAGATTAGGAGGTTTGTCTAATGGGTCAGAAAGTTAATCCACATGGATTGAGAGTAGGCATCATAAAGGACTGGAACTCCAAGTGGTATGCGGATAAAAAAGATTTTGCAGACTACCTGGTGGAAGATAAGAAAATCAGAGATTACGTTAAAAAGAGGATTTATGCAGCGGGAGTGTCCAAGATTCTCATTGAAAGAGCAGCCAACAATCAGGTGAAAGTCACTGTACTGGCTGCAAAGCCCGGAATGGTAATCGGAAGATCCGGAACGGGAATTGATGAACTCAAGGCAGAAGTCGAAAAGCTTACCGGCAAAACCGTTCTTATGAACATCGTAGAAGTAAGAAAAATCGATTCTGATGCTCAGCTTACAGCTGAAAGCGTAGCTCAGGCTCTGGAGAGAAGAATCTCATACAGAAGAGCCATGAAACAGGCTATCGGAAGGACCATGAAATCCGGAGCCAAGGGAATCAAGATAATGGTTTCAGGCCGTCTCGGCGGAGCGGAAATTGCCAGAAGCGAAAAATACAGTGAAGGAAACGTTCCATTACACACATTGAGATCCGATATCAGTTATGGTTTTGCGGAGTCAGATACCCAATATGGGAAAATAGGTGTAAAGGTTTGGATCAACAACGGAGAAGTCCTTTCAAAAGAACTTCAAAGTCCTCTGCCCGAAGAAGGCGGAAAGAACGACGGTGAGAGGCGAAGAAAACCTTCAGACAGAAGGGGCAGGGATGACAGACAGAGAAGAGACAGCAGAAGAGATGAGAAGCCGGCAGCGCCAAAGGCTGTCAACCCGAGAAAGCGCAACAAACCAGTGGAAAAAGCGGTGGAGAAACCTGCAGAAGAACCGGCAGTACAACCGGAAGAGCAAGTTGCGGCACAGCCTGAAGAAGTCGTTACAGAAGAATAGAAACAGCGTGAAAGGAGGAATTAGCGATGTTGATGCCAAAGCGTGTTAAACGTCGTCGCGTCCATAGAGGGAGAATGAAGGGCATAGCTACTAGAGGAAACACCATAAGCTATGGTACCTACGGACTGGTCGCCCAGGAATGCGGATGGATTACATCCAATCAGATTGAGGCCGCCAGAATAGCCATGACCCGTTCAATAAAAAGAGGCGGAAACGTATATATAAAAATATTCCCGCATAAACCCGTAACAAAGAAACCGGCAGAAGTCAGGATGGGTTCGGGAAAGGGTGCCCCCGAATACTGGGTAGCTGTAGTAAAGCCCGGAAGAGTTATGTTCGAGATAGCCGGGGTTTCGGAAGAGAAGGCAAGAGAGGCCATGAGACTTGCGTCTCATAAGCTCCCCATCAAATCGAAATTTGCCATCAAAGGGCAAGAGTTACCGGAGGGTGGTGAAGCGTAATGAAACTTGAAAAAATGAGAAATATGAGTGAAACAGAATTAAATCTGGAAGTGAAAAAGCTGAAAAACGAATTGTTTAATCTTCGCTTCCAACAGGTTACCGGCCAGCTGGAAAATCCCATCAAAATGAGGGATGTGAAAAGACAGATTGCCAGAGCCAAAACAGTTCTGAGGGAAAAAGAAATCAAAGGTGCACAAGGCTAAAGAAAGGAGGATGCGATTATGGAAACAAGAAACAGAAGAAAAACCCGTGTGGGTATGGTAGTAAGCGACAAGATGGATAAAACCATAGTAGTGGCTGTTGAAGATTTCGTAAGGCATTCCCTTTACGGAAAGTCCACAAAGCACACTAAAAAATTCAAAGCCCATGATGAGAATAACGAGTGCAACATAGGCGACAAAGTAAGAATTATGGAAACAAGACCTCTGTCCAAGGATAAAAGATGGAGACTTGTGAAAGTATTAGAAAAAGTCAAGTAAGAAGGAGGCACCTAAAGTGATTCAAGTAGAAAGCAGACTGAAGGTTGCTGACAATTCCGGAGCAAAGGAGCTTTTGTGCATTCGCGTATTGGGTGGAACCCGCCGCAAATATGCGAACATAGGAGATATAATAGTATGCACCGTTAAGGAAGCAACTCCAGGCGGAGTCGTAAAAAAAGGCGAGATTGTTAAAGCCGTAGTGGTGAGAACCAAGCATGGTGCCAGAAGAGTTGACGGAAGCTATGTGAAGTTCGACCAGAATGCCGCCGTTATCATAAAAGAAGATAAGAACCCTGTAGGTACCCGTATTTTCGGACCTGTCGCAAGAGAGCTGAGGGATAAGAACTTCATGAAGATCGTTTCCCTGGCCCCGGAAGTTCTGTAGGAGGTATTGAAAATGCGGATTAAAAAAGACGATACGGTAATTGTAATCACCGGTAAAGACAAGGGGAAAAAGGGAAAGGTAATTAAAGCTTATCCCAAGCACGACAAAGTTCTGGTTGAAGGTGTGAATGTTCAGACCAAACACCAGAAGCAAACAAGAAAAGAAGCAGCCGAAATCAAGCATCAGGAAGGCCCCATCCATGTATCCAACGTAATGTACTGGGATAACAAAGAGAAGGCTCCCACAAGGATAGGCTACATTATTGAAAACGGCGTCAAGAAAAGAGTATCGAAAAAAACGGGCCAGGTATTGGACTAGTGAAAGGAGGGAAGTATCTTGGCAGCAAGACTGAAGGAATATTATAAAACAGATGTATTCAAGGCCATGATGGACAAATTCAAATATGATAACGTCATGGAAGTGCCCAAACTGGTGAAAATCACCGTTAACATGGGACTTGGAGAAGCAAAGGACAATGCTAAAATCATGGAGTCTGCAATTTCAGAGATAGCTCTCATCACCGGACAGAGGCCCGTAGTAACCAAGGCCAAGAAATCCATTGCCAACTTCAAAATAAGAGGTGGCATGAGCGTGGGTGCAAAGGTTACTCTCAGGGGAGACAACATGTATGTGTTTGCAGATAAACTCTTTAACATAGCATTACCCAGAGTAAGGGACTTTAAAGGAGTCAGCAGAAACTCCTTCGACGGAAGAGGAAACTATTCCATGGGAATCAAAGAACAGCTTGTTTTCCCGGAAATCGTATATGACGATGTGGACGTGATTAAAGGCATGAACATATCGTTTACCACAACGGCAAAGACCGATGAGGAAGCCCAATATCTGTTAGAGTTACTGGGCATGCCATTCGCAAAGCAGTAAGGAGGTAAGGAAGTGGCAAAAACATCTCTAAAAGTAAAACAACAGAGAAAACCAAAGTATGCAACAAGGGAATACACCAGGTGTAAACTCTGCGGACGTCCCCATGCCTACCTGAGAAAATACGGCATCTGTCGTATCTGCTTTAGAGAATTGGCATACAAAGGCGAAATTCCCGGCGTTAAAAAGGCCAGCTGGTAACCATAAGGAAGGAGGTACAAAGATATGACCATGACGGATCCTGTAGCGGATATGCTGACCAGAATCAGAAATGCCAATACAGTTGGGCATACAACCGTTGATATACCATCATCAAAGATGAAGGTCTCCATTGCGGAAATACTTCTCAGAGAAGGATATATCAAAGGATTTAATATTATTGAAGACGGTAAGCAGAACATAATCAGGGTGCAAATGAAATATGGAGCTGATAAAGAAAAAGTAATCAGCGGACTGAAAAAGATTTCCAAGCCCGGATTAAAGGTTTATGCCAAAAGCGACGAAGTACCAAAAGTGCTGGGTGGCTTGGGCATTGCGATTATCTCCACATCCAAAGGTATACTCAGCGATAAAGAGGCCAGACAATTGGGAGTTGGTGGGGAAGTAATTTGTTATGTTTGGTAGGGAGGAAATATAATGTCAAGAATAGGAAAAATGCCTGTATCGCTTCCTGCCGGCGTAGAAGTAAAAATCAACGATGACAACCTGGTTACCGTTAAGGGACCAAAAGGTGAGTTGAGTCAGCAGGTAAGCCCAAGGCTTAAAATTGAAATGAAGGACGGAGTTCTGACCCTTACACCTGACGGTGAAGACAAGGAAGCCAGAGCCGCCCACGGTCTTTACAGATCATTGGTAAATAATATGGTTGTGGGTGTAACCACAGGTTTTGAAAAGAGACTGGTATTAAACGGGGTTGGGATGAGAGCCGAGAAAAAAGGCAAAACCCTGGCCATGCAGCTGGGATTCTCCCATTCCGTAGATATGGAAGATCCCGAAGGTATCGAAACTGAAGTTGCCGGAAGCGAAATCATCGTCAGAGGTATAGACAGAGCTTTGGTAGGAAACCACGCAGCCAATATAAGAGCTCAAAGACCGGTAGAACCATATAAAGGAAAAGGATTGCGCTACGTAGATGAAAAAGTCATCCGCAAGGAAGGTAAAGCAGGAGCTAAAAAATAGAAAGGAGTTAAGAAAATGACTAAGAAAAGCAGCAATAATGAAAAACGTATGCAAAGACATGCAAGAGTCAGAAAAGACGTTTTCGGAACTCCCGAAAAGCCCAGGCTCTGCGTCTACAGAAGCTTATCAAATATTTTTGCACAGGTTATAGATGACGTGAACGGAAAAACTCTGCTTTCGGCATCCAGCCTGGATAAGGATATTAAGAGCAAATTTAAGTACGGTGGAAATAAGGATGCGGCAAAGGCCGTTGGCGAAGCCGTAGGGAAAAAAGCACTGGAAAAAGGTATTGAGACAGTCTGCTTTGACAGAGGCGGATTTTTGTATCACGGAAGAGTAAAAGAACTGGCTGACGGAGCGCGTTCCGCCGGGCTTAAGTTCTAACAGGAGGAGAAGAGAATGCGACTTAATACAATAGATGCATCAAAGCTTGATCTTACAGAATCCATCGTGAATATCCGCCGTGTAACAAAGGTAGTTAAAGGCGGAAAGAATTTCAGATTCAGCGTCACTGTTGTGGTTGGAGATGGTAACGGCCATGTGGGAGTGGGTCTGGGAAAAGCCCAGGAAATTCCCGAGGCTGTAAGAAAAGCCATTGAAGATGCAAAGAAAAGGATGATTTTCGTTCCCATGAAGGGAACCACCATACCCCACAGAAGCCTTGGTGTCTTCGGTGCGGGCAGAGTCCTTATCATGCCGGCTGCGCCGGGAACCGGAGTTATTGCAGGAAGCTCGGTGAGAACTGTGCTTGAGCTGGCGGGAGTAAAGGATGTCAGAGCCAAATCCATTGGCAGCAACAACACCGGCAATATGGCATCGGCCACTATTGAGGGGCTGAAAGCTCTGAAAACCCTGGATGAAGTCAGCAGGCTGAGAGGCAGAACCAAGGAAGAGATATTAGGATAGGAGGAGAAAATGGCTAAGAATAAAACACTTAAGATTACCCTTGTTAAAAGCCCCATAGGCTCCTCACAAACCATGAGAAAAACCTTAGAGGCCCTAGGGCTCAGAAAATTAAACCATTCAGTATTGAGATCGGACAGCCCGGAGATTTGCGGTGCAGTCAACAAGGTATGCCACTTGGTAAAAGTGGAAGAGCTTTAATAGGGGGTAGGAAATATGAAGTTACATGAACTGAGAGCCTCTGAAGGGGCTAGGAAATCTGCCAAGAGAAAAGGCAGAGGGCCCGGTTCCGGATTGGGCAAGACCTCCGGCAGGGGCATGAACGGTCAGAACTCAAGGAGCGGCGGTGGCGTGCGCCTTGGTTTTGAAGGCGGACAGATGCCTCTGTACAGAAGGGTTCCCAAGAGAGGATTTACAAATATCTGGAAGAAACAATGGGAAATCGTAAACATTGAATCTCTCAATATTTTTGAGGACGGAACTGAAGTCACACCGGAGCTGTTGCTGGAAAAAGGTCTGACAAAGAAATATATAGACGGCGTTAAGGTGCTGGGAGACGGCAACCTTGAAAAGAAGATCACGGTTAAGGCACACAGATTCAGCAAATCTGCAGTTGAAAAAATTGAAGCGGCAGGTGGAAAGGCCGAGGTGATTTAATATGGAGATGCTAAGGACGGTAGCCAGGGCCTGGAAAGTGCCCGACATCAGGAGGAAGATCACTTTCACCCTGCTGATGCTGGTAGTTTTCAGACTAGGCTCCAATATTCCGGTTCCCGGCATAGACAGAAGCATTCTGAAAGATGTATTCTCGGGGGACTTAGGGCTTTTAAGCCTGTTTGATTTGTTCTCCGGCGGTGCATTCAGCAACTTTACAATATTTGCCCTGAGCATCAGCCCATATATTACAGCATCCATTATATTTCAGCTGTTGACCATAGCCATTCCCAGGCTTGAAGCACTTGCCAGGGAAGGGACGGAAGGCAGAAAGAAGATTGCCCAGTATACCCGTTACCTGACGGTTGTCCTGGCTTTTGTTCAGGCCATCGGCATGACCATTGGCCTGTTCAGGAAGGCAGTGCCTGACAAGAGCTTTTTCAATGTCACAGTTATCGTGCTGGTACTATCTGCGGGAACAGCCTTCCTCATGTGGCTAGGAGAGCAGATTAACGAAAACGGCATTGGCAATGGGATTTCAATGATTATTTTCGGAGGAATTGTTGCCAGGGCACCCAGAGCGGTCCACTCAACATGGCTTTCCTATAAAGCCGGAGAGGTCAGCCTTCTTTCAATTCTGCTCTTTGTATTGTTTGCACTTGTAGTGGTTGTAGGCATAGTGATGGTGCAGCAGGGAACCAGAAAGATACCCGTCCAGTATGCCAAAAGAGTTGTGGGAAGAAAAATGTACGGCGGACAGAGCACCCATATACCTGTAAAAGTGAATCAGGCCGGTGTTATCCCCGTAATATTTTCACTATCCATGCTCCAGTTCCCCCTGACCATTACCTACTTTTTCCCGGGAACGGGCTTTGCCAATTTCGTGAGCAAATGGTTCTCTCATGCGGGAAATCCGGGAGTCTGGGTATATACAGCTTTTAACATTTTGCTGATCATATTCTTTACTTACTTCTATACCTCGGTTACATTTAACCCCCTGGAAGTGGCAAACAATATGAAAGCAAACGGTGGATTCATCCCCGGCATACGACCGGGCAGACCAACCGTGGAATATTTGAATAAAGTAATGACCAGAATAACTTTTGCGGGAGCTATTTTCCTCGCATTGGTGGCTACCATGCCTACGATGATTCAGCAATTTACCAATCTGAAAATCGGATTCGGCGGAACTTCATTGCTGATAGCCGTGGGTGTAGCCCTTGATACGATGAAGCAACTGGAAACGCAGATGGTCATGAGAAACTATCAGGGTTTCCTCAGTTAAGAGGGAGGGAGCAGAGATGTTCAGGCTGGTTTTATTGGGGCCCCCGGGAGCCGGAAAAGGGACTTTGGCCGGCAACCTGACAGATATTATCAAGGCGCCTCATATCTCCACAGGAGACATATTCAGATATAACCTGGCGGAAAAAACGCCTCTGGGGCTTAAAGCCAAGGAGTATATGGATAAAGGTGAACTGGTTCCTGATGATGTGGTTCTGGAAATAGTGGAAGACAGGCTGATGAAAGATGACTGTAAGGAAGGATTTCTTTTGGATGGATTTCCCAGGACCATCAAACAGGCCGAAGATCTGGATGTTTTTTTGGACCAGAGTGCAGGCCCTTTGGATAAAGTCCTTGAATTGGTAGCGGATGAAGAGCTTCTAATGGACAGGATGACAGGCCGCAGAGTCTGCAGAAACTGCGGCAAGATATATCATATTAAGTATATGAAGCCCAAAGTCGAGGGGGTTTGCGATGTATGCGGCGGGGAAATATACCAGAGGGATGATGACAAAGAAGAAACTGTAATAAAACGGTTTAAGGTATATCATACCCAGACGGCACCCCTGATAGGATACTATAAGGAAAGAGGCATACTCCTCACCATAGATGCGGGCAAAACACCCCGGCACACGCTGGATCAAGTGCTCAGAGGATTGGGGTTATAAGATGATAGTAATAAAATCAGTGGAAGAAATTTTGCTGATGAAGGAAGCAGGAGCCGTAACAGCGGAAATTTTGCATAAACTCCCTGAAATAATCAAACCGGGAATCAGCACAAAAGCTATTGATGAGTATATAGAAGAATACATATTAAGCAAAAATATGATTCCGGCATTTAAGGGATATAACGGCTTTCCGGCCAGCGCATGTATCTCCGTCAATGAGGAGGTAGTACACGGAATACCGTCAGAAACAAAAGTTTTAAAGGAAGGCGATATAGTGAGCGTTGATGTGGGAACCATCTACAAAGGCTACTACAGCGACGCAGCCCGCACTTACCCGGTGGGGAAGATTGAAGATAGAGCACAGAAGCTTATAGACGTTACCAGGGAAAGCTTCTTCAGGGGCCTGGAATTTTGCAGAGAAGGCAACAGGCTGTCGGAAGTTTCCAGAGCAATACAGGATCATATCGAAAACAACGGATTTTCGGTTGTAAGAGATTTTGTGGGACACGGAATAGGCAAGAATATGCATGAGGAACCCCAGATTCCCAATTATTTAAGCGGGGGCAGAGGACCCAAACTGGTGGCAGGAATGGCCCTGGCCATAGAGCCCATGGTAAATGAGGGTGGCTGGCAGGTAAAAGCAACGCCGGATAACTGGACAATAAAGACAAAAGACGGCAGTCTGTCAGCACACTATGAAAATACGGTGATAATTACCCAGGAAGAACCTTGTGTTCTGACTGAATTCCGGGAAGAGTCCGAGATCATTGGTTAGGAGGTGTGCTTATGGCGAAAAAGGATGTTATTGAAGTTTTCGGGACAGTGGTTGAAGCCCAGCCCAATGCCATGTTCATAGTGCAATTGGAAAATGAGCATCAGGTTCTGGCTCACATATCCGGAAAGATAAGAATGAATTTCATCAGAATTTTGCCCGGAGACAGGGTGAAAGTTGAGTTGTCTCCATACGATCTTACAAGAGGTAGGATAACCTGGAGAGATAAATAGACTTGTTAGTCAGGAGGAAAGAAAATGAAAGTTAGAGCATCCGTTAAGCCCATTTGCGAAAAATGCAAGATTATCAAAAGAAACGGAAAAGTAATGGTAATCTGCGAGAACCCGAAACACAAGCAGGTTCAGGGCTGATTAAAAATAGGATAATGATGCCTTTCGTTGGAGCGGCTGAGTTTTACTGCCGTGAGGCAGGGAAACAACCGACGATGCATTCATATATTTTGTATCAAAGAAACAAAGGAGGAAACAGAGTATGGCTCGTATAGCCGGCGTCGACTTGCCCAGGGAAAAAAGAGTTGAAGTGGGACTTACCTATATTTTTGGTATTGGAAGAACCACTGCTTTGGAAATTCTGGGAAAAGCAGGGATAGATCCAAATGTGAGAGTCAAGGATCTTTCCGAAGAAGAAGTAGGTGCAATCAGGAAGATTATCGATTCGGATTATCATGTAGAAGGAGATCTCAGAAGAGAGGTTTCGTTAAATATTAAGCGTCTTATGGAGATAGGCTGCTACAGAGGCATCAGACACAGAAGAGGCCTGCCCGTAAGAGGTCAGAACACAAAAACCAACGCAAGAACGAGAAAAGGCCCGAAAAAGACTGTGGGCAGAAAGAAAAAGTAAAGGAGGTTAAAGAACATGGCAAAGCAAGTTAAGAAAACTGTACGCACCAAGAGAAGAGAACGCAAAAATATTGAGCGCGGTCAGGCCCATATTCAGTCAACCTTCAACAATACTTTGGTTACGCTTACAGATATGTCAGGCAACGCCCTTTCATGGTCCAGCTCCGGATCACTTGGATTTAAGGGTTCAAGGAAATCCACGCCATATGCGGCCCAGATGGCTGCAGAGGAAGCGGCAAAAGCTGCCATGGAGCATGGACTTAAAACCGTTGAAGTATATGTAAAGGGGCCGGGTTCCGGCAGGGAGGCGGCAATCAGGGCTCTGCAGACAGCAGGTCTGGAGATTAACATGATTAAGGATATTACGCCTATTCCCCACAACGGATGCAGGCCACCCAAGAGAAGAAGGGTTTAATGAAAGGGAGGTGTCATTAGAATGGCCAGATATACAGGACCCTCTTGCAGGCAGTGCAGAAGGGAAGGTCAGAAGCTGTTCCTCAAAGGAGAAAGATGCTACAGCACAAAATGTGCTTTGGAAAAGCGTGCTTATGCTCCCGGACAGCATGGACAAGGCAGAAGAGCAAAGGTTACGGAGTACGGACTTCAGCTTCGTGAAAAGCAGAAGGCAAAGCGCTTCTATGGCTTAATGGAAGCTCAGTTCCGCAACTATTTTGATAAAGCAGCAAAGAAAAAGGGTTTAACGGGTGAAAACCTGCTCGTTATGCTGGAGACCAGACTGGATAACGTAGTTTTCCGCATGGGCTTCGCATCTTCGAGAAAAGAAGCAAGGCAGCTTGTAACCCACAGCCATTTCACGGTTAACGGAAAGAAAGTCAATATCCCCAGCTATCAGGTTTCTGCGGGAGATGTAGTCAAGGTTAAGGAAAAGAGCGCTTCTTCTCCGAAGTTTAAAGAGGTAAGAGAAATGTCCATTACCACACCGGCCTGGATCAGCGTTGATGCGGACAAGCTGGAAGGGAAAGTACTATCCATGCCTTTGAGAGAAGAAATCGATACACCTGTAGCCGAGCACTTGATAGTTGAGCTTTACTCCAAGTAATTGGCAGTAGCTGGATTCTTTGAGAAAAGGAGGGTTTCCCAATGATAGAAATTGAAAAGCCGACCATTGAATGTCTGACTTCCGATGAAGAAAGAGATTATGGTAAATTCGTGGTGGAACCTCTTGAAAGGGGATACGGAACGACTTTAGGCAACAGTTTAAGAAGAATACTTTTAAGTTCCCTGCCGGGAGCCGCAGTGTCTTCAGTTAAGATAGATGGAATTCTTCATGAATTTTCCACCATCCCTGGAGTTGCCGAAGACGTTACAGAGATAATTCTCAACCTGAAAAAATTGGCAGTGAGAATCACCGACAGTGAGAGCACCAAGAGAATGTATATTAACGTGACAGGACCCAGAGAGGTTACCGCAGGGGATATACAGGGTGACAGCGGTGTTGAAATTTTCAATGAGGATTTGCATATTGCATCCCTGGAGGACGGTGCGTCCCTGATTATGGAAATCAATATTTCCAAGGGCAGGGGATATGTTCCGGCGGAAATGAATAAGTACGAGAATATGCCAATAGCCACCATTCCCGTGGATTCAATATTCACACCTGTTACAAAGGTTAACTACACAGTGGAAAATACCCGTGTAGGGCAGATAACAGACTTTGATAAACTGATACTTGAGGTCTGGACGGACGGCAGCATAACACCCAGTGAGGGTGTTTCCATCGGTGCCAAAATTATGCTGGAGCATCTGAAGCTCTTTATAGATCTGTCAGACAGTATGGATTCTGTGGAGATAATGGTCGAAAAGGAAGAAGACCAGAAGGAAAAAGCTCTTGAAATGACCATTGAAGAACTGGAGCTGTCGGTGCGTTCGTTTAACTGCCTGAAGAGGGCTTCCATAAATACGGTTGAAGAACTGACGCAAAGAACCGAAGAGGACATGATGAAGGTTAGGAACCTTGGTAAAAAGTCCTTGGACGAAGTAAAGAACAAACTGGAAGAACTGGGGCTGTCTTTGAAGCCCAGTGACGAATAAAGGAGGGAAAGCATATGCCGGGTCATAGAAAATTAGGCATGGCAACTGCCCACAGAAAACTGGTGTTGAGAAACCTGGTGACCGACCTTCTCAGAGAGGGCAGAATCACCACTACTGATACTAGGGCAAAGGAAGCCAGGAAAATGGCTGAGAAAATGATTACACTGGGCAAAAAAGGAGACCTGTACGCAAGGCGCAGAGCCATGGCTGTCATCTTCGATGAGGATGTGGTAAAAAAATTGTTTGACGACATAGCTCCAAAATATGCCGACAGAAACGGCGGATATACCAGGATTTTGAAACTGGGGCCCAGACAGGGTGACGGAGCGGAAATGGTGTTTTTGGAACTGGTTTAGGTTTAAATCAGATATTGAGCCGGAATGGCGTAGGCAAAATTTCAAGTAATTAAAGAGATTCAGGGAAATACTTTAAATTACTTGAAATTTTGTTCATTTTATCTGCAAATAAAATGGTCGAGGTGACAGGATTTGAACCTGCGGCCTCTACGTCCCGAACGTAGCGCTCTACCAAGCTGAGCCACACCTCGACAACAATAAATATGATATAGTTTTTTGCCTTTATTGTCAACACAAAGACAAGTTGAATAACGCGGGTCCATGGAGTATAATTAGTCATGATTAAAAAGCAAGGTTGCAAAGGGAGTTGCTATGAGAAGTAGACTGCTGGCTTTAATTTTTGTCTTTGCAATGTTATGGGTTTTTTCATCCTGCGGCAATAAAAAAGCTGATATAATTTCAGATTTTACCGACCTGGCAGGCAAACCGGTTAGTTCAGACAATATTGTAGCTTTGTCTGAGTTTCTTGACGATAAGGTCGATGATGTGGACAAAGAAGTCGCAGAGCATATGGTGGGCATTTACAGGGATTATCTTTATGATTATATACTTGCCCAAAAAGAAAAAACCAGATTGTCCGAAATGGAAGTATATCTGGACAGCGACACGGGTCAGATAGATGAGGATAAAATAAAAAACAGCAGCCATGGCGAGTATTATGAAAAAATCAGAAACGCAGGGCTTATGCTTTTCAAATGTGAAGGGGGGCTCACCCTGAAAATCGATTACGGACAGCTGATTGAAAGGTTCGGAAGATTTATCCCTGAATCCATGGTTCAATTCTATGAACTTGAAAAAAATATTGCAGAAAAGCCGGCAACGGTCAATGCAAGCCTGGTTATAAGCTGGCAGGAACTTTTAGAGAGAGCTTTCATCGCAGAACAGATTATTGCAGCCCATCCTGATGATCATGTTATAAACGAAGACGTTAGGTGGCTTTATAAAAATTACCTTGGGATTATTCTTATGGGCACAACGAATACACCTATCTTTGACTATGTCAGCAAGGATTTTTCCGAGGAAGCTCTTACTGCCTACAGGGATTTCATGAAGAAAGAGCCCGGGGCCGTGCTTTCATGGGTGCTGGGCAAATATATTGAATATCTGCAGGGCATAGGATTTCAGCTGGACTTCAATGATGCCGAAATGGGCAGGGCATTTTTTGATAACTGCGACTATCTGATTGGGGAAGGAGAGAAAAGACTTAGCAGGCAATGAATCCGATTATAAGAATTGAAAATTTGAGTTTTGCATATAGGATGGAGGATGGGGAGCCAGAACAGCTGGCTCTCGATTCTGTGAGTCTAAATATTGAAAAAGGCAGTTTTGTATCTATTATAGGAAGAAACGGTTCAGGCAAATCTACTCTGGCGAAAAACATCAACGGGCTCCTTCAACCCACCGCCGGTGCCGTTTATGTCAACGATTTAAATACGGCGGATCCTGATTCCATATGGAAAATAAGACAGTTTGCGGGTATGGTTTTCCAAAATCCTGACAACCAGCTGGTCTCTTCAATTGTAGAGGATGATGTGGCATTTGGCCCCGAAAATCTGGGAATTCCTCCTGTGGAAATACGGGAAAGAGTAGATGAATCACTCATATCTGTGGATATGTACGAGGAGAGAAAAAAGGCTCCTCATTTGCTGTCAGGCGGTCAAAAACAGAGAATTGCAATAGCAGGTGTAGTAGCTATGCTTCCTGAATGCATTATTTTTGACGAACCGACGGCCATGCTGGATCCAAAAGGCAGAAAGGAAGTAATGTCAATTATTAAGAAGTTGCATAAACAAGGCATTACTGTCATCCTGATTACCCATTTTATGGAGGAGGCTGCCGAAGCCGAGAGAGTTATTATTATGGACAAAGGCAAAATCCGCATGGATGGCACCCCCCGGGAAATTTTCAGCAGGGCTGAAGAAATTAGAGCAATGGGATTGGATGTTCCATTTGCCGTGGATTTGTCGATAAAACTCCGAAAGAGAGGCATCCCGGTTCCCCAGGATATAATTGAAGAGCAGGGAGTGGCAGATTTTTTATGTCAATACAAGTCAAAGAACTAACACATATTTATAGCGAAGGCATGCCTTATCAGACCCTGGCACTTGAGAACATCAGTTTTGAAATAGAAGACGGCAGTTTTGTAGGCATAATAGGCCATACAGGTTCCGGAAAATCCACCCTTATCCAGCATCTCAACGGGCTGCTGAAGCCAAAAACTGGCAGCATCATTGTGGATGGAACAGATATTACGGATGAGAAGACTGAGCTCAGGTACATAAGACGGACCATAGGGCTGGTTTTTCAGTATCCGGAATATCAGCTGTTCGAGGAAACCGTTAAAAAAGACATTGCTTTCGGGCCCGGCAATCTTGGCCTGGAGGATGAAGAAATTGACGAAAGGGTCAGGGAGGCAATGGAACTGGTAGGGCTTTCCTACGATGAGATTGGGGATAAATCTCCATTTGAGCTGTCCGGAGGGCAGAAAAGAAGGGTGGCCATTGCAGGAGTAATAGCCATGCGGCCCAAAGTCCTTATACTGGATGAGCCCACAGCCGGTCTGGATCCAAAAGCCCATAAGGATATTTTAAAGCTTATCAAAAGAGTTCATCAGGAGGAGAAGATAACAATTATCCTGGTTTCACACAATATGGGGGACATAGCCTCTCTGTGTGAGAAAGTGCTTGTAATCGAAAAGGGCCATCTTGCTCTTGAAGGGACTCCTGCAGAAGTTTTTGCACAAACTGATAAATTGAAAAGCATGGGACTGGAACTGCCGCCGGCAGCTGTATTTCTGGAAAAATTAAAGGACTGTGGAATAGAGCTCGATGAAATGCCTCTGACCATAGAAGAAACCGAAGAAGCCATAGTCAGGTGGGTGGCATCGAAGGGCGGTGAGACAATATGATCAGGGACATCACGTTAGGCCAGTACTATCCCGGTGAATCACCAATCCATAAACTGGATCCCAGGATAAAAATCATATGTACTTTCGCCTATATAGTTTCCCTGTTTTTGGTGAGAGGATTCCTTGGCTTTGGTCTGGCTCTGGCTTTTATAGGATCTATAATATTCTTGTCCAGGGTACCTTTGAAATTTATTTTCAGGGGGCTTAAGCCGATAATGTTCATAATTATTTTCACTTTTACCATAAATATGTTCATGACCAAGGGAACCCCCCTTGTCAGCCTGGGTTTCCTGACCGTAACTAAAGAAGGATTATATAATGCATTTTTCATGGGAGTGAGACTGGTGTTGCTGATAATCGGGTCATCTTTGCTGACACTGACTACCAAACCTATCAATCTTACAGACGGAATAGAGAGGCTTTTGTCGCCATTCAGACGAATAGGCGTTCCGGCTCATGAGCTTGCCATGATGATGACCATTGCACTAAGATTTATCCCCACTCTGCTTGAGGAAACCGATAAAATAATGAAGGCCCAGATGGCCAGGGGAGCCGATTTTGAGAGCGGAAACCTGGTTAGGAGAGCCAGGAGTCTGATACCTTTATTGGTTCCCCTGTTTATCAGTGCATTCCGCATAGCCCAGGATCTGGCCATGGCCATGGAGGCAAGGTGCTACAGAGGTGGCGACCACAGGACACGTATGAATGCCATGAAGATTAAATGGATGGATGGCGCGGCTCTTGTGCTGACTGCCGGCTTTCTTTTTCTGATTGTTTGGTGCAGATGAGATCTAAAATGATGGTTCAGGGGGCGGCAATCGCTGCCATATACGCAGTTTTAACCCTGCTGCTCATGCCAATTTCCTACGGAGTAATGCAGGTAAGGGTGGCGGAAGCTCTATGTATTCTGCCGGCATTCACACCAGCTGCAGTTCCGGGGCTCTTTGTGGGATGCTTTATAGCAAATGTTTTAGGACCCAACGGAATAGTTGATACAATTTTGGGAAGTCTTGCCACTTTAATGTCCGCCTGTCTGACCTACAGGTTAAGGAAAAATATTGCCATTGCACTTTTGCCCCCCGTTCTGATAAACGGCATTGTTATAGGCGCCATGCTCTATTATGTATATACTGTTCCTCTGCCGCTATGGTCATGCATGCTTTGGGTTGGTCTTGGGGAAGGACTGGCCTGCTACGGTCTAGGCTTGCCTTTATATAAATATCTGGGAAAGGAATGGCTGAAAGCCTATGCGCCAAAGAAAAGTCAAAAATGAGGCAGTCAGGCTGGAAGCTCTTTCATATCTGCAAATAAAAAACAGCAGAAATCTGCGGGGGAAATGGCTGGATTGTGTCAAAACGAAGAATCCTGATTTTGAGGGGAAAATTTATTTGGAGCTGGGCTGCGGGAGAGGGCATTTTTTAAATGCCATGGCAGAAGCGAGGCCGGAAGATTTTTTCATTGGTGTGGAAGGAAGATCCAGTGTAGTATTTAAAGCACTGGAATTAACGCGTGACACAGGTGCTCCTAATCTGCTTTTCATACCGGAATTCATACTTCACATGGAGAGCTATTTTGGAGAGGGAGAGCTGGATGGCATTTACCTGAATTTCAGTGATCCGTGGCCCAAAGTTCGTCACCAAAAGAGAAGATTGACTCATAGAGATTATCTGTTAGGATATAAAAAAGCCCTCAAAGAAGGGGGTTTTATTGAAGTAAAAACAGACAGTGAAGCTTTGTATGAGTTCACTTTGTCACAGTGTCTTGTAACAGGGTTCGATATAGATGCCCAAAGCAGGGATCTGCACAAAAGCGATTTTGCCGCTAAAGAGATAACCACCCAATATGAACGGCGGTTTATGTTGCTGGACAAACCCATATATTATCTGAAAATCAGGCCATAGATTCATGGGAGTGAAAGTATGAGTTTTACCCATTTACATGTACATACCGAATACAGTCTTCTGGACGGCGCCGCTGAAATAAAATCCCTGGTGAAGAGAGCCAGGGAATTGGAGATGGAAGCGCTGGCCATCACTGATCATGGTGTCATGTTCGGCGCCATTGATTTTTACAAAGAGGCCAAAAAGCAGGGCATCAAGCCTATTTTGGGTTGTGAAGTTTACACCGCGACCAGAAGCATGGATGACAAGGATGCTATGCTGGACAAAAATCAGGGGCATCTGATACTGCTGGCTGAGAACAATACAGGCTATAAGAATCTGATGAAGATCGTATCAGAGGGTTTCACAAGAGGCTTTTATTATAAACCCAGAATAGACAAAGAATTGCTGCGTCGCCACAGTGAAGGCATCATAGGACTTTCCGCATGTCTGGCCGGGGATATTCCTATGAAGCTTTTGAACAACGATTACGCAGGGGCTAAAAAAGAGGCTCTTGAATTTCTGGATATTTTCGGACAGGGTAATTTTTTCCTGGAAATTCAGAACCAGGGGATACCCGAAGAGCTTGAAATACTGCCTTACATGAAACAAATCAGTCATGAAACCGGCATACCCCTGGTGGCTACCAATGATGTTCATTATATAAACCAAAAAGATGCCGGGCCTCACGATATTCTTTTGTGCATACAGACCGGGAAAACCGTGGATGACCAGGACCGGATGAGCTTCCCAGGTGACCAGTTTTATCTGAAAAGCGGCGAAGAAATGGAAAGGCTGTTCCCTGATTTGCCGGAAGCCGTAGCCAGATCCGGTGAAATTGCCGACAGGTGCAATGTGGATTTCCAGTTTCACGAAATGCATCTGCCTGAATTCAATCCTCCTGAGGGTGCAGATAAATATGAATATCTGGAGCAACTGTGTCTGGAAGGCCTTAAGGAGCGATACGGAACCCCTGATGAAACTCTTACGGCAAGATTGATGTATGAGCTGAATACAATAAGGTCCATGGATTACGTGGAGTATTTTCTGATAGTCTGGGATTTTATCAGATATGCAAGGTCGAAAAATATTATGGTCGGGCCCGGAAGGGGCTCTGCGGCCGGCAGCATCGTGGCTTACTGTTTGAAAATTACAGATATCGATCCCATTAAATATGGCCTGATATTCGAAAGATTTTTAAACCCGGAGAGGATAAGCATGCCGGATATAGATATTGACTTCTGCTATGAACGAAGAGGGGAAGTCATAGATTATGTGGTGGAAAAATACGGCGCAGATAAGGTGGCCCAGATAATTACGTTTGGCACTATGAAAGCACGTCAGGCAGTAAGGGATGTGGGCAGGGCGATGAACATTAGTTATAAAGAAGTTGATGCCATTGCCAAGCAGATCCCGGCGACCCTTAACATGACCATAGATAAAGCATTGGAAATGAACGGTCAGCTCAGAAGGGACTACGAAGAAAGTAAAATAGTCCGGGACATCATCGATACTGCGAAGGCCATAGAAGGCAGGGCCAGGCATGCATCCACCCATGCTGCAGGTGTAGTTATTACCAAGGATGATATTGTGGAGTATGTGCCTTTATATCTTTCTGATAAAGGCGTTGCCACCCAGTACACAATGGGCACACTGGAGGAACTCGGTCTCCTTAAAATGGACTTCCTTGGTCTCAGAAACCTTACTGTAATAAGGGATGCCCTTGAAATGATAGAAAAACTTCATGGCAGAAAGATAGATTTTTCCAGGATGGATTACGATGACCCCAAGGTTTATGAACTCATAGGGAGCGGGGATACTTTGGGCGTATTTCAACTGGAAAGTCAGGGCATGAGATCCATGATGATGAACTTGAAACCTGACTGTTTTGAAGATATAGTGGCAGGAATCTCCTTGTACAGGCCCGGCCCCATGGCATCAATTCCCACCTATATTGAAAACAAGAAGAATCCCGAAAAGGTAGTGTATCTGCATAAAAGCCTTGAGCCCATATTGTCCGTAACCTATGGCTGCATGGTTTACCAGGAGCAGGTGATGCAAATCGTCAGGGATCTTGCGGGTTATACTTTTGGCAGAAGTGATATAGTCAGAAGAGCCATGAGCAAGAAAAAGCGGGACATAATGGAGGAAGAAAAGCAATATTTCATCTATGGCAAGGATGACAAAGACGGCAACATAGAAATAATGGGCTGCATAAGAAATGGTATAGGAGAGAGAACTGCTGAGCGTATTTACAGCCAGATGGAAAGCTTCGCCGAATATGCTTTCAACAAGTCACATGGTGCCGCCTATGCCGTTCTGGCATACCAGACAGCCTATCTAAAGGCCTACTATCCTGTGGAATTTATGGCTGCACTCATGAGCAGCGTAATGGACGACTCGGACTCAATAGCGCTTTACATACAAAATTGCAAAGAAATGGGCATAGAAGTTCTGCCTCCCGATGTTATGAAGAGCTCCAAAAAATTTGTGGCAGTTGACGGCAAAATCAGCTTTGGGCTCCTGGGTGTAAAAAATGTGGGAGAGGCGGCTGCGGATGCAATTATAAGAGTCAGGGAAAACTATCGACCGGAAGATATTTTCAGTTTCATTCAGAATATAGAGATTAAAGATATTAATAAGAAGGCCATGGAAAGCCTGATAAAGGCAGGCGCCCTGGACAGCCTGAAAGGGAACAGAGCTCAGCTCATGGCAGTTTATGAGGGCCTGATGGAGTCGGCTCAGGGAGATTCCAAAAGAAGCATCACAGGGCAACTTTCCCTTTTCCAGGAAAATGTAGAAGTTATGCGGGATGTAAACAGCATGAATACCCTGCCTGATGTGGCTGACTTTTCAACCGAACTGAAGCTGGCCATGGAGAAGGAAATGCTGGGCATCTATCTGACCGGACATCCTCTGGATGCTTATGCCGATAAGCTGAGAGCATTGAAACTTACCTCTATGACGGAACTTCTGGTCACCAGCGAGGAAAACTGCAATATTGACGGCAAAGCTGTAACAGTTGCAGGACTAATCAGCGATGTGAGAACGCTGATTACAAAAAAGAACACAATGATGGCTTTCGTTCAGATAGAAGACAGGTGGAGAACTATGGAGGCTGTTATATTCCCCAATGTCTATGAACGTTTCAGCGATCTTATACAAAAAGACCAGGCGGTGGTATTAAGCGGCACCATCGATTGCAAGGAGGATGAACCCCCGAAAATACTGGCCAAAACTATATTCGACCTGGACGATTATTGCAGCAGGGAGAAAGCTTTGCCGGTTAAACTGAGAATTCCGGAAGAACTGGATGAGGAGCAGGCTCTGGCTAAAATTAAACAGCTCCTGAAAAAACATTCAGGAGACTGCCCGGTGCTGGTTTATGCTGCCAAGTCAGGATATAATTTTAAAGTCGATACCAGTCTCTGGATCAATCCAACAGCTGACTTTTTTAAAGATATGGAAAGTTATCTTGGCAAAGGAAACGTTAAATAGGCGTGATAAGCTGTTTTATCACGCAGAAGGCACCACAATGACCTTCACACCTTTTTTTATCCGGCCTGTGAGCTGCGAAACAACATTGCTCTCTTCTTTTGCCTCTCCTGATTCGCCCAAAATTATATGTGTGATTTTATATTTCTTCACCAGATCGTTGAGGGTGTCTTCGACGTTGTTTGATCTGACTACTGTTAGCTGGGCTCCATATTCCATTGCTTTTTCGTAGAGGTATTCCAAAGCTTCCCCTTCTTTGGAGTTTCCCAGAAATTTAAACTGGTAATGGGCCACGTGTATAATGAAAAGCTCTCCTTTTAATTCTTCGGAAAGGTCATGACCATATCGGATAAGCCGGTCACAGGTTTTCTGCTGGGTGACACATACCATTATATTGCTTTTCAATTTTCGCACCTCCATGGATTCGGGCTTTTGCACATAGTTATTATACAACAGAAATTTTTCTAAATCCATGGATTTGGAGCCATAATATTGACGGTCTATTCCTCCCCTTATATAATTGACGGGAAATGAGTACTCAATTTTACAGGCTTGCAATAATAGGAGGGGGAGCATCCGGGCTGATGGCCGGGATTTCCGCATCCGATGAAATTCCGGGCAAAGATATTGTCATAATAGAAAAAAACAGAGTTTTGGGCAGGAAAGTTCTTGCAACCGGCAATGGAAAGTGCAATTATTCCAACACCAACTGCGGCTGGAAAGATTATTCGCCGGGAGGCCGGTCTCTGGTCAGAAACATATTCGAAATATTTGGCCCGGAACAAACTTTGGAATATTTCAAAAGCATGGGAATCTATCCCATAGTTCAGGAAGAAGGCAGAATCTATCCCCATTCTTTGGAGGGTTCATCTTTTGTGCAGGCAATGGTCGACCGCCTGCACCTTAAAGAGGTGGATCTTTTGTTAAACCGCGAAGTGAAAGCTTTGACCAGGAAAGATAAATTTTTCGAGGTGAAACTGGAAAGGGACACAATTGTAAGCGAGGCTGTTGTTTTAGCCACAGGCGGCAAGGCCGGACTGAGATTCGGTTCCACAGGTGATGGCTACGGTTTTGCAAAAAAACTTGGTCACAGTCTGATCCCTGCAAGACCCGCTCTGGTTCAGGTAATAACAGAGGAAGGTGCAAGGGAAAGAATTAAGGGTGTGCGTGCAAAAGCAGAGGTGAAGCTGTTCCGGATTGATGAAAGTGACAACAAAGAAGAAGTGATCAGGGAAAGAGGGGAAGTGCAGTTTTTCGAAGAAGGCCTTTCGGGTATATGCATTTTTCAGCTCAGCAGATATATGGAGGGAAATTCCAAAAACTACATTATATCTCTTGATCTTTTTCCTGATATTTCAGAGGCGGAACTTGTGAATATTTTCAAGGACAGGAAGATAGCCCTGGCCGGCTCACAAGGAGAGGCTTTGCTGAGAACCCTGATACCTGATAAACTTATTGCAATTTACTTAAAGGAAAGCGGCATAATGGAAAGCGAACGGATAGCAGCAGTCGATGAGTCCAGGATTATTGAACTGGCAACATTGTTAAAACGGAGGATTCATCATGTAAGAGCCACCAAGGGATGGGTAGAAGCCCAGGTGACGGCAGGGGGCATTAACAACTCTGAAGTAAACAGCAATACACTGGAATCCAAAATATGCCCGGGCCTGTTTTTTGCCGGGGAATTGTTGGATGTGGATGGCCCCTGCGGAGGATGGAACTTGCAGTGGGCATGGAGTTCAGGCTATGTGGCAGGCGTAAGCGCCTGCAAAAATTATTAGTCCGGATTGACAGGAAAGGAAAGGTGCAAAATATGGGAAAAGGAATAGGCAAAGGCTATATACAGGTATATACGGGTAACGGAAAGGGAAAGACCACTGCAGCCCTAGGTATAAGTGTCAGGAGCCTTTGCGCAGGGAACAGGGTGTTTTTCGGTCAGTTTATGAAGGGTCAGGAGTATAGCGAATTAAAGATGCGAGAAATATTTGAGAACTTTACCATGGAACAGTTCGGCACCCCCGAATTCTTTACAGGCAAACCAAGCGAAAGCGATTACGTAAACGCCAGAAGGGGTCTGGAAAGGATGAGGGAAGTTCTTTCATCCGGCGATTACCAGATGGTAGTTTTTGATGAAATCAACACAACGCTTTACTTCAAACTTCTGGAGGTGCAGGATGTTTTAGATGTCCTTGATTTAAAACCTGAAGGAACCGAGGTTATACTTACAGGAAGATATGCTCCCGAGGAAATAATCGACAGGGCGGACCTGGTTACAGAAATGAAAGAAATCAAGCATTACTACAACCAGGGAGTTATGGCCAGGGTGGGTGTGGAAAACTGATCAGCTCCTGATTAGCAGGCTGTGCCCAGTCATCTCCCGGGGTTTCGCTATACCGGCCAGATCAAGAAGGGTGGGAATCACATCGGCAAGTATTCCCCCCTCTTTTAATTTCACATTGTCGTGAGCTATTACCAGGAATGGGACCGGGTTTGAAGAATGAGCCGTTACCACGGTTCCGTCAGGATTTTTCATGCAATCGGCATTGCCGTGGTCTGCTGTAAGAATCAGCTGACCGCCCGTTTCCTGCAGCGCAGTGACTATTTTTGCCACGCAGCCGTCTAAAAACTCTATGGCTCTGACTACGGCGGGTATGTTACCTGTATGTCCCACCATATCCGGATTTGCGAAATTTAAAATTATGAAATCGTATTTCTTAGCCAGTATTAACTCGATTACTTTATCTGTCACTCCCTGTGCGCTCATCTCCGGCTGGAGATCGTAAGTAGGAACCTTGGGGGAAGGAATAAGAACCCTGTCCTCATTTGGGTTGGGAGCCTCCACTCCTCCGTTGAAGAAAAAGGTTACATGAGCATATTTCTCGGTTTCGGCTATGCGGAGCTGTGTATAGCCCAGTTTAGAAATGTATTCTCCGAAGGTGTTGGTTAGAAAATCCGGACCGTATGCTACATGGACATTGGGCATTTCGCTGTCATATTCGGTCATACATACAAAATAAATGCCTTCAGGATGACAGCTTCTGTCAAATCCGTTGAAGTTTGGGTCTACAATGGCTCTGGTCAATTGTCTGGCACGGTCAGGCCTGAAATTGAAGAAAATTATACTGTCATTGTTTTTCACCAATGCATCCACGTCCGGGTTGTTTTCAATCAGCACAGGCTTAACAAATTCATCGGTAATTCCCTCTGCGTAGGATCTTTTCATAGCTTCACTTGCCGTGGAAATTTTCGGAGCCTTGCCGCAGGTAATGGCATCATAGGCCATCTGCGTTCTCTCGTAACGGCGGTCTCTGTCCATGGAATAATATCTGCCGGATATACTTACGATTTTGCCCAGCCCTTCCTGATTCATGAAGTTTTCAAGTTCTGTTATGTATTCTTCCGCATTGTCCGGAGGTACGTCCCTCCCGTCCAGGAATGCATGCACATATACTTTTTTAAGCCCTTTCATTTTGGCCAGCTCAATCAGTGCAAACAAGTGGCTGATGTGACTGTGAACACCCCCGTCTGATAACAGTCCCATAAGATGCAGGGTGGAATTGTGCTCTTTTGCATGGTTTACGGCTGCAAGCAACACAGGATTTTCAAAGAAATCGCCATCTTCAATAGATTTTGTTATTCGGGTCAGATCCTGATACACAATCCTTCCTGAACCGATGTTCAAATGGCCCACTTCGGAATTCCCCATCTGCCCTTCAGGCAGACCCACTGACAGGCCCGATGCATTGATGATGGTATTGGGGTATTGGGCAAAAAGCCTGTCCAGATTGGGTTTTTCAGCCATTTTTATGGCATTTACACAGGCCTGATTATCATTGATTCCGAAACCGTCCAGTATCAGCAGCATATTGTTCATTATGATTTTCTCCTTACCATTAAACATGCAATAAAGTATAACAAAAATCTGCTATAATGAAAAGAAAAATCCCAAGAAAGAGACAGCCATGAACTGGACAACAGAGCAAAACGAAGCAATCCAAATCCGGGATAAAAGCATATTGGTTTCGGCAGCCGCCGGCTCAGGCAAGACGGCGGTACTGGTCGAACGCATTAAACAAATACTGCTTGAAGAAAAAATCAGCCTGGATGAAATTCTTGTTCTCACATTTACAAATGCCGCAGCATCGGAAATGAAAGAAAAAATTGTTAATGCATTGCCAGAGCAGATTGAGCTTATTCAGAATTCCCACATCGGGACTTTTCATGCCTTTGCTCTGGATATTATCGGGCGGTATTTTCATCTTATAGATCTGGAGCCAGGTTTTTCTGTTTGCGATGACGAGCGAAGGATACTTCTGCAAAATGAGGCAATGGATCAACTGTTTGAAAAGCATTTCGAAAATGACGATCCCGATTTTTTATATTTTCTCAAAATGTACGGAACGAGCAGAAGTGAAGACAGCGTCAAACAGATGATCGGCACAGTATACAATTTTATCCTGAGCATGGCTGAACCCTTTGCCTGGCTTGAGCAAAAGGTGGAGGAACTTCAGTTTAAGGAAGCAGGATTCCAAGAATCGCCAGTCTATGATGAACTGATTGCTTATATTGAAAGAAGCCTGGTCGGAATTGCCGATAATCTGACCAGAGTGCATGACATGCTGAGAAGCCGTGGGCTGACAGGGCTGCAGCTGAAGGCAGAAAGAGATCTGTCGGGTATAATCCGGATACAGAAAACATTCGCTGAGAGCTATGAGGCGGGAAGACAGCTTATGGAGACTTTTGCCTTTGAAAAGTTCTCGGCATCGGGGGACGAAAAAGAATTGTATGAGCCCATAAAAGAAAGTGTTGCTTTTCTTCGGGACAGGGCAAAGGCAGCTTTTAAAAATCTCAAAAAAACATCTGTCTATGGATCTTTGGAATTTTATGCGGAAGAAATAGCGGCCACTAAAAAAGTTGCTGAAATACTGAGGGCATTGGTTATAGATTTTCATAGCATCTACAGTGGCAAGAAAAGGGAGAAAGCTCTGCTGGATTTTTCAGACATCGAGCATTTCGCATTGGAAATTTTGTCACATGAAGAAGCTGCAGGAGAATACAGGGAGAAATTTAAATTCATTTTTGTGGATGAGTATCAGGACAGTAATCTGGTGCAGGAGGCTCTAATACGTAAAATACAAAAACCCGACAATCTTTTTATGGTAGGTGATGTTAAACAGAGCATATATAAATTCAGGTTGGCGGAGCCTGAAATATTCATAAAAAAATACCAAAAACTGAAAGAAAATGCGGATCCTGACGGAATCAAACTTGACCTGAATAAAAATTTTCGTAGCAAAGCTCCCATTATTGACGGTGTCAACCAGCTTTTCGGATTTTTGATGAATGAAGATACGGCAGGCATGGATTACGATGATGCCGCAGCTTTATACAAGGGAGTACCGTATGAGGGCCCGCTGGAACATGATCTTGAATTTCATCTTGTTGACTATGAAAAAGATAGCGATGATGATTTGAGCCGGGTGGAATCTGAAGCCATGCTGGTTGCCTCATTAATTAAAAGAAATAGAGGCTTGCCATATTTTGATGTCAAAGCGGGAGAAGAAAAAAAACTGGACTACAAAGATATGGTGATACTTCTAAGAAGCGCTGCAGGGAGTGCGGACAAATACAAAGAGGCGCTTGAACTTCATGGCATACCTGCTTTTGTTGACACGGGGGATGGTTACTTTGACTCTCTGGAAGTATCGGTATTTTTGAATCTCTTAAAGGTGATAGACAACAAAAGGCAGGATCTTCCGCTTTTGAGTGTGTTGCGATCCGCAATTTTCGATCTGAGCATTGAGGAGATGGCAGACATAAGAGGAAGCAGCCCGGCAACCTCATTTGCCGAAGCTTTTTTTGATTATGCGGAGGCAGGCGGCTCTGAAGAGCTCAAAATGAAGTGCGTTCAAATACTGAACAAAATTGCTCGATGGAACAGGCAAAGAAAATACTCGGCACTGAAGGATTTTGTCTGGACCCTGATGATGGAAACGGACTTCTATTATTATGTTGGTGCTTTACCGGGAGGTAAACAACGCCAGGCCAATTTGCGGGCTCTTGCCGATAAGGCCCTGGCTTATGAAAGCAGTCAGGGAAAAGGTCTCTTCGGTTTTACAAATTATATCGAAGCAGTCAGGGAAAGAAAAATTGCCACAGCTCCTGTCAATCTTCTCGGGGAAGGAGATAATGTGGTCGGAATTATGACTGTCCACAAAAGCAAGGGATTGGAATTCCCCTTTGTTATCCTTGCGGGCCTGGGAAAGCAGCTATATCGTGAAGGAGGTCAACGCATCAGCCTCCACAAGGATCTGGGACTTGGTCTTAGATATGTGGATGAATCGCTTGCCTATTATAGAAAGACGATTTTGCAGAAACTGATTGACAGCAGAATCAGGAGAGAGGCTTTGGCAGAGGAAATAAGAATCCTTTATGTGGCAATGACCAGGGCCCAGGACAAACTCATATTGGTGGGAAATGATAAAAACCCCGACCGGCTGTTGGAAAAGGCTCTGCTTACCGGCAGAAGCGGCATCGGGGAAAGCAAAAGCTATCTTGAAATGATTTTGTCAGCTTTGGGAGTCACTAATGAAGCGAATGCAAAAAGCATTAAGGATATAGTAATTCACAAGAGCAGAGATTTAGTGGTAGATGAATCAGACAAATCAAAGGAAGTGCAGACTGAATTTACTGAAAACCCTGAGATGGCGGCCCTGGTAAAAAACAGATTTGAATGGTCCTATCCTTTTATGGAGGCGACAAAAAATAAAGGCAAATACAGCGTGTCAGAATTGAACAAAAGAGGACTCAAAACAAGAAGACACGTGGGCGTCAGCGCAGATTCAAAGGCAACCAACAGAGGAAAGGCTTATCATACAGTGCTCGAACATTTGCCTCTGGATAAATTATTAGTTTCGGCAGATGATGTTAAGGGCTATTTAGACAGTCTGGTGACTGACAACATCATAAGTAAAGAGCATGCTGATTTAATTTCCGCAGCAAAAATCATGAAATTCACTGAATCGGCTCTGTTTAAAAGGATGCAGAAATCCGGTGAAATTTACAGAGAGTCACCCTTTAACCTTGTCAAAGAGATAGATGGTGAAAAGGTTATGGTGCAGGGAATCATAGATGCCTATTTTAAAGAAGGCAATGAATATGTGCTGGTGGATTATAAAACTGACTACGATGACGGAAGCCCTGAAAGAGAGACAAGCTTGCGTGAAACCTATGGGATGCAGCTGGAATTATATAAAGAAGCACTAGAAAAAGTTGGAAAACTAAAGGTCAAAGAGGCTTATCTTTATCTGGTCAGCTCTGATAGATATCTGAAAATATTTTAATCCGGATGGTCAGGGTTGGGTAAATAAAAAACTTAAGGGAGCGCCTGGGCGCCCCCTGTTTGAATTCTATAAAGCTGAGCTTATCTAAGCTTCCAGGGCTTTAAGGGCCAGTTGTTTGTCAAGTTCTCTCTGTTCAAGAATGGCCTGGTATTCTTCTTCCGTCATCTTATGCATCGTGAATCCTGTAAACCCGTAAATAATCGAAATCAGCGGATTAAACAGGTTGAGAAATGCATAAGGTAGATAGGTGAAGGTGGGAACCATGAGGAACTTGGACATAGTAGCCCCGCAGGTGTTCCATGGAACTAAACTTGATGTCATAGTTCCGGCATCTTCCAGGCAGCGGGAAAGGTTCTTTGCTTTCAATCTTCTGTCTTCAAAAGCTTCTTTGTACATTCTTCCGGGAAGAATGATGGCCAGATACTGGTCACAGGCAACGATATTGACAAAGATGCAGGAAAATACCGTGATGGTAACCAGTGAACCGACACCCTTGGCAACTTTCAACAGAGCCTCTGCCAGAGATCTCAGCTGCTCGGTGGAGTCCATTACGCCTCCGAAGGTCATGGCGCACATGATAAGGGAAATAGTCCACATCATATCCTGCATGCCGCCTCTGGTCAGAAGATCCGCAACTTCCTCAATTTCGCTGGCAGATTCATAACCGTAGTTGAGCACTGTGCCCCAGTCAACAGGTGATACACCTTGAACTGCCATAAATACGACACCCAATGCTGTTCCTCCAATCAGTCCGGGAAGAGCGGGCATTTTAAATGCAACCATTAAGATAACACAAACGGGCGGAAGCAAAAGTATTGGCGAAATGAAAAATTCTTCCTGGATTCCATCCATAATCATTGCGACAACACTTAAATCCACTTCGCCTTTTCCGTGACCGGCTCCCAGAATACCATACAGGATAAGCGCCAGGAGCAGGGAAGGTGTAACTGTGTAGACCATGTGTCTGATATGTTCAAATAAATTGGAACCTGCAATAGCGGGAGCTAGGTTCGTTGTATCGGAGAGAGGTGACATTTTGTCTCCGAAATATGCACCCGATACGATGGCACCGGCAGTCATGGCCGGATTGATGCCGAGGCCCATGCCTACGCCGATTAAGGCAACACCTATGGTGCCGGCTGTGGTCCAGGAGCTTCCCGTTGCCAGGGATACTATGCAGCAGAGCAGACAGCCTGCAACAAGGAAAATAGAAGGTTTTAAAATCATAAGTCCGTAGTAAATCATAGCCGGTACAACGCCGCCTGAAATCCAGGCACCTATCATCATACCGACAACCATAAGAATCAGGCAGGCCTGCATTGAACGGTCGATAGCTGCTAAAATACCTTTTTCAATGTAAGACCATTTCCAGCCGTTCAGCACAGCGATAATAGCCGCAATTACAGCTGCCAAAACTAAAGCTATGTGAGCATCTCCGCTGCCTTGCATGATTTCGAAGAATAAAAGAACTAGCATAATCACCATGACAAGCAGGACCTGCCACATCGGAATTTTTTTACCCATTTGTTTCCTCCTTTATAAATATGAAATAAAAAAATAATAACGTGTGATAGACACTGCGTAAATTATACTCCCGCACAATTATATCGTCAAGAGAATAGGAAACAATCGCAAAAAGATAAAAAAAGGGTATTGACAAGGAAAAAGTGTGGTGCTATTCTGATGGAGCTGTCGCAGAGGGAGTCAAAAGAAAGTGTTTGACAAGGGAGGCTGAAAGGTATATACTAATTAAGCCACTCAAGAAGAGACGGCAAGCACCTTGGAAACTAAATAGT
>JBPOJA010000009.1:0-104679 GCA_052034085.1 Bacillota bacterium | reverse complement strand
AAATATGACAAAAGGCCTGTCCCCCTGTCATATATCATAATTTTTTCTTCATTTCCTGCTGCATCCGGCGTTCTGAATCCCGCCTGGCTATATCTTCCCGCTTGTCATATAACTTTTTGCCCCGGGCCACAGCCAGCTCCATCTTGGCTTTTCCTGCTTCGTTTATATATACTGACAAAGGAATCAGCGCAAGACCTTTTTGTGTAGTATAGCCTATCAGGCGGCGGATTTCTCTCCTGTGCATTAACAGCTTTCTGGGCCGTACCGGATCCACATTGAATCTGTTGCCCTGCTCGTAGGGGCTGATATGCATACCGTAAACGTAGAGCTCGCCCCTTTCAATTTTGGCAAAACTCTCCTTCAGATTAATTCTTCCCTGACGAATCGACTTAATTTCAGTGCCGGTCAATACAATACCGGCTTCATAGGTTTCCTCGATGAAGTAGTCATGTCTTGCTTTTTTATTAGTTGCAATTATTTTTTTCTGTCTCATTTGATACCCTGAACAACCTATTTCACTGTGCCTATTTTATTAAATGGGTAAAGCCTGACTGTAGCTTTGCCTAAAATACTCTTTATGGTAACAAAGCCAACGGCAGGATCCCTGCTGTCTGCGCTGTTCTGCCGGTTGTCCCCCATTACAAAAAGGCTGTCGTCGGGCACCAGAACTTCATCCATTTCCGTTTTCGTATATCCTTCCTTGGTATATTCTTCATGTAGCTCCTCTCCGTTGATATAAACTTTGCCGTCCGAAATGGAAATGCTTTCGCCCGGCAATCCTACAATTCTCTTTATCAGGAGTTTTTCACGACCGTTGGACTGAACCAGGTCAGTATGGAAGACGATAATGTCCCCCCTGTCCGGTTCTTTAAACCTATAGGCCTGCCTGTTCAGAATAATGTAATCATACTCATTCAAAGTAGGTTCCATGGAATGCTCGCGCACTATAGTCGGCTTGATGAGCTGAGTGATAAGCAGCCCCACCAGTAAAGCTATTGCAATGTCTCTGATCCAAAGTTTCATTTCTGTCTCCTGTTCAATATCCAAAAGGAGGAGCGCTCACAATTTCCTGCCCTTCAAGGTTTTCCAGCTCCCGGGGGCAATGATTAAAAGCCAACTTCCAACTATGAAGATATAATTTATGTTGTCCGGTTTTTAAGGTTAAGCCGCTGTAACTGCTGCCGTACCTCCTATCCCCCACTATCGGGTGACCTTCAGCCGCCAGCTGTTTTCTAATCTGGTGAGTCCTGCCTGTTATCAATCGGGCCTCTACCAAGGTACAGGGTACCCCTTCTGCAGCCTCAAAGGATTTCTGGGCTTTGACCTCGGTTTCCATATATTGATGCTTCCCTGCTTTTTCAGTAGTGCCCTTCAGCAATTTTGAACCGCTCAACCGACCGTAAACAAGTGCCAAATAGTACCTGCCAAGACTGTCTCTTTCTCTGAACATCGTTGCCAGCGCCCTTGATGCTTCAGCGTTTTTGCCAAAACATACAAGACCCGAAGTATTTCTGTCCAGCCGGTTTGCCGGCGAGGGTTTGAATATCTTCTCTTTTTCGGGATTGTAATCGCCCTTTTCAATCAGATATTCCAGCACCCGACCGGATAGGGTGTTATACTTCTCGTCTCTGGTTTCATGAGTCAGCAGCCCAGCCGGTTTATCTGCCACCAGAATATTTCCATCTTCATAAACCACATTCAGAGGAAGCCGGTCTTTGTCCGAACCAAACGCATTTCTAAAAGTCACCGTTGAAACAGGCGGTTTTTTGTCTAAAAATTCGGCCGCTTCCTCTTCTGAAATATCTATGGAAACCAAATCACCTGAATTCAGAACCAGATTTTGGACAGGCCTCTGCCCATTCACTCTGACTTTTGTTCTTATCAGCTTGTATATAAGGCCCAGAGGTGCATTTCTTAAATATTTGCGTAAGAATCTGTCGAGCCTCTGACCCCCTTCGTTTTCTCCGATTTCTAAATTTACCACTTAAATATTATACACTATCCAAAAGGCCTTAGCAAAACTATTGAACACTTTTTTTTAAAGTGTTATATTAATAATATGAACAGGATTAAAGATTTTATCTATGACAAAAATGATTTGCTTGTGGCCCTGATGATCGTAGCTCTTGCCACCTTCATCATCGTCCTCAGGGTTGATGTTATTATGGCCTACCCCTCCTCTTCAGGAACGGTTACAGATTCCTCAAATACAGAAAATAAGCCGCCGCTGTCTGAAGAAATCAGCATGGGAGGCTCCCATAGCGATGGGAATGACGATGAAACAGACGGCAATCAGGAGGGAAACGAAACTGAAGGCGAACTAATCGGAGAGGAAAATTCCCCTGAAAAAGAATCCCCGGGCCAGGATGATGCCGAACAGGCCGGACAGAACCACGAGGAAAATGACCAGCCAAAACCTGAGCTGCCGAAACCTGAAAATCCGGCTGAAGGAGAGGGTTTGGTTTCGATTTACATAAAGTCAGGCTCAACAGGCAGTGACATTGCAAAACTCCTGATTAATGCGGGTTTGATTAAGTCACGGGAAGAATTCTATGATGCAGTCAGAGCTGCAGGCGCAGACACCAGGCTGCAGGCGGGAAATTTTAAAATACCGGCAAATGCAAGCCCTGAGGAGATTGTAAAAATAATAACCAGGTAAAACATTTAGAAAAGAGGTGCTCATATGGGATTAGTAACATCTAAAGACATGTTTGACAAAGCGCTGAAAAGTGATTATGCAGTCGGTGCTTTTAACGTGAACAACATGGAAATTATTCAGGGTATTGTCGACGCGGCAAAAGAAGAGAATGCTCCCCTGATTCTGCAGGTGTCCGCCGGTGCAAGAAAATATGCCAAACCCGCATATCTGCTTAAACTGGTTGAGGCTGCCATAATTGATTCGGGTCTTGATATCTGCCTTCATCTTGATCACGGGGAAGATTTCGACATCTGCAAAAAATGCGTGGATGACGGCTTTACTTCCGTCATGATAGACGGCTCAAAGCATCCTTTTGAGGAAAATTTAGCCCTTACAAAACAGGTTGTAGAATATGCCCATGCACACGGTGTTGTTGTAGAGGCAGAGCTGGGGAGGCTGGCAGGCATAGAGGACAACATCAATGTGGATGCCAGATCTGCTTCTTTTACCGATCCTGAAGAAGCTGCAGAATTTGTTGAAAGAACAGGCGTTGACTCACTGGCCATAGCCATAGGAACCAGCCATGGAGCTTATAAATTCAAAGGAGAACCTTATCTGGATTTTGAAAGGCTGCAGCAGATTTCCAAACTCATTCCTGATACACCCCTGGTATTGCACGGGGCTTCTACGGTACTTCCCGAATTTGTCGAGCTGTGCAATAAGTACGGCGGCAATATCCCCGGGGCTCAGGGAGTCCCCGAAGATATGATACGTACCGCAGCCAAATACGGTGTATGCAAGGTAAACATTGACACAGACCTGCGGCTGGCAATGACGGCAGAAATCAGACGCCACTTCGTGGAGCATCCCGAGGACTTTGACCCGAGAAAATATCTGGGACCGGCAAGAGATGCCATCAAATCCATGGTTCAGCACAAGATCAGAAATGTGCTGGGTGCCAGCAATAAACTTTAACTCTCAAATAAAACCCGGCATTCATGCCGGGTTTTCACATCATTTTTACTGTAATTGATTTTTGGCATTTTCAGCCTGTCAGTTTTCAATGAATGACCTAATATCGTCTTCAACTGTTCCTATGCCTGCAATTCCGAATTTCTCCACAAGCACTTTAGCAACATTGGGCGACAGGAATGCCGGCAGCGTGGGACCAAGATGAATATTTTTTACTCCCAGATATAACAGGCCCAGCAAAACTATAACAGCCTTCTGCTCATACCATGCAATATTGAATGCTATGGGAAGCTTATTGATATCATCAAGCCCGAAAACCTCCTTGAGCTTCAGCGCTATTACCGCCAATGAATATGAGTCGTTGCACTGACCTGCATCAAGAACCCTGGGGATTCCACCGATGTCACCAAGGCCCAGTTTATTGTAGCGGTATTTAGCGCACCCGGCAGTCAGTATCACAGTATCTTCAGGGAGTGCTTTGGCAAACTCTGTATAATATTCTCTGGATTTCATCCTTCCATCGCAGCCACCCATAACAAAAAACTTTTTGATTGCACCGGATTTAACGGCATCCACAACCTTGTCCGCCAGGGCTAACACCTGATTATGTGCAAAGCCACCCATTACAGTCCCGCTTTCAATCTCCTGCGGCGGCGGCAGCTTCTTTGCCATTTCGATGACAGGTGAAAAATCCTTCTTTCCATTTTCATCTGCTTCAATGTGCACGCAGCCCGGGAAACCTGCAGAACCCGTGGTGAATATCCGATCCCTGATTTCATCTTTTCTGGGAGGAACTATGCAGTTGGTGGTAAAAAGGATTGGCCCGTTAAATGGCCCAAATTCATCCACCTGCATCCACCAGGAGTTTCCGTAATTGCCAACCAGGTTATCGTATTTCTTGAAGAAAGGATAGGAATTGGCAGGCAACATTTCACCATGGGTGTAAACATCCACGCCGGTGCCTCTGGTCTGCTCCAGAAGCTGTTCCAAGTCCACAAGGTCGTGGCCAGAGACCAGAATAGCCGGGTTGCTTCTGACTCCGATATTAACTTCCGTCATCTCCGGATGTCCGTATTTCCCAGTGTTTGCTCCATCCAGCAGGGCCATGGCTTCTACTCCGAATTTTCCGGTTTCCAGCACAAGAGCCACTAAATCATCTATGGAAAGGGTATCATCCAAAGTAGCATCAAGAGCCTTATACATAAATTCATATATGGCCACACTCTCGTCTCCGATATTCAGGGCGTGCTCCGCATAAGCGGCCATACCTTTCAGGCCATAAATAACTAATTCCCTTAATGAACGAACATCCTCATTTTCAGTAGCCAGAACACCTGCTTCAGGAGCCTTAACCAGCATTTCCTCCTTGTTTGTCACTGAAAAATTAACACTGTCATGGGGATCTGCATAGCCCAATTTCACTTTTAATGCATCCCTCAGAGCTAAAATTTTCATGGTTTCTCTGGCTATTGCGTCGCCGTCGAAGTTGGCATTGGTGATGGTCATGAAAAGACCTCTGAGCAGCTCATGGTTCTCCTCATGTAGGGAAGCAACATCTGCCCTGCCCCTGATAACCACTCTTGACAAGCCTTTCAGCGAATAAACCAGAACATCCTGAAGATTGACCACCTCATCGGTTTTTCCGCACACCCCTCTGATTTCACACCCTTTGCCTTTGGCGGTCTCCTGGCACTGGTAGCAAAACATACTCATAAATACCCTCCTGTAACGGTAAAACCGGACTATTCTTCAGGTGAAAACATATCCTGAGGAGCACCACAAACAGGGCAGACCCAATCTTCGGGAAGGTCTGCAAATGCTGTTCCCGGCTCTACACCGTTATCGGGATCGCCAACTTCGGGATCATAAACATAACCACAAGGTCCACATACATATTTTTCCATTCTTTTTTCCCCTTTCATTTATAAAAAATCTAACTTAATACTATCTGACTATGCTTCTTTTTTCCACAGGCCATGAAGATTGCAGAACTCATATGCTGCAACAAATTCCTCGCCTTCGCTGAGGGCAAATTTTGCAACCGGTTCACCGTCGACAGGCAGACATTTTCTGTGAACACCCTGATTGGTCTCCATTACAATCCAGGCGATGTGGTGTTCGGGCAGCATGGGATGCAATACACTTCCGACAGTTACCGTAACCGTGTTTCCATTTACCTCAACAACCGGAACGTGCTTCTCCAGTGAAGCATCCTGGGTGTTTGCCACCATTTCTTTCATTTCATCGCCACAGCACATCATTGTGCCGGCGCCTTCATTAACTAAATCCACAATGTTTCCGCAATGCTCGCAGAACAAAAACTTCAAATTACACATTTAGTCTGCTCCTTTCATTTATTCAAACAACAATATTTTCAGCAAAAATAGCCTAACTTATTTATACCATGGGAAAGTCTTCTCAAACAAAATATTGCATTTAAAAAACCCCTTCTTCGTGAGCTTTTTCCCAAAAAAAGGGGTTCTTAATTTCAAAGCCGATTAAGGATCTTCTGACTATTCCGCGGCTTTTTCCACGGCTTTTTTAGCTTTTTCCGCCAGTTTTGCAAAGCCGGCCGGATCATGGATTGCCATCTCTGAGAGCATTTTCCTGTTTATATCGATACCGGACAGCTTGAGCCCGTTCATCAATCTGCTATAGGAAAGGCCGTTCATTCTGGCCCCCGCATTGATTCTTGTGATCCAGAGCTTTCTGAAATCTCTTTTTCTGTGCTTCCTGCCGATGTAAGCGGACCTCAGAGAACGCATCACGGCCTGGTTTGCCATTCTGAAGTTCTTACTTTTAAAGCCGTAAAAACCTCTGGCCTGTTTCAATATCTTTCTATGTCTCTTTCTGGAATTGATTCCTCTTTTAACTCTTGCCATTTCTCTTACCTCCTAAGTTATACGTTGAGTACATTCTTCATTCTCTTTTCATCTGCACTTGTCAGCAATGTGGCCTGCCTGAGTCCTCTTTTTCTCTTTGCTGTCTTTTTGGTAAGAATATGGCTCTTATAGGCCTTATGTCTCTTAACCTTACCTGTGCCGGTAATTTTAAATCTCTTGCTGGCTCCCCTGTGGGATTTCATTTTTGGCATTTCTATAACCTCCTGCTACTCGTGGTTTTCTATTTATTAGTTCTGGGTGCTAAAATCATTATCAGGCTTCTTCCTTCCAGAAGAGGAGCTTTTTCCACCGTTCCTGCTTCCTCTATCAGTTCCGCAAATCTGTCCATCACCTTTCGGCCCACATCCACATGGTCCCTTTCCCTGCCGCGAAAACGCAGACTGACCTTGACCTTGTCGCCGTCACCGAGAAACTTGTTTGCATGATTTGCCTTGACTTTCAAGTCATGCTCCTCAATGAAAGTGGAAAGGCGTATCTCCTTGAGCTCGATAATTTTCTGCTTCTTGCGCGCGTCTTTTTCCTTCTTCTGAAGGTCATATCGATATTTGCCGTAATCCATTATCTTGCACACCGGCGGTTCGGCTTTCGGCGCAATGTTGACCAGATCCAGACCTTTCTCAACAGAAAGCTTTAAAGCTTCCTCGATACCCATGATTCCTAACTGAGATCCATCGCTATCAATGAGACGTACTTCCCTGTCCCGAATCTCTTCGTTGATCTGATTTCCTCTGTTGATAATTAGCACCTCCCAATTAAATAAAGCGGATACTCAAGAAGTATCCGCTAAAAATCGCACCGTTTTCCGGTAATCTTTCCTATTAACCACCGCTGCCGCAAGGCGCGGGGTGAGAAGCGGATAACTTCTGCTTACTGTACTCTAAGAAGGTAACACAACATCCTTCTTGTGTCAAATGCTTTTTGCAAAAGCTTCCATAATTTCTTTTTCCGTAAGCAAGGCAGAGTAACCTTTTGTTCCAAAGAAAGATCTGACATATTCGCCTTTGGGATTTAAAACTAAATCCTCTCTGGTACCCTCCTGAATTATTTTTCCTTCATTCAGAAGCACAATCCTCGTCCCCAGTTTAATTGCTTCGTGTATATCGTGAGTTACGAAAATTATTGTTTTCTTCAGTTCCCTGTGTATGGCCAGCAATTCATCCTGAAGCTGGCTCCTGGTCCGCTCATCCACTGCACCGAAGGGTTCGTCCATGAGGATTACATCGGGGTTTGCAGCCAAAGCTCTCGCCACACCCACCCTTTGTTTCTGTCCTCCCGAAAGCTGGGCGGGATAGCGATCAAGGTAACTTTCGGGCAGACCCACTAGCGTAATCAGCTCTTTTGCCCTTTTACGCCTCTCTTCTTTGCCCACCCCCTGCAGGCTCAGCACATAGCTGATATTTTCACAAATTTTCATATGGGGGAAAAGTCCTATATGCTGAATAACATAGCCTATTTCCCTTCTGAGCTGGACTATATCCCACTGGCTGAGAAATTTGCCTTTCACCTTGATATATCCTGTATCAAAGGGCACCATACCATTAATCATTTTTAGAATTGTGGTTTTGCCACAGCCGGATTCTCCCAGCAGTACAACAAATTCTTCTTCTTCCACCTGGAAGTCCAGGTCTTTGATGACTGATTCGCCGGGGTTATATGCTTTTGATACTTTTTGAAATTCGACTATCATTTAAGCAGGCCCTTCTCCCTGAGAAAATCATTTGCCACATCCCTGGGGTCGGCTTTTTCTATCTCCACCCTGTAATTCATGGCTATCATCTCTTCATTGCTGATGTTGCCGGTAAGCTTTTCCAGTACTGCTTCAAGTTCCGGGTGCTTCTTAAGGGTATCGTTTCTGATCAGTGTAGCTGCATAATATGATGCAAAGAAGAGCTTGTCATCTTCCAGTATCACCGCATCCTGTTCAAGCAATCTGGCATCGGTAGAGAATACAGTAATAACGTCAACCTCCCCGCTGTTAATAGCTTCGTACCTTAGGCCGATGTCAATTTCTTTTATGTCCTTAAAGTCCAGACCATATTCTTCAACCAGACCCACAAAGCCGTCTTCTCTTTCGAGAAAGTCCGGATTGGCTGCAAAGACAAGTTCAGAAGATGCTCTGCCCAAGTCACTTATGGTCTTTAAATCATACTTTTCGGCGGCTTCTTTTGTAACTGCAATGCCATATGTATTGTTGAAGCCGTAAAGTCCCGACCAGTGAACATCAAATTCTTCATCATAAGCCGTTTTTACGGACTGATAAAGCTCCTCCGGGTTCCTGATCAGGGATTCCTTCAGAACAAAAAGCCAGCCGGTTCCCGTATATTCCGGATACATATCTATATCCCCTTTGATAAGTGCGGGATGAATATTGGAGGTGCCACCCCCGATTCCCAGCTGTTGTTCTACTTCTAAACCGGTTTCTTTCTCGATTAATATGGTTAGCATTTCCGCCAGGATAAACTGTTCGGTAACAGGTTTGCTGGCAATCACAATTTTATCATCACTTTTGCCACATGCTGCCCCAAAAATCAGCACCATTATCAGCATCCCGGTCAAAATAAGCAATTTCCTTTTATTTTTAAACATTTTCATTCTCCTTTGTTCCCAGATAACGCTTTCTCAAATGTTTTTCCAATGACTCAAAAATTAAATCTGTTCCTATTGCAAGAACAGCTATCATAAGACTGCCGGCTATGGTCATCTCCGGATAGTTTGTTGAAATTCCACGCCATATGGCCCTTCCCAGACCTCCTGCGCCTATAAATGAGGCGATACCTCCCAAAGATATGACCATGACAACCATGGTGCGAAAACCGCTGAAAATCACAGGCAGGGCAAGAGGCAGTTTTATTCTGAAAAGAAGTTGCCTTGATGTGCTTCCCATACCTACGGCGGATTCAACTATTTCCCTGTCAACTTCCAGAAGACCGGTATATGTACTCCTTATCATAGGAAGCAGCCCATACAAAACAATGGCAATAATCGCACTCTTCATTCCTATGCCCGTAACAGATACCAGTACCCCAAAGAGGGCGATGGACGGAATAGTATATAAAAAACTGGTTACCCGCAACAAAAGTGAAGCCAGTAAGCGGCTCCTGGTCATAAATATACCTGCAGTCAGCCCCACAACGGTTACTATACTTACGGATATCACAGTAATCAGAAGATGCTGGAACAGGAGTTCAGAAAAAAACTCCCACCTGTCTCCGTACAATTCTATTACTCTTGCCGGTAAATTACTTTCCATTTTTTGTAGATACCCGTTAATGTGCGCTTAACACTGCTGAATTGCATTTTTTATCATTTTCCTGTAGTATTAAACAAACCAGATCTGATTTCTCCAAATACAGTTTGCAAACGGAGCCGAAGAATGAAAAGAAAATCCAGATTACTGACATATATTATAATATTTATCGTAATATTTACCGGGCTAGCCCGGCCATCAGCATTCGGAGATTCCCTGCCTGTTGCGGGTGGGAGCGGAGCTTTGACTATCCTGTTTACACACGATATGCATGACCATTTTTATCCGGAAGCTGTAATTTCTGATACTACAACCAGTTTGGGCGGCTATGCAAGGTTATATACTGCCATAGTGGAAGAGAGGGAAAAGGACCCGGAGCTCTTGCTGCTTGACGGCGGCGATTTTTCCATGGGCAGCCTGTTTCAGACCATATTCGCAACCAGTTCCCCACAGCTCAGAATAATGGGAAAGATGGGTTACGATGCTACAACTTTAGGCAATCATGAGTTCGATTTCAGGCCCGACGGGCTGGCGGATTCCCTGATGGCAGCTAAGGAAAGCATGGATCCCCTTCCGGAAATTTTTGCGGCAAATATGATTTTTCATAAAGATGATAAGGGTGTCATAATTCCGGAGCTCAGAAACCTGAATATGGCAATGAACGCGTATGGAGTAAAGGATTACGGTGTTTTTGTCAGAAAAGGCTATCGCATTGGTGTGTTTGGGCTCCTGGGGAAAGATGCCGATTCCAATGCTCCCATGTCTGTTGTGGGCTTTGAGGATATTGTAACGCGCTCAAAAGAAATCGTCAGCATACTTAAAGACAAGGAGCAAGTTGACCTGATTGTCTGCCTGTCTCATTCGGGAACCGATGTGAAGAAATCCAAATCCGAGGATGAAATCCTGGCAAAAAAAGTACCGGAAATTGATGTGATAATAAGCGGACATACCCACTCAAGGCTGCCCGATCCGATCATTGTCGGAAATACAATCATCGGATCTTGCGGCAACTACGGGGAAAACCTTGGTATCATTAAATTGCTGCCGGAAAAAGCCGATGACGGCAGCCTGCAATGGAAACTCGGCGATTACAAACTCAGACCTATAGATGACAGCCTTGAACCTGACCCCGAAATCAGCGAACTCATAGAAGGTTATAAGGAACTTGTCAACGAGGAATACCTGTCTAGGTTCGGCTGGGATTTTGACCAGACGATAGCTTACGCCCCCTTTGACTTGACTGACTTTTCCCAGCTGGGCAGCGGCCTTCAGGAAGAAACCATAGGCAACCTTATCGGCGATGCCTATATCTTTGCCATAGAGCAGGCTGAAGGGGCAGATTATGAACCTGTGACGATAGCTATTTCCCCTAACGGCACCATAAGAGGTTCTTTTATTGAAGGAAAAGTATCTGTATCAGATATTTTCAATGTAAGCTCACTGGGCATAGGCCCGGACAGGGTGCCGGGTTACCCGCTGCTGACAGTTTATTTAACCGGTAAAGAAATCAAAACTATAGCAGAAGTGGATGCGTCTGTATCTCCGCTGATGCCTGCAGCCCAGCTCTATGTTGCGGGCTTGCGCTACACCCTCAACCCATACCGCCTGATTTTCAACAAAGTTACAGATGTAAAATTTGTTAACAGAGAAGGCGAAGAATCAGAAATAGATGACCATAAACTTTACAGAGTCGCAGCCGGGCTTTATTCGGCGCAGATGCTTTCTGTCGTAGGCAGCAAATCCTTTGGCCTTTTACAAATAGTACCCAAAGATAAAAACGGTGTGCCCATTGAAGATTTTGAACAACATATCATCTATGATCAGGACGGTGAGCTCAAAGAATGGGTTGCGATTGCCAGATATATGGAATCATTCAGACAAAAAAAAGGTGTCCCGCAGGTTCCGAACTACTATTCGGAAACACATGGAAATAAAATTATTGTCAAAGACAAAGATCCGGTTTCCCTGCTTAAACATCCAAACCGAATAAGTCTCACAGTGTATGGGCTTATCCTGTTGATAATTGCCCTGATTGCTGTTTTGTCTTATTTGAGAAAAAAACGCAGGAAAGACAGGTACATGTTCAGACAATAAACTCGTCTATGCGATAATTCAACAGCTCCTGAATTATCTTATCATCCAGATGGCCTTTCAGCGCACCCGCAGCCGTTTTAAGCCCGGGAGGCCGGGTTTTCAAATCATGACAGTCTGATGTAATCATGTGAACAAGACCGTCGTTTATGAGCCTGATTGCTTTTCTTCTGCTGAAATAATAATTCAATGACTCTGTATTCAGTTGGACTTTCATGCCCTCTCCCACTAATTCGGCAATCGGTCTGTAGTCTTTTATATGATGGAAATACCTGTCGACATGAGCCAGTACCGGGATTTTTCCCCTGCCATAAATCAGTTCCTCCAAAGTGGAATAAGCTTCTTCTTCAATATTCGCCCCTGGCATCTCTATAATGATATGGCTGCTCTCTCCCACGGACAACATTGACAACAGTTCATCATCAATTTTAGCCAAATCGTTGAAATAGTATACTTCCGCGGCGGGAATAAGCAATGGCCACAGATTTTTGTTCTCCTTTTCCTTTTCTCCCTGCATGGCGGTTTCCATTCGGGTTTTCAGTTTTTCCAAAGCTTTGTTTCGTCTATTAAAAAAGCTCACAGGATCTTCCCTGTGAGGATAATAATGGGAAGAAAGAACCACGGCTCTCACTCCTTCATCCCGGCAAATACGAAGCATTTCGATGGATTCCTCTGCGTTTTTACTTCCGTCATCCATATATGGCAGTATGTGGGTATGCCAGTCAATCATTGTCTGCGCCGTATTCCCTGTAGTAATTTTTATAGCGGCCATATCTGCCATAATGGCTGTAATATCTTCCGCCCTTGCTTTGGTACACCTTGTCATTCAGTACAAGGCCAAGGATTTTGGCGTTGACAAACTTCAGTTTATTAATGGCCTCACCAACTTCATCTTTTCTGCTCACACCTTCTCTTGCTATTATGATTATTCCGTCCAAAAGCCTTGTTATTACTGTTGCATCCGTCACTACATTTATCGGAGGAGTATCAATAAAAATATAATCATATCCGGGCTTAAGCTCTTCGATGAGTGTGTCCATGGCTTCGGATGCCAGCAGTTCAACCGGGTTTGGCGGGACATTGCCGCTGAACAGAATGTCCAGCCCATTATGTTCCGAAGGCGTAATAACATCCCCCATATCTGCAAGTCTGGCCAAAACGTCTGATAAACCCATGCTCTCTTTGGCATTTAGTATCCTTTTTATGTTGGGCCTCCTCATGTCTGCATCAATAAGAAGAACCCTGTTCCCTGTCTGACTGAAAGTAATGGCTAAATTAATAACGGTAGTGCTCTTTCCCTCACCAGGCGCTGCGCTGGTAACCCCTATGACTTTGCATCCCGGTTCCGTTGCAGAAAACATAAGATTGGTTCTCATGGCCTTATATGCTTCCTTCACATGGAAGGCAGTATTGTCATTTATCAGAGTATATCTCCCGGCAGCGCTTTCACGGAATTGTTTTTTGTTCTTTCTATGAACCATATCCTTCGCCTCCGTAAATATTTTCCACCAATTTCGTTTTTGTATCAAAAACATTTATGCTGGGGATAACTCCTAATATCGGCAACTCAGTAATGCTCTTGAGATCTTCTTCTGAGCGGATTGTTACATCAAGCATATCAATAAGAAGAACCAGCAGAACGCTTAAGATAAGCCCCAGGAGAAATCCTATGGCAGCATTCAGTTTAACATTCGGAGAAGACTGGGCATGAGGCAGAACTGCTGAATCTATGACTTTTACGGAGGTTGCTTCCACAAAATCCATAATTTCTTCAGGTGCATCCTTGGCTATCTGATTTGCCAGAAGCTGTGAATGCTCAGGACTTTTGCTCAACACTTTAACATAAAAAATCTCTGTGTTTTTTACGGCCTGTGTGCTGACCATGCCTTTAAGCCTTTCCGGGCCGTAACTCAAGCCGTACTCCTTAGCTGCATTTTTCGAAACTTTTGCCAGGACGGTATTGCTCTTAACTATTTCCATATAAGTATTTACAAGTCTTTCTGAGGCATTCAAGTCGCTTATGCTCGTTGTATCGCCCTGATTGGCTCTGGTGTTGTTCACAAAAAGTTTTACGTTTGCTTCATATTTCGGTGCAATAAAAAATTCACTGACAACAAAAGCCGTTAAGCCCGCAAGCAGCGTAATTATGATTATTAATTTAATGTGTGTGAATATGATGTCGATAAGGTCCTGTATAGTGTAACCTTCTTCCATCATACGATCACTGTAGCCTGAGTATTCCATATCAGACATAGCTCCTCCGGTATTTAAATATATTTTTTTGCAGCATCCAGTATTTGTTTTCTTCGTCCATCCTTTATTTCTTTATACTGTTTTTTAATTTCCGATGTATAGGCCTGTATTTCCTTTTCGGGCAGACCCGCCTTTATAAGGTCGGTTTTCAATCTGCCGATATACGATTCAATGCTTTTATCCATAGCTTCTTCCTTTGCCTTCGCCTTGCTGGTATATCTTGATGCCAAATTGACCAACTCACCTATTTTTGCTTTACTGCCTCCCAGCTTTTTGTATTCCTCTTTGGCATCATCCAGGAGGTTATCAATCATTGCGTTTCCTTCAACTTCCAATTTTGCAAAAACATTGGCATAAGCCTGTTTGATTTGAGCCACTGCCTTCTCATCAAGGGCAGGCCTTGCCGGTTTCTGATCGGGCTGTGTTTGATTCTGATCATCGGCCGGTTTTCCTCCCGGCGTGTCATCCGGCTTTGTGTCCGGTTTCTGCTGGCTCAGCTGCAGCTTTTCCAGTTCTGCTGCGAGTTCCTTTTCAATCTCTTCATGAATCCTGGCCATTTCCCTGTCAACTTCTTCTCTTTCTATGATGCTAAGGTTGCTGAAGAGATAGTGATAAAAGAAAATGGCAGCACAGGCTGTCACAATAAACAGCAATATAACTACAGCTTTCAGTTTGCTTACATGCCTTCTTGCCATAAATCTTTGTCCTGCCTATTGCATAGCATAGACAAAGGATGTCCTTTGTCTATGCTTTCTGATTCAATATTTTTCTGATAATTAACTTTTGACAGCCGATATCCGACCTATTCGTTTATTAAGAAAGTCAATTTCCCGTTAAAATTGATTGTTCCATTATACTGCACACTTGCCGTATAATTTACTTCTATCTTGGGAGTTCTCCCATCCAGTAAATCTTCTGCATCTGCCTGGCTTAAGAATATCGCCTTGGCCATAGATTTTGTAAAAATCTCTTTGTCTTTTTCAACTCCATTTACTGTATACTTGTAGGTTGACCCGGATTGCACCTTCTTAAACTCTGTTCCGTCTATTGTAATGGTGCCCCCATTTGAAATAGTTTCGTCAAGGAAGTTTTCTGCATCACTGAGAGCATCTTGCGCATCTGCATCGAATTCAAACACAATTGTGATATTATCGCCGGAATAGGTTACTTCATAAACAGTATCATATGTTTCGCCTTTAGCCTTAAGTTCTTCAAGGAAGTCCTTTTTATAGTTCGTTATCGGCCCGCCGCCTCCGCCTCCGCCGCCGCCGCCGCCTTCTTCGCCATCCACGGTACCTACACCGTTGGCGTCATTGGTGGCCGAGCTTCCGCCGGGAACTTCGGTGCCTCCTGCCGTTACTCCGTTAACACCTTCATCTACCTGAGTTTTTGTATATGGTGTGTTGACGGCAGCATTGTCTCCGCCTGATTTAACTTCAACCTCAACTACCTGTCCATTGCCTTTGACTGTAGCATCAGATCCAGTGATGAGAATTTTGTCTACCTTGCCTCCTGCGGCAACCTCTATGGTTGAAAACTTCCCGCTTATTACTCCGTTTTTAATGTGCGATCCTGCGCCGACAATGATTCTGGAATTATTGCCGCTGACTATGCCTTTATTGAGGTTGGCATTGGAAGCAAAAGCAGTTATTCCATCACCTGCGACTTCCAGTTCGGGGAAAGTTCCTTCGACTATCACATCATCAGAACCGTCATCCACATAAACAACTTCAACTTTGGCATTTCCCTCAACGATAATTCTGACTTTGCCGTCAACCTTGGCGACTATGATTTTCCCGATGTCGGAATTCCCTTTTATCAGGATGGAATTCTCTCCGCCGCCTCTTACGACCATCCTTCCTTCGACCTTAACATTATCCAGGATTAAATCGCCTTCGCCGACACCATCGGCCACAATCAAATCGCCTTTGACCGTGACATTTTTAAGCGTCAATCCAGTCTTTCTGACTAAAACATTTCCCGAAGCAACCACCTCTGTTACAGTTCCTTCGGAGTCTATGTATTCCTTAACCAGATTATCCATTACCACTGCAAACTCGGCTCTTGTGATATTCGATCTCGGGTTGAGCTTTCCACCGCTTCCCTGAATGTAGCCTGCCGCTGCCATACCGTTCAGACTGTCAAGGGCCCAGGATGCTATTTCGCCTTTGTCGCTGAATTTATTAAGGGCTTTATGTTGAGGATCGGTATCCACCAGTCTGAACGCCCTTGCAAGCACAGTGAAAGCTTCCTGTCTTGTTATTTTATCCTTGGGGCGCATCTTGGTGTCAAAAGCAAACGTTCCCATCTTGACTGCCTTGGCCATATCGTCATAATACCATGAGGACGAAGTCACATCGGTGACTTTGCTGACGTCTGCCTTTTTAAAGGAAGCGAATGCTCTGTTAATAACTGCAGCCATTTCTGCTCTTGTGAGGTTGTTGCCGGCTTTTATATACCTGGCTCCGTTCTCTTCATAGCCCATAAGCAATTCGTTCTCTACAGCTTTTTTAAGTGCTGCTGTGGACCAGTTATCAGGCATATCCGCAAATGTAAGTCCTGTTAAAGCATCAGCTCCTGATGCCATCACAAAGGATCCTAACATCAGCACAATGCACAAAATCAGTGGCATTAATTTCCTTTTCATAGTTACCATCCTTTCCATTTAAAAATCCATGTATGTGTTATTATTTCTTATGCAGTGTTATAATTCGGCTACACAAGCCATTAACTATCTCATATTACTACTTTTTGACATATAATGCAATAGATAATATGAAAGCATTCAGAAGTGTTCATATTCATTATTTCAGTCGCATTTTACAGATTGTGTTTCGCCATTTTGCGGACTACGGACGGCTGGCTGATGCCCAAAGCTTTTGCAATTTCCCTCGTGGTTCTGTGTTTTTCCTTGGCATCTGAGAGAATCTGTTTTTCCACCGCATCAAGTACATCCTGCAATTTCCCGCCCCTGGTATAGCTTATTTCTCCCGGCCTTCTTGCATGTTCAAAAATATATCCGGGCAGGTTATCCAGTCCGATTACAGATTCTTTCGTGGTTATAACCAGCCTTTCAATAATATTCTCCAGCTCCCTGACATTTCCCGGCCAGTGATATTTAAGAAGCACCGACATGACTGCCGTATCCATGGTTTTGTTTTCGTTGAGCTTTTCATTTTGCTGAAACAGGAAAGATCTGATCAGTGGCACGATATCCTCCGGCCTGTCTCTAAGGGCCGGAACATTTATTGGAACAACATTTAATCTGTAAAACAGGTCTTCCCTGAACTTGCCCTTTTTTACCATCTCATCCAGATTTCTGTTTGTGGCAGATATTATCCTCATATCCACCGGTATGCTTTTTATGCCTCCCACCCTCTGGATGGCCTTTTCCTGAATAACCTGCAGAAGTTTTACCTGTAGACTTAAAGACAGTTCAGCTATTTCGTCAAGAAAAACAGTTCCGTCCCTTGCAGCCTCAAATAAGCCTATTTTGCCTTCCTTTCTCGATCCTGTGAAAGCCCCGGCTTCATAGCCGAAAAGTTCAGATTCCAGAAGATTTTCGGGGATGGCTCCGCAGTTGATCTGTATGAAAGGTTTGTCTTTTCTGACTCCGGAATCGTGCAGGAGTTTGGCGATTATCCCCTTGCCTGAACCCGATTCACCGGTGATCAGCACGCTGGTATCAAAAGATGCAAGCCTTTCTGCCATCTGCACCACATTGAACATTGCCGGGCTGTTCGCTATTATGCCATCCTGTCTGTATGTCTCCGTTGATTTGATGTCACTTATGGAGTTTTGGAGATTTTCCAGCTTGTCACGCAGCTCCACCATTTCCGTTATATCATAAGAAGTTGTAATTATTTTCTGCAGTTTGCCGCTCTCATCCCGGATAGGCACCCCCCGGCTCAGGAGCTGCTTGCCCTCTTTATTTTTGTGAAGCATTGTCACTTCATCCTGTTTTTCGATTACCTGGCCGACAACCGATGGTTGAAATATTCCCTGCTTTTCAAGAAAGGAATAATGTTTGCCGATAATCTCTGCCCTCTCTATCTTGTAGATTGCTTCTGCTGCCCTGTTTATCCATAGAGCATTTCCATCGGCATCATCCAAAAATACCGCTTCATCGATGATGTCCAGAATGGGCAATATGTCTTCCAGAGACAGATTGATTTTTTCCAGTTCGCTATTTATACTGTTCATGTCAGCGTTCATTGCATTTTCCCTGATTTGTTTTTGAATCATATGATTTATTATTGTATCATGTCCAATAAGCCTATGTCCTGCCATTTTCTCAGCTGAAATTTAGTTATTATCACTGCATGCACTTTATCCTTTGATTTATTATTGTATCACAAAACAACTTTTAACTCAATTCCTCTAAAATTTTTTATTGATATCACGCCCCAAGCTTAATTTTTGAATTTTCAATAATGGCTTCGTTTAAGGCTTTCCATATGTAAAAAAAGCCTCTCTTCTTTTTGAACAATATTTTGGCATGATAGTTGCTAACAATAGGTATGTAGAAAATGATGGGTCTACCCATTATCAATTTATAACACAAGGAGGAGTATTTATGTCAAAGGATTATGTAAAGTATGTAAGCGATATCGTCGCTAGGGCAAGAGCTGCTCAGGCTATTATTGAGAACTACACTCAGGAGCAGGTAGACGAACTTACGGCAGCCATAGCTTACAGAACCACCAGACCCGAATGGGCTCAGGAAGCAGCCGAAAGACTGGTTGAAGAGTCCGGAATGGGAGTAGCTGCAAATAAGGTTGGTAAAATCTACACCAAGGTTAAAGGCGGCTACAGGGATATGAAAGGCAAAAAATCCGTTGGCCTTATTGAAACCAATGAGGCAACCGGCGTCAGCAAATATGCAAAACCCATGGGTGTTATAGGAGCCATCATCCCCGTAACCAACGGCGAAGCCACACCTATCTTCAAATCCATGGCAGCAATCAAGGGCAGGAACGCCATCATCCTTTCCCCACATCCCAAGGCAGCAAAGACCAATGTTTTTGTAGCTGAAAAGGTCAGGGAGACCTTAAGGGACTATGGTGCACCTGAAGATCTGGTAATTCCCATCGATCCCGAATATGTCAGCATTGAAGCCTCGGGAGAACTCATGAAGCAGGTTGACTTCGTTCTGGCAACCGGCGGAACTCCAATGGTTCGTGCAGCCTACAGTTCCGGAACCCCCACCATCGGCGTCGGAACCGGAAACGTTGTTACCATTGTTGACGGCAGCACAGACCTGGATAATGTGGCAGACCTGATTCTGGCATCCAAGACTTTTGACAATGCCACCAGCTGTTCCACAGAAAACCATATCATAGTTTTCGAAAGCTGCTATGATGCTTTTGTAGAAGCCATGGCCAAAAAAGGCGGCTACACCATCAAAGAAGACAGTCCCGACAAGCCCAAGCTGGTCAAGACCATGTGGCCCAACACACCCAATGATAATGTGCTCAACAGAGATATCGTAGCCAAGTCGCCGGCCAGGATTGCCGAATTGGCAGGCATCACAGTTCCCGAAGGTACAAGAATCATCCTTGTTGAAGAAAACGGCGGCTATGGGCTGGAGTATCCCTTAACCGGAGAAAAACTCTCACCGGTGGCGGCCTTAAGAAGAGCCAAAGACTTTGAAGATGCGCTCCAGCAGATGGAAGGTATCCTTAACTACCAGGGCCTTGGACACAGCTGCGGCATCCATACCACAGACGAGAACAAACTCCACATCATGGGACAGAGGATTAAGGTCTGCAAGGTAATTATGAACATGTCCCAATCCCTGGTAAACAGCGGAGCCTGGACCTGCGGCTATCCCATGTCCATGACCTTGGGCTGCGGAACCTGGGGCCACAACAGCATTTCCCACAATGCCACCTGGGCAGACCTTTTGAACTTTACCTATGTGGCAAAGCCCATTCCGTCTACCCAGCCCACTGACGAAGAACTGTTTGACAACAAAGTATATTAATTATAACTGCAGAAGAGCGTTTGGGAAAAGAGCACTCAGTTAAATTTAGGAGGAAAAAATATGTCAAAAGAAATCGAAATGGGGAAAAAGTATAATCTTTATTCCTGGTCAGCACAAGGAAATCTGAATCCCAGAAATGTTGTTAAGGCAGAAGGTATTTACTTCTGGGATGAGGACGGCAAAAAATATTACGATATGTCCGCACAGCTTGTAAATATGAATCTCGGCCATGGGAACAAAAAGCTAATCCAGGCCATTAAGGATCAGGCAGATAAAATGCCCTTCATCGCTCCTTCTTTCACCAACGATGTAAGAACGGAAGCAGCCAGGAAAATCGTTGAGGTTTCCGGCCTGGAAGGAGCCAAAGTATTCTTTACCAATGCCGGTGCGGAAGCCAACGAAAACGCCATTAAAATGGCCAAGGCCTACACAGGCAAGTGGAAGATTTTCTCGGCTTATCGTTCCTATCACGGAGCAACCTACGGTGCAGCCAACCTTACCGGTGAGCCAAGAAGATTCATCAATGAGCCGGGAATCCCGGGCTTTATAAAATTCGAAGGCCCCTATGCCTACAGGGCTCCCAAGCAGGTTCATTTCAAGGATGAGGATGATATCACAGACTACTATCTCACTCTTCTTGAAACCCAGCTTGTACGCGAAGGCACTCAAAATATCGCAGCCATTTTCCTGGAGACAGTAGTCGGAACCAATGGTATTTTAATACCTCCCAAAGGCTATCTCAAAGGCGTAAGAGAACTCTGCGACAAGTACAACATCTGCATGGTATGCGACGAAGTCATGGCCGGCTGGGGCAGGACAGGCAAGTGGTTTGCGTTCCAGAACTGGGATGTAAAACCCGACCTGGTAACCTTTGCAAAAGGTGTAACCTGCGGCTACATCCCCTTGGGCGGAGTCATAGCCAAGAAAGAAATTGCCGAGTACTTCGACAACAATAAAATGTTCTGCGGCCTTACCTACAGCGGACATCCCATGGGATGCGCCGTTGCCGTTGCAGCTATCGATGCATACAAAGAAGACAAAGTCTTTGAGAATGTAATCAAGGTTGGCAAGGTCCTTGGCGAAGGACTGGAAGCTTTGAAAGCAAAGCATGCCTGCGTCGGCGACGTCCGCTATATCGGACTCTTTGCCATTGTTGAATTTGTCAAAGACAAGGCAACCAAGGAGCCCATCGTACCTGTAGGAAAAGACCCCGAAGGAACCATGCCCAAGATTTTAGGTATGCTGGGTGCTGAAGGCTTCTACACCTATTCCTACGAAAACATGATTCACGTTTCGCCTCCGCTCATTATCACCGAGCAGGAAGTAAAAGAAGCTCTTGAGAAGCTTGACAAGGTCATGGATTCCATCGACAACATGATTAAATAGAATCAAACCAAGCAAAAAAGCAACGGATTCACTTCCGTTGCTTTTTTATTTCAGCATCTTACCAGAACCTGATCCAGATATGGCCTCATGGCCATGGTACCTCCGCCCTGGCTGGCTGTTTCCAGCACTTTATTTGTATCCACCACAATGCTTCCTGCAAGAAGTGTAATCCTGTAATTTTTCATGACCTGAGGGCAAAGTGGTGTGGAAAGTCCCACTAAACAGACTTCTTCCGCGTTTTCGCACAAGGGCAGTATGCTGTCCAGGCTGTGATTTATCAGGCTGGTAGCTGTAATCAATACCAGTTTGCTCTTGGGTAAGTATTTTTCCATCTCCCTGTCAGGAGAATAATCCTTACAAGTATTGTCTTTTCTGTCAAATACGTGAATATTATCTGTCATGGTTCGAATCCTGTTCAAAATGGGAAGGAAGTCACCAACCATTGAAAAATGGTCATCCTTTGAAAGGGAAATGGCTTCCGCTATATTTCCCTTAGGCCATTTGTCGTCAGCCTTGTTCAGCAAAGCATTAATGCAGGCCAGGCCCATAGCCGCTTTCAGCCTATCCCGGTCTTGAGCCCATTCTATAAGTTCTCCTGCCCTCATACCGATAATATTGCCTGCTATATCCAGGGTGCCGCAACAGCATCCCAGTTCGTTTCGAAAAGTGTAGGCCAAACCGCAGCCATCTTCAGACAGCAAAACAGCCGTGTAGCCCAAGCCGGCCCTTACATCCTTAATGACCAGTTCGCCGGCCAGAGGCCTGGCGAAATCAATCAAATCCCTGATTATCATGTGTTCCTCCTGCTGATAACCTATTACCGCACATTCACTTTATCGACTCTTAAAGCAAAATGCAAGTTAATATAAAAGAACAGGTGTTTACATTATGATTTCTTAATGTTATAATGAATACGAACTCAATGCCGTCAAATCAGGCTAAGGAGGATGCAGATGAATGCTTTAACTGAACGGGAACAAAAGATCTTAGATTATATGCGCAGGGAAATAAAGGCCAAGGGCTATCCCCCTACAGTCAGGGAAATGTGCTCTTCTCTTGGTATTAAATCTACTTCCACTGCTCATAAGGATATAGCCTCTCTGGAGAAAAAAGGCTATATAAGAAAAGACCCCTCCAAACCCCGGGCTATTGAAGTACTTGACCCTGCCCATGAGGATATCATTCCGTTTGAAAAACCAGAAGTTGTTGAAATCCCCCTGGTTGGACAAATTGCCGCTGGCAGGCCTATCCTGGCAGAAGAAAATATCGAGGACAGTTTCCCGGTGCCTGCAAGGTATGTCGGAAAAGGCGATTATTTCATGCTCACTGTCAAAGGTGAAAGCATGATTGAGGCCGGGATTTTCGATGGGGATTATATACTGGTCAGACAGCAACCTGTAGCAGAAAACGGAGATATAGTTGTGGCTATGGTAGATGGATTTGAGAGCGAAGCCACCGTAAAAACATTCTACAAAGAAAAGGACCATGTGCGCCTTCAGCCTGAAAACAGCGCCATGAGCCCTATTATCGTCAAGGATGTTAAAATCTTGGGTCTGGTAAAAGGAGTGTTTCGCTATCTTTCGTAAAACCGGCTGACGAAACACATATTTTTTGCAACTCTGTTAGGTTTAGGGTGCAATCTCATTTTCAACCCAGTAATTCAGCGACTTTATTATGCCTATGGCTGCGGCCATGGCATAGCCCTGTTTATATTCAGATGTCAGTATAACAGCAAGGTCATCCGGATTTGACATAAAACCGCCCTCTATAATAACAGCCGGCATCAATGTTTTATTTAAAACTGCAAGATGAGGGCTGTTTTTAATGCCTCTGTCTTTGAGCCCCGTCCTTGGGTATAGTTCCTCCTGTATAAAAGCCGCCATCTGCTGACTGCTTATCCCGTACTTTTCTATGCCCACTTTATCGTAATAAAGAACCTCAACTCCGTTGGGCAGTTCTGAACCATCGTAACCGTTATTGTGAACGCTGATATACAAATCTGCCTTCATTTTGTTGGCAATCGCGGGTCTTTCATAGAGTTCTATCCAAACATCCCTATCCCTGATCATTACAACATTGGCTCCGGCCTGTTTCAGCAGGTCGTTCAAAATAAGTGCAATTTCCAGATTCAGGTCTCTTTCAAGCAAAACCGTCTTTCCGTTCACTTTGCCTGTGGCACCCGATTCCTTCCCTCCATGCCCTGGGTCAATGACCACCAGTTTGCCTTTGGCCTTCCAGTTTAATTCGGGCAATGCACTTGCATCTGCAACATTTCCGGGCTGGTCCGGTTGTTCCGGATCTTCGGATTGTCCCGGGTCTTCGGGTTTTGCAGGATCCTGTCCGCTTTGGTCGTTGACGATTTTCTTATCAAAATCTATGAAAAGGAAATTGCCATCTTCTGAAAAACTCAGCCTTCCCGCAATCTTCTCTTTTAGGTCAACCACAATCCGCACTGTTTCCTTGTCAAACTGAGAAAATCTCACCCCTGACATTACTTTATTGTTTACCTTAAGCGACCCTACCCCCTGCGAAAAGCTGGCCTCCTTTATATTAACTCCAAACCTTTCGGGTGCATCATAGCTGAAGCTTGTAATATTCAGGGATTCATTAACTCCGTTTACAATAATCCTGTAAAACTCATCTTTTTCCTCATAATCAATATTGGTTATAACCCCAGGGGCCTCCTTTTCGGGAGATTCAATCAGGACACTTCTGGTTACAGGATCCCATTCAACATTGCATCCCAGGTTCTCCAGCACAAATCTTACGGGAATTAATACCCGGCCTTCTTTGATTATAGGGGGTACATCCAGCATTTTTCTCGCACCGTCCACAAAGCCGTTATTATTGTTTACGGTAATCTGAACTCTTCTGTTTCCCAGAATCGCTGTAGCCATGGATGCTTTTTCTTCCCAGTAAACCGTACCGCCCATAGCCTCCAGCAAGGCCCTGTAAGGCACTAAAGTTCTTCCCTCAACAATGATGGGTGGAACATCAGTCTCCACAACATTGCCGTCCAGTTTGAGGATAACATCTCCGGCTGCGAAAGCAGTGGTGACAGCAAATGTCAGAAATATCGCTGCCAAAACTAATATTCTTAAAATGTTTTTAGCATATGCACTTATATACATAGTTACATTCTCCCTTTTGGTATTCTATAACACATAACAAAATAATCCTAGGGAAGTGAGCTATATGTAATATAAACTTAACAGGAGTGTAAACTATATATCTATGTAAAGAGACGGTGATTCGATAAATTCTCAAAGAATAATTATCAAACACCGTCTCTGCAGCATATATGGTATACCCGACAGGAGTTGAACCTGCGACCTTCAGAGTCGGAGTCTGACGCTCTATCCAGCTGAGCTACGGGTACATATAATTGAAGGAGCCAGGAGAAGTGTCCCCCTGGCTGATCCTTTTTTCTGGTGGGCGATATTGGATTTGAACCAATGACTTCCACCTTGTCGAGATGGCACTCTGCCAGCTGAGTTAATCGCCCCTGTCACCTTCCACATTATAAATGAAGGTGTTTCAAAAATCAACAAATACACACTACATATTTCTCAGCCTTTCAATTCTGTCCTGAATTGGCGGGTGTGTTGAAAACATCTGAGTTATTTTTTGTATTTTAGGTTCGCTGATGCAAAGTGCATGGAGAGATCCGTTGTGAAGTGCTGTTTCATGATTTTCCAGATACGCATTATTGTACTTTGCAATTTTTTCAAGTGCCGAAGCCAGTCCCAAAGGATAACCGGTTATGGCAGCTCCCGATGCATCCGCAAGATACTCCCGCTGTTTGGACACGGCACTTTGCATAATCCTGATTATTATTGGCCCCAGAACCACGGCAAAGATGGTCAGCACCAGAGCCATAATGGCAATAAGCGCATTGCCGCCACTTCTGTTTTTTTCACTGGATCTCATACTTGTTCCCCTTGAAAACATCATGGATCTGCCGAAAATATTCAGTATCATCATCATGCTGGCTGCCAATGCAGCTACCAGCGAAACAAGCTTGATATCATCATTTTTTAGATGAGAAACTTCATGGGACAATACCCCTTCAAGTTCTTCTCTATTAAGTTGTTCAAGCAAGCCTCTGGTAACAGCAACCATGGATTTTCCGCCTCCGGAGCCGGAAGCAAAAGCATTGAGCTCGCCTGATTCAATTATATAGACATCCGGTTCGGTAATCTGAGCCCCCGCAGCCAAAGCCCCCACCATTTCGTAAAGCATAGGAGATTCTCTTCTTTCGATCTTCCTGGCGTCGGCAGCTTTAGCCAAAATTTTTCCGCTTCTATTGTATGATATGAAAGCTATAACCAGTGCTATCAGAACTCCCAGTCCTCCGCTTAAAAGCATGGATATCAGGAAATCCGTCCAGCTGTAATAATAGCCACCTCCAATAAAATAGTAGCCTATCAGAGAAAAAATCAGCCCGAAAAATATCACGAAACCCACCACTACTACAATGGATCTCCTGCGGCTTTTATTTACTTGCTCATGAACACTTAAATACTTTCCTGCCATTCTCTCTCCTCTTTAAACCCCTTCTGCCCCGTCAGTTGAGTTGAACCTCTATATTCTTTCTTTGACCCGTATCCTCCAGCTGGAAAAACTCCTTGGTCCTGAAGCCGAATATCCCTGCAACTAAAGTTCCCGGGAATGTCTGTATCGCAGTATTATACGCCATTACGCTGTTATTATAATTATTTCTGCTGTAAGCTATCCGGTTCTCCGTGCCGGCAAGAGCTTCCTGCAGCATAAGGAAATTCCCCGAAGCTTTAAGATCGGGATAATTTTCAGAAACGGCGAATAGACTTTTAACTGCCATATCCATCTGACTGCTTATTTCTCCTAACTCTCCGGGAGAAGCTGCCTTGTCGAAACCGTTTCTAAGCTGTGTAATTCTCTCAAATACTTCCCTTTCATGCCCGGCATAAGCTCTGACAGTTTCCACCAGGTTGGGAATGAGGTCAAACCTTCGCTTCAGCTGAACATCGATATTGGACCAGGCCGATTCCGCCTGATTGCGCTTGCTGACAATCCTGTTATATACCACTGCAACTGCTATAACTATGACCGCAATGATACCCAATACTGCTCCCAATCCTTTGCCCATGGCCTCACCTCCCGCCTATATTATATTATCATTAAACCCATGAATTAATCACATTATTTTCAATTCGCTTATCTGCTCGAAGCTATTGTAATCATATGCACCAATGGTATCACCGGCAAAAACATACAATATATCACCGATAAATATTACACGATTGTTGTAAAATCCATTGTAGAAATAGTATGGATCTTCGCCTTCTTTAACTTTCAGCAGGGCCTTTAAATCCAGTTTGTTATTTTCATAGCTTACAATTAAAGCTCCGTTTTCGATATTGGTCCAGTCTTTGTCACGTGTTATTTGGGCATAGAACCCCACCTGCTGTCTTGCAGGATCCAGCATAACAGCTTTGTGATTATAGTTGGCTTCACTGTTACTGCCAGCTTTTCCTATAACCAGATTAGTGATCTCTTTGGGTTTACCCATATCAGAAACATCGAACAGGGAAACCTTCAGGCCGCCTTCTCTGTAGCCCACAATCTCTTCAGTGCCGTCCGGGTACCTTTCTATCAGTTCATTGGTTTCCTTGCCTATACCAAGGATGATATTTTCTGCCACTGGATGGAGATAATCGCTGAATCCGGGGATTTTCAGCTCTCCCGTTATGCGGGGATTCTGAGGATCTGAAAGGTCAAAAACAAACAGGGGATCCATATTCCGGAAAGTCACTACATAGCCCTTGTCACCCATGAACCGGACTGAATAAATTCTTTCGCCGGGAGCAAAACCTGTGACTGCACCGATTTCATTAAGTGAAGAATCCAGTATGAAAAGGTTGTTTCCCTTTTCCCATTCTGTCGTGGCAATGCGCAGATTTCCCTCATATTCGTCCATTGAAAACTGGTTGAGAAGATGGCCTTTTACCTTTTCAGATCCGCCATATCCTATTTTCATTCCATCGATGACAAATTTATGTATTACAGTCTCATCATTTATTGAGCTGGTAATATAAAGAGCTTCTGCGTTCATGTACATTTCCTGCCCGTAAGCAGTAATGGCCTCCATTTCAGTTGTGCTGTCATCTTCTATGTTGATGGCTGAAACCACAATATATCCCTGGGGCACAGGTTCAGGCATAACCATAATATCGTCTATTTCCATTGGCCTGTGCTTATTGTCTTCTGACAGGGGTGAATCATAGAAATATGGTCTTGGCTGACCAATATACCATCCTCCGGTATTGGTCACAAGATATACATGCTCGCCCTTCTTCCTGCTGTGAGCATAAACCCCTTCCATTTCATGGCTCTTTTTGAGCCTGGGCGAGGCCGGATCACTTACATCATAAACATCTGCAAATGCAAAGTTCCTGTACTCCCCATAAATTTCGTATCTGTTTCCCAGCAGAACCAGCCTGTCCCCATCCAGAAACATCTCCCTGATATTTTTTGCGACATAGCCTGTTATTTCTGAGATGAGAGACAATCCGCGACTTTCGGCTTTGAAAATTTTGACACTCGCATCTCCGCAGTAATATATATACCTGCCGTCTGTCTTTATAATGTCAGCCTCATCTATGCCCGCTACCTGAACATTGGTTTCTGAATAATTTACCGAAGAATCGCCGCCTGCTTCCATATCTGCAGTCGCCATATCGCCGCCATTGAAGAAGGTCGGCATGACACCCTGTATTCCATCTCTTAGCATGCCTTTGATTCCATACAGTAAGGGTTCCTTCATTATTTTTTTCAGCTGAGCTTCTGATTTTGCCTTTGTTGCGCCTCCGATTTTAGCTTCAACCCTGGCTATCTGCTCCTTGCTTATGGTTTTTGCCTCTTTAGAGATGGCGATAACATCTCCCTTGTAATTCAGATGGGCATCAAATACTTTTCCCGCCAGTTCGGACAAGGCAATAAGCACCCTGCCATTAACTTTTATAAAGGACTTTTCATTTTCATCATAAGTATACTCTTTGCCAAAAATTTCTTTTGATGCTGCAGGCGGTATGTAGGCTTTTTTACCAACCATATAAACAGCAGCCCCAAAGTCATCGGGATCCAAAAATGAAACCTTATCTCCCGACAGCATCAAAGGGCTGCCTGCATACAAAAATACTGTATCTTTATCTATACTACCCATTGCTTCTTCTCCCTCCAAAGCGGAAAAAATCAACAAAGTGGCTACGGAGATGCACAGTACCAAAACCATGCTGATTGTTGCATTCTTTTTCATTTCTATCCCTCCCTTTGCTGTTTAGACGAAAAGAGGGTTATTAAGTTCCTTCAGTTCTTTTTTGATTCCGAAAGACCTATGAAACCTGCTCCTTCTCCCCATACCGTCTCCACTCTGATAACGGTAACGAATGCGTGTTTATCGACCTTTGCAACATACTGTTTTATCAGCATGCTTTCCCTGGGAGAACACAAAGTAATCATTTTCCTTCGTTTTGTTCCTGTATATTCGCCAATAATAGCAACATTGGAAACGCCTCTTTTTATTTCATGAAGAATATAATCTGTGACTTCTTCATGTTTGTCAGTGATTATTTCCAGCTGCACCACTTTTGTTTCGAAGCCGTACATAACATATTCCACTACTTTCGAGAAAATTATCTGTGTAACCAAAGCATATAATGCGATATTCCTGCCGAAAAATATTCCCGATGCGAGAATGACGATGGCATCAAGTCCCAATAAAATTTTTGAAATCCCAACATGGGGCAGCAATTTTATTTTGATAATTTTTGCAATGGTATCCGAACCGCCCATGGAGTAACCCCTGGTAAAGAACAGTCCGATGCCTATGCCGGAAAAAACTCCGCAATAAATAACCGCCAGTATTATGTCTTTTTCATCCAGCAGGTTTATTTCAAACTGCTCAAATATAAATAAAAATGTGGGGAACAGGATGCTAAGCAATATAATTTTTTTTGCCTCACCAAAACCCAGGAATATGGCACAAAGTATGAGAATAATAAAAGAAAAGCTGTAGTAAAGCAGCGAGAAGCTGATGTTGACATTTGATTGTATAATGCGGCACAAACCTGTGATCCCGCCTGCTGAAAGACCATTGGGTATAAGTATGTGTATGGTGGAAAAGGCTGCAAAGGCGCAGCCTGTGATTATAAAAACAAGGTCAATTGCAAGCTCCTTATATCTGTTTTTTTTGTCTGCTGCTGACTTTTCCATCTACTCACTCTCTTTCAGAACCGATTTAAATCTATTGCCGAAAATGTCCATACCGCTGACACAAACCGGGCTGGGTCCGGGGACAAAAGTCTCATAAACATTCTCTAAACCTCCATCAGCCCTCAGCATATAACAGCCGGGTGACGGCACTTTTCCATCATAATCCGCATCTACTGCCCAGTAGGCAATAAACTGCAGTGAATCTGCTTCGATGGCTTTATCCACATGAAGCAAATGTTCCTTATCCACAGGAATATTCCAGCCGGCCGGCAGCTTATAAGATTTCAACTTTATTTTTAAGCGCAAATTTTCGGTCATGACGTCTTTTTTCAAATCCATGCTTATATTTACTTTCCCTTCAGTTTCACCGGCCTGATTTCGGGCCTCCCAGTATTCAAAGGAAGCCCCCTCCTTTACAAATCTCTTAACAGAGCTGATAATAGCAGGCTTTCCGATATCACAGCTGATGAATCTCCTGTTCATCCTTGCTGCCGCCACGGCCATTGTACCGGAGCCCCCAAAAAAGTCCGCACACAAATCCCCTTCTTTTGTGCAGCTTTGAATCATTCTTTCCATAAGCGATTCCGGTTTCTGAGTCACATATCCGGTTCTTTCAGCTGAAGTGCGGCCTACCATATCAAGTTCCCATACATCTTTTCTGTTGACCATGGTATACCAGCCCCGATCATCGCGGTATTCTTTAACTCCTTTGAATTTGTAAGGTTTAAATTCTCTGTTATATGATTTTTCTTTTTCCGGCCGGAAAAAATACTTTGGACCTTTGCTGTAAAACAATATGTTGTCATGCTTTCTGGCAAATCTCCGGCTGCTCGCTCCTCCCGACTTATAATGCCAGATAATTTCATTGACGAAATTTCTTTCGCCAAATATTTCATCCATCAGCACTTTCACATAATGAACCGCATGCCAGTCCAGGTGAACGAATATACTGCCGTCTTCTGCCAGCAGGTCCTTCATCGCCAGCAACCTTATGGTCAGCATCCTTAAATAGCCTTCCAGCCCCTTTTCAAAATTATCGCTGTATGCTTTCTGTTTAACAGTGGGTATGAGTTCGGGGGTTCCGGTGTTAAGCTTTATGGAGGTTCCGTAGTTGGTTCCCGTCAGAAATGGGGGATCAATATATATCATTTTAATTTTCCCCGCTACTTCCTTGTACTTATGCAGGAACATCATAACATCCATATTGTCCCCACAAAAAAGCATATTTTCACCGGATATTTTTTTCTGCCCCTTATCTGTTCCTCCGGCGAATTCCACAGGTTCAAATGGGTAAAGAGCATCCTGTTTGCGGATGCTCTCATAGCTCTCTCTGCTCTCCTCTATGATCTGCGGTAAAACATTAATAATACTCATTATCTGCTCCCCTTATCATATGGTACCGCTACAGCTTTTGGTGCCTGTGAAGATTTTGAGCTGAAAGCCAGCACTATGAGGGTGGCAATGAAGGGCACCATTTTATACACGTCGCTGGGTATGGCCGCTGTAGACAGTATGGGTATTACCGAATACGCCGATGCCACGGTTTTCATTAGTCCGAAGAAGAATGCCGCAAATAATACTCTCATAGGCTTCCACTGGCCAAATATCATAACAGCGAGTGCCAGGAAACCGTAGCCGGAAACCGTAGCATTAAATTGCGTTGATGTGGGAATAACAAATACCAGGCCGCCCAGCCCTGCAAGCCCTCCGGAAATGATTACGCCATAGTATCTCATTTTGTAAACATTTATTCCCACTGAATCGGCCGCATGCGGATGTTCACCGCAGGCCCTGAGGCGTAAGCCAAATCTGGTTTTGTATATTACAATAACTGTGACAACTAAAATTACCAGACCTAAATAAGTTGTTATATATGCGTTGCGGAAAAACAAACCTCCCAGCACGGGAATATCTCCCAATACCGGAACTTTGGCTATTCTGAATGTATTCTGGAAAGTAATCTGCTGAACGTGATTGGTCTGTATCATTCTGGCAACATAGATTGCAAAAGCCGGTGCAAACATATTGAGTGCCGTACCGCTGATAATCTGGTCGGCTTTAATATTAATTGCCGCAAAAGCATGCAGCAGTGAGAACACCATGCCTGTCAGCACGGCAATTAAAATTGCCAGCAACAGCAATACCTGGCCGCTCATAATGCCCTGCATCCTGTTGATGAAGAAGATGCTGGTAAAAGCTCCCATAATCATCATTCCATCCAGGGCTATATTTGTAACACCGCCTCTTTCAGTGAATACTCCGCCCAGTGCGACAATCAAAAGTGGTATGGAGAAAAACATGGTCTGCTGTACTATCAAAAATAATATATTCATTGTTCCCCTCCTAACTTTTTCACCAGTTTGGGCAGAATATTTCTGAACAGCAAAGCAAAGGCGCTGAAGTAAATGATGCAGGCGATTATGATATCAATGACTTCGGGGACGAAATCCAGAGTCTGCAGATAGTTGCCGCCCAGCGTTATATATGAAATAAATATTGCCGCAAATATTATTCCTATGGGGTTTGACAGGCCCAGGAGGGCTACGGGTATTCCGTTAAATCCTTCGATTGCCAGTACGTCTACAACTTTTATATGTCTGCCTGTGGTTCCTGAAAGATAGAGCAATCCGCCGCCCAGACCGGAAAGCATGCCTGCGATAACCATTGATAACACAATGCTGCGCTTTTCGTTTATTCCTGCGTATTTGCTGGCGTCCTTGTTGAAGCCGCAGGCTTTCAGTTCGTATCCGAAAGTGGTTTTATTTAAAACAATAAACATGATAACAGCAACCACAATGGCGATGTAAATTCCACTGTTGACTGTGGATACGTCCCATACGGTTCCACCGACGCCTATTTTATTGTGGAAAATTTTATCAAGTCCGCCTTTCGGCAAAGTGGCTGTCTGGGCCACATTCATGGATAAAGCTTTCTTTGAGTCGTAGACTGTCAGCTTGACCATGAAATTGGCAAAATACATGCCGATATAGTTCATCATAATCGTAGATATTACTTCATGGACGTTCAGATATGCCTTGAGAAGCCCCGGAATCAAAGCCCAGAGGCCTCCGACTATGGCTGCACCTGCCAGAGCTGCCATCCAGTGGAAAGGCGCAGGCAGAAAAGTCCACTTAACACCGATATAAATCGCTACAAAAGCTCCCATTATGAACTGACCGGCTGCGCCGATGTTGAACAGGCCTGTCTTAAATGCAAATCCCACGGAAAGCCCTGTTAAAATCAGTGGTGTAGCAAAGTACAAAACCTGACCCATGCCCTTGGCACCGGTGGAAAATCCGCCTTTTAAAATAATAATAAAGCCGGGGAAAGCCTGGGAGGCATTACTTATAAGCAGGATAATCAAGCCGAAAATCAGACCGGCCAGTATCGCCGCGACAGAAGCCATGGCATTGTTGAAGCCCCTGATTCCTAATAGCCATTCCAAAACTCTTTTGATAATTGCTTTCACTGGACCACCTCCCTGATGTCATCTCTTTTGCCGCCGGCCATATAAAGACCCAGCTCTTTGAAGGTGGTCTCCTTGGGATTCAGCTCTCCAACTATTTCTCCTTCGTAGATAACCAGTATTCTATCGCTTAAATTCATAACTTCATCCAGTTCCAGAGAAATGAGCAGTACGGCTTTTCCCTCGTCTCTTTGCTTTATAAGCTGTTTATGTATGTATTCAATGGCACCAACATCCAGTCCCCTGGTAGGCTGCACAGCAATGAGTATTTCAGGATCCAGGTCAATCTCCCTGGCAACGATGGCCTTCTGCTGATTTCCTCCTGACATGCTCCTCGCTATAGTTTTTGCGCCTTGTCCGCTCCTGATATCATACTTGTCTATAAGGCAGTTGGCATATTCATTCATCATTTTGAAGTTTAGAAATCCGTTCTTTTGGAACTCGGGCGTAAAGTAACATTTAAGTGCCAGATTTTCCTCAAGGCTGTAATCCAGGACCAGGCCATGCTTGTGTCTGTCCTCGGGTATGTGGCTCAGCCTGTTCATATTTCGTTTTCTGATATTAAGATGCGTAACATCCACTCCGTTTATAAAAAGCTGTCCATCTTCCGCCGGGCTTAATCCGGTAATGGCATACACCAGTTCAGACTGGCCGTTTCCATCTATACCTGCGATACAGACTATCTCTCCTTTTCGCACTGAAAAAGATACATTTTTGACCATTTTTTTTGCACCGACTTTACTTCCCACTGTAAGATTCCGCACTTCCAGAACCGGTTCCCCCACGACAACATCCTGCTTGTCGACTGTGAAATCCACTTTTCTGCCAACCATCATTTCGGACATTTCTTCTATGGATGTATCTTCCACATTGACGGTTCCAATTAATTTCCCTTTGCGTAAGACTGTGCACCTATCCGCAACACGTTTGATTTCGTTAAGCTTATGGGTTATGAAAAGGATTGACTTGCCCTCTCCTGCCAGTTCTTTCATAATTTTCATCAGCTCTTCAATTTCCTGAGGGGTAAGAACGGCCGTAGGTTCGTCGAAAATGAGGATCTCATTTTCCCTGTACAGCATCTTAAGAATTTCCACTCTCTGCTGCATACCCACCGTAATGTCCTGAATTAAGGCTTCCGGATCAACTGACAGGCCATACCTTTCCGACAGGCTCACAACCTTTTTTCTGGCTTCATCCATTTTCAGCAGTCCATTTTTTGTGGTCTCAACACCCAATATTATGTTCTGCAAAACAGTAAAATTGTGAACCAGCTTGAAATGCTGATGAACCATGCCTATGCCCAAGGCATTAGCCACGTTGGGGTCGGCAATATTTACTTCCTTTCCATCTTTTTTAATGATGCCTTTATCGGCATGGTAGAGACCGAAAAGTATGCTCATTAGCGTAGATTTCCCTGCCCCGTTTTCCCCAAGCAGGGCATGAATCTCACCTTTTCGGAGTTGAAGAGTTACATCATCGTTTGCCAGAATCCCGGGAAATTCCTTGGTAATCCCCAGCATTTCGATTACGTAGTCCATAGGCTCCTCCATGAAAATTTTTTGAAATCCAAGATAAATTGATTATACATTAAGTACCACAAAATGTCACAGGAAAAAGCAAATTGGGCGACTCCTTATACAGAATCGCCCAATTACTAATTTGGACAAAAATATTTATAGATTTTGTGCTACTCTACCAGAACTGCTTTCACTATGGAGAGTCCCAAATCTTTCAGTCCCAGCTCATTGCCGTTTGCATCAACATCTTTTTTCAGTTCAATCTTGCCTGCGGCAAGGTCAGCAAAGACGGCATCATAATCTGCCTGTGAGAAAGTCTTGAACTTGGATGTCTTCATGGGAAGCTGCACTCCATCTTTTTCAGCTCCATATACTAAAGCTTCTCCACCGGGGAAGTTCCCGTTATAGTAGGCATCCAGCGCTGACTGTACAGATGCAGCAAGACCCTTCATGGCTGATGAGATAACGGTATCGGATTCGCCGCTCTGGTCAACGTCAACACCGATGACTGCTTTGCCTGCGGCTTCAGCTGCTGACATTACTGAGTTTCCTACAAGGCCGCCGGCAGCAAATATTACTTCAATGCCTTCTGCATACCATGATGTTGCCAGGGTCTGTGTTTCCGGGGTCGCATCAAAGTTACCTGTATAGTGATACTTGAGGTCGATGCTTGCTATTCCCATCTCCTTGGCTGCGGCTTCTGCACCCTGTGCAAATCCATAGCCGAAACGTACAACTGCGGGAACTGCCATTCCGCCCATATAGCCTAGCTTGGTATATCCGTCTTTAACTGCTGCATAGCCTGCCAGATAACCTGACTGCTCTTCAGCATACACAATACCTACTACGTTGTCATTGGTTCTGAAATCCGAATAATTTTCATCGTGAGGGTTACCATCGATGAGCACGAAATGAACATCGGGATAGAGATCCTGAGCCATATAAATGGGGACTTCAAAGAGGAAGCCAGGGGTAACAACTATCTTTGCTCCACCCTCAACCGCAAGCTGAATGGCTGCCAGGTAAGCATCATCAGTCTGCTCTGTTGGCTTGTAGTACTTGTGAGAAATGCCTTTGGCTTCAGCATAGGCAACTATGCCTTCCCATGTGCCCTGATTGAAGGACTTGTCGTCAATGGAACCAAGGTCTGTAATCATGGCAATCTCATAACCTTCTGCAACATCTCCGCCTTCATCTTCAATGTCAACATCTTCGCCACCGCCGCCGCCATTGTCACCGCCACCGCAAGCCGCAAGGCTGAACACCATGACGAAGGCCAGCAGCAAAATTAAAAACTTTTTCATTTACACTTATCCTCCTAAAAAATTTTATCAGCTTTAACCATTTACATACCAACTAAATTATACACCCATTGAATAAAATTGAAACAATTTTTTCCACATCTCCCAGATCGTCAAAATAATAGTCCGGGTTTTGAGCAAGGAGTTCCTCTTTTGTAGACCAGCCCGTTCCCACGGCTATGCTGACCATGCCTACTTTTTTTGCTGTAATAAGATCATAAGTACTGTCGCCGATTATAAACAACCGGTCTCTTGTAAAGCTGGTGTTGAACTGTTTTTCAGCCCTGGCTATGCTTTTTCTGGCTATATCCCATTTTTCGCCGGGTTCGTCTCCGAACCCGCCCATATCAAAATATTCATTCAAACCAAGGGACTTCAGTTTAGTTCTGGCCCCTATCTCAAGATTGCTTGTCAAAAGTGCGTTCTCCAGACAGTCGCTGTCATGTATCCTCTCCACAATTTCCATGACTCCCGGCAGCACGCATTTTATCTCATTTTTACTGAGGACATCTGCCAGCACATCTTTATAATGGTCTATGATTTCGGGTAGCTCTTCTTTGTCTATACCATGGCTTTCCATAATTCCGTCGAGTATCATAGAATCCATGGCACCGCCAATCCTTGCGCTGCCGAATGCATCTTCAATTCCATATTTTTCTAAGAAGGTTCTGTTTAAGGCTTTGCGTCCGTCGCTGCCGCAGTGCAGCAAAGTTCCGTCTATGTCCCAATATACTAATTTTTTAAAGCTCATGAATCTAAAACTACACAGCCTCCCATTATGTCACACCCGGTCACAATATCACCCAGTTCATCCAAATCAGCGCTTACGCTGACTACGAAATCCAGCTCATGTTCCAGAGAAATATCCCTGAGGCGTTCAAAAAACTCATTCAGATCCGGTATATGCACATCTTTGTGATGCAGGATACCATCTATAAAAATAACCTCTATATCGTGGTCGGAGCTGATTATCCCGTAGATGAAGCCTATGTATTCATCAATGTTGGTAATGCTCTCAAAGTCGTCCATTGAAACAACTCTTATCTGATATTTGAGGTCATATGTAAGTCTTTTGTTTTTATTGATGAATACAATGCTTCCGTGGGCAGTCTCTACCATGTCGTTGGCCATCTGTATCATCCGCTTAGTTTTTCCGGAGCCCTTGTGCCCCGCAAATAATTTCACCAAAGCTATCGCCCCCTTTCATTTTCTGTACAATTATTATACCGCAAAAAATTATAAAAAACCATTTAAAAGTTAGAATCCGTTTTGTTTCTCAACTGGCCACATGCGCCATCGATATCAGTCCCCAGACTCCTTCTGATAGTTATCTGGATGCCGTTTTCTTTGAGAACATCCGCAAATTCCATAACTAAAGGCCGGGAAGAAGGTCTTAATGCTTTTTCCTTTACAGGGTTGAGAGGGATAAGATTCACATGGCACAGCATACCTTTAAGTTTGTGTGCCAGCTCCTCAGCATGTACTTTCCTGTTGTTTTCTCCATCTATCAGGGCATATTCAAAACTTATCCTTCTTCCTGTTTTTCTTGTGTATTCCCGGCAGGCGGCAAGCAGATCATCCACCGGATATTTTCTGTTTATGGGCATAAGCCTGCCACGGATTTCATCATTTGGTCCGTGAAGGGAAATAGCCAGGTTCACCTGGGGAAAATCTTCTGCAAAAGCGTAAATCTTTGGGATTATCCCGCATGTGGAAACAGTAATGGATCTGTATCCCATTGCCAGGCCCCCCTCATGATGGATCAGACGGAGAAAGCGTGACAGATTTTCATAGTTATCAAAAGGTTCCCCTATACCCATTACCACCACATTGTTGACATTTTCCCCCGTGTCTTTTCTAATAGCCAGGACCTGGTCCAGCATTTGCCCTGCGGTCAGGTTGGCTGAAAGGCCCCATATGCCGGAAGCACAAAAAGAACAGGCCATCCTGCAGCCTGCCTGAGAGGAAATGCAGACCGTATTTCCGTGTCTGTATTTCATAAAAACACTTTCTATTGAGTTGCCGTCCTTCATCCCGAACAAATATTTTCTTGTGCCATCTTTTCCGGAAACCTGCACATCCTCGATTTTCAAGGCCTCTATGTAGGCCAGGCTTTTTAGTTTTTCACGCAAAGACAGGGGCAGGTTTGACATCTCGTCAAAATCACATATGCCCTTATGCATCCATTGAAAAATTTGTTTAGCCCGAAATCCGGCCTCTCCCTGTTCTTCAATAAAAGCCCCGATTTCCTCGGGGCTCATGGATTTAAAGTCTTTCAACATCTATTCCTGTTTTATGACCATTAAGGTCATATTCCTTTAATCCTTCTTTTTCTGATACTTCCAGCGCCAGAGTTTCTCCCATAATATAATTTTTGTGTTTTTCCAGAGCTGCCGTGAAAACCTCATCTCCTTTAACAAAGATTTTGATTCTGTCTGTCATTTCGTAGTCATTTTGTTTTCTCAGCTGCTGAACCTTGGAAATCAGCTCCCTTGCAATACCTTCAAATTTAAGTTCCTCACTGATGGTAGTATCCAGTATTACAAACACATTTTCCTCCATGGCCACGGAAAAGCCCGGTTTGGCACTTATTCTTATCTCAAGAAGATCTTTCTCAACCCGGAAATCTTCACCGTCCAGGTTCAAATCCAGGAAGCCTTCAGTTTCCAGTTTCGAAACCGCTTCTTTGGCATCGAGCTTTGCAATCGCACTGCCCAAGGCCTTGATCCGGCTTCCAAGAAGGGGTCCTGCCAGTTTGAAATTGGGTTTGAGGCTGAAATCCATAAACCTGTCAAGGTTCTTTTCAAAAACTACCTTCTTTACATTGAGCTCATCCCTGATAAGATCCTCCATATCACCGATTAGCTCTTTATATTTACCGTCAACCATTATCTCTGAAAGAGGCTGCCGTACTTTTATTCTTTCGCTTTCCCTTACTCCCCTGCCCAGGCTTACAAGCCTTCTGACCAGGTCCATACGCTCTTCGGTTTTATCATCAATCAGTTCCTCTTTTGCATCAGGATAAAAGGCCGTATGAACCGATTCTTCACCTGTAAGCTTGATGTATATTTCGTCGGTAATAAATGGAGCTATGGGAGCAGCAAGGCGAACCAGGCCCACCAGAATTTCATAGGTGGTCAGGTATACAGCCTTTTTGTCGTCACTCAGCCCTTCCTCCCAGAAGCGTCTTCTGGCTCTTCTTATATACCAGTTCGAGAAATCTTCAATGAGGAAATCCTGAATAGCCCTCACAGTCTTCATGTGGTCGTATTCATCCATGTCGGCTTTTACTTCTTTAATGAGCCTGTTATATTTGGACAGAATCCAGAGATCCAGTTCCGGTCTGTCTTTATAATCCACATGGAATTCTCTGGGATCAATATTATCCGTATTGGAATAAAGCACGAAAAAGTTGTAGACATTTCTCAATGTGCCGAAAAACTTGCTGACAATATCAATCAGTCCGTCTTCGTCAAACTTGGTAGGCGCCCATGCGGGTGAGACATGAAGCAGGTACCACCTGGTAGCATCGGCTCCGTATTTGTCAAACAGCTCAAAGGGATCTACCGTATTGCCCCTGGATTTTGACATTTTCTTGCCTTCCTTATCAAGAATCAGGTCGTTCACCAGTACATTTCGATAAGGGGCCCTTCCTTCAACGAAGGTGGAAATTGCAATCAGTGAATAGAACCAGCCTCTGGTCTGATCAATCCCTTCACATATGAAATCAGCAGGGAACAGTTCGGTATGAAATTTCTCCTTGTTTTCAAAGGGGTAATGCCATTGTGCAAAGGGCATGGCTCCGCTGTCAAACCAGCAGTCCATGACTTCCTCTATGCGGGTCATGATGTCTCCGCATTTCTCACACCTGATGTGAACCCGGTCAACATCCGGTCTGTGAAGCTCTATGGTCTCATCTATATCCTCGATAGCCTTCTCTACAAGTTCGGCCCTCGATCCTATGCTTTCTATATGGCCGCATTTGCAACGCCAGATATTAATGGGCGTCCCCCAGTATCTGTTCCTTGAAATGGCCCAGTCGTTGACATTTTCAAGCCAGTTGCCAAACCTCTTTTCTCCCACGAAAGGAGGGAACCAGTTGACCTCGTTGTTGTTTCTTACCAGATCATCCCTGAGTTTTGTCATTTCTATATACCAGCTTGGCTTGGCGTAGTAAAGCAGGGGTGTTGAACACCTCCAGCAGTGGGGATAATTGTGTTCCACCTTTTCCTTGTCATAAATCTTGTCCTCTGCCGCCAGCCACTTAATTATATCCACATCAAGGCCGTCGTCCATTACGAACCTGCCTTTCCACGGAGTTTCTGTGTATCTGCCCTCTTCATCCACAGGATTGGGCACCGGTAAATCATACTTGCGCCCTGTAACATAGTCGTCTTCACCAAAGGCGGGAGCCGTGTGCACTATGCCTGTACCGTCTTCCACAGTTACATAATCCCCTAGTGTGACAAAAAAGGCCTTTTTATCCACTTTGACAAAGGGCATAAGCTGTTCATACTCCATGTATTCCAGATCTTTGCCCTTCATTTCCTCAAGGATTTCGTAACGTCCCTCTCCTAGAACCCTGTCGGCAAGTGCCTTGCTGATATAATAAACTGTTCCATACTGGTCGACTTTCAGGTAATCAAGATCCGCCCCCACTGTCAGAGATACGTTTGAAGCCAGAGTCCAGGGGGTTGTAGTCCATGCCAGGAAATACTCATCCTTATCTTTTCTTTTAAACTTAGCAGTTATAGTATTGGATTTTATCTCCTTATACCCCAGGGCAACCTCATGGGAAGCCAGCCCCGTCCCGCAACGTGGACAATAGGGTAAAATCTTATGTCCTTCATAAATAAGACCCGCTTTATAGAACTCCTTCAGTATCCACCAGATGCTTTCTATGTAATCATTGTCCAAAGTTATGTAAGGATCATCCATATCTATCAGATAACCCATGCGCCTGGTCATTTCACGCCATTCTTTTTCATATTTGAAAACCGATTCGCGACACTTCTGATTGAACTCTTTGATACCGTATTTTTCTATATCCTGCTTGCCGCTCATTTTGAGCTGTTTTTCCACTTCAATCTCAACAGGCAGGCCGTGAGTATCCCATCCGGCTTTACGTTTAACCGCAAATCCCTGCATGGTTTTATGTCTTAGAACCGAATCCTTCAGTGTTCTGGCAATGACATGGTGTATTCCCGGGCTGCCGTTTGCTGTTGGAGGGCCTTCATAAAAAACGAAGGAAGGCCTGCCTTCCCTGGTTGTTACGCATTTTTCCAGGAGGTTTTCATCATCCCATCGATCAGCCTGTTCCTTCTGCACCTCTGCTATCGGTTTTTCTGATAAATTTTCAAACATTTTTTGCTCCTTACATGTTCTAAAATCATTATATTATTTTATCTACAAGCCGTGTTTGTGTCAAGATGATTTCAGCATGCCCAGTACTGTGAAAACCACATGTCCACTGAATCCTCTGGATATCAGGCATCTTGCAATTCTTCCTGCCATCCTTTCATCCAGGGGTTTTTCTTTCTCATTAGCCAGCATCCTTTCTGCAAGATCCCGGGCGGCAGCCAGTTCTTCTTCCCTGCTGTATTCCTCATCCATGCAAGCTTCAATGATTTGGCCGTCCAAGCCCTTCTCCCGCAGGTCGGCGCGAATTCTGACAGGGCCCCTTTGTTTTTCTTTGCTGTATCTGATGTATTTTCTGCAGAAATTTTCATCATCCAGGAGACCCCACTCTTCCAGATTTTTAAGGCAGACTTCTATTTCTTCCGGGCTGTATTCCTTTTTTTCCAGGTGTTGTCTGAGCTCCAGCCTGCTTCTGTCCCTATATGAAATATAGCTAAGGGCCACGGTCTCTGCTGATTTTTTTGATCCGCTTGTCTTTCTGTCTGTTTCCATATTCTTTTTCTCATTCTCCGGGAATTGACTCTCTGAGGCTGCCATGTGGTATTATATCAATATCCTTTTTCCTGATGCAATCTTTGGTGCAGATGGCTCCATGTAAATCCTTCATAACGCTGAATTCAATTACATAGCCCATGTCGGTTTTCCTCTTCATCCTTTTGTTCCCAATTACAGTAAAACTTCTCAGCCCGCCGGATAAACCCTGCCCGGTAAGTTTCATACAAGCCTCTTTCCTGACCCATATCCTCAAAAATCCCCCCAGCCCATTCATTTTGACATAGTCATATTCCTGCACAGTAAAGAACCTTTCTGCAAGCTTCAAATAATTGTCAAGTCCCTTTTTCCTGAATTCGATGTCGAGGCCCACCGGTTTGTCATGCATGGCCAGGGCCCATATTCCGCCCGAATGGCTTACTGAAAAATGTACAAAATCAATATCTTTAAAATACGGCTTGCCATTGCTGGCAATGTTTACTTCGGGATTAGGTGAAAGGTTATATCTTCTTCCGGCAAGCTCACTTATCAATTGATGTGCATTTTCAACTTCTTCAGTTTTGTAAAGATGTATTTCCATTTGACTTATTCTTTTTCTGTCGTATAATTATGCCAGCATCACTTTAAAGCATTAAAGTGACACGGGAGGTGTAAAATGAGCTTTAACTCCAAAATTGTCAGTCATGAAGCCGATGAACTTTTCGAAGCCATCCTACTTTTAAAAAACAGGGAGGAGTGTTATAGATTCTTCGATGATATATGCACAATCAAGGAGCTTCAGGCGATTGTTCAGCGCTTTCAGGTAGCAAAGCTTCTCAATGAAAAGAAAACCTACAGCGAAATTGAAAATACTACGGGAGCCAGTGCGGCCACCATCAGCCGCGTTAACAAATGCCTTTTGTATGGTGCCGACGGATACAGACTTATACTGGACAGAATGGCGGAAAGTGAATAACCTATTTTAGCAGTTCCAGGGCCTTATCCAGCTGCTCTTCGGCAGATTCAACTATATAGTCCGGCTCTATGCCTTTTTCGTGAATCTGCTCGCCTTTGGGTGAATAATACTGCATAATGGTCAACTTAGTCGCATCTCCATCCTTTAGCTGCACTATCTCCTGTATGATACCCTTGCCATAGCTCCTTGTGCCTACCAGGGGCCCTCCCTCATTTCCTTTAACAGCTCCCGCCACTATTTCCGAGGCGCTTGCCGAGGCTCCGTTAATTAATATTACATATGGTATAGAGGTCGCTGTGGCATCGGACTTATAATAGTGCTTGCTGCCCTTCCTGTCTTCAGTGTAAGTGATAATCCCTTCAGGCAGAAGTGCATCGGCAACTGACACACTGATATCTACCAGGCCTCCCGGATTATCCCGCAAATCGATTATGAGTCCCTCCAGGCCTCTAATTTCAAAATCTCTCAAAACCTCATTGAAATCTTTTGCAGTATTTTTTTCGAATGCACTTATGCGTATATAGCCTATGGTATCATCAATAATCTCACTTTTTACAGTTTCCAGAACAATATTGGCTCTCTTTATTTCCAGTTCGATAAATTCTTTCTCTCTCATTATTTTCAGTGAGACTGTCGTACCGCTTTTCCCTCTCATGGCAGAAGCGGCAGCATCGATGCTGTCGGCACTGTACTCTTTACCGTCAACCTCAATTATCTTATCTTCAGGCTTGATTCCTGCCTTGTAGGCAGGGCTGTCCTCAATGGGAGCAACCACATTTATGAAACCCATCTTATCCGGCGCTATAGTCACACCTATGCCTTCATACTCTCCTGATGCTGCAATCATCAGGTCTTCATACTCCTTTTTTGTAAGATAAGACGAATAAGGATCTTCGATTCCTGCGAAAAGTCCCTTGTATATGCCTTCATAAAGTCTGTCCTCATCGATGCTTATATAGTATTTTTCATTTATTAAGTCTTTAAGTTCATCCAGTTTGCCATAATCCTTTTTTAGCCGGTAAAACTCCTCCAGATCCTTGGCACTGATACTTTTTTCGTCAGCAATTTTACTATGGGCCACATCATAAAGAGCCATCCCTAACACGCCCATCAGCAATGCAAGAATCAGAATTATTATTAAATTTCTTTTCTTCAATACAATCATAGTTGCAGTCTGCTCCTTTAAGCTATGCTCATTCGCTGTCAATAAGTTGATTCGCTGTACCTGATTTCCTCAACCATGAACTGCAGTTTTTCTTCCCCGTTCCAGCGGTTGATTTCCAGATATCCGACTAGATCAACAGGATTCCCATCCTCATAAAACTGCTTAACCCTTTCACTGCCTCCGAAAAAAATACAGCTCATTCTGTCGGCTTGAAATTTCACATGTCTGCCATCCTCACCCATATATACAGGTGAACTTATTACAGCACTTTTCAAAGCCAGCAGGGGCTTTGGATTGCCCTGGCCAAATGGCTCCAGTTTCTCCAACTCATTGGCAAGTTTCCAGAGATCATTTTCCCTGCTTATGCAGCCCTCAATCACCAGTTTATAAACAAATAAATCCGGATCGGCATCAAACATCATGGTTGCTTTTTGTTGCAACTTCTCTTCCAGATCCTTATAGTGGTCTGCTTTCATTGTGAGGCCGCAGGCTCCTTCGTGCCCGCCGAATTTTTCATACAGATTGCTGTACGGTAAAAGCATTTCATAAAGATTCAACCCCGTAATGCTTCTCCCTGTGCCCTTAAGTCTTCCTTTTCCAATAGGCGAAAAGATGATTGCAGGCAAGTTATATAAATCCTTTATTTTCCCTGCTACTATGCCGGTTACACCTTCATGGGCCTCCTCAAGCCTGAGCATGATAAATTTATAGTCATCCTCCCTGCTTTCCAATGCTTCCAGGGCGTCTTTCAAGGCATTGCCCTGCTTGTTTTTTCTGTCCTGATTGTGGTCTGCAAGGCTTATGGCCAGCTCTGCAGCATGCTCTTCATTTTCAGCCACAAGCAGCTCCACTGCAAGATCTGCTGAAAACATTCTGCCTGCAGCATTCAAATAAGGAACAATGCCGTAGGCAACCTGCTCTGCCTTCAGCGTTTCTCCGGACAGCCCAATTTGTTTCAGCAGCGCAGCAAGCCCCACTCTTCTGCCCTCTGCGAGATTTTTCATCCCATATTTTATCAGAGTACGGTTTTCGCCCAATAGTGGAACAATATCACCAATTGTTGCTATTGACACCAGATCCAGGACTTTATTGAGATCGGATTTAGTCAGAATATCAGGTCTTCTCCGCTGAAGAGCCTGTGCCAGCTTGAAAGCAACCCCGCAGCCGGAAAGATTTTTTTCCGGATATTCACAATCTACCTGTTTTGGATTAATGACCAGTGTATCCGGCTTTTTTTCTCCCACATTGTGATGATCTGTTACAATTATTTCAAAACCGCGTGTTTTGGCATAGGCGACCTCTTCCAATGCTGCAACTCCGCAGTCCACTGTAACAATAAGGCCCGCTCCTCGGTCTATTATTGTATCTATGGCATCCTTGTTAAGGCCATATCCCTCCGCAAATCTGGATGGTATATAATAGAAGATATCTGCCCCGAGCTTTTGGAATATATCCATGAGCAGGCTCACAGAGCAGATACCGTCGGCATCATAATCTCCATATATGCATATTTTTTCATGCTTATCTATGGCTGAAAGTATTCTGCAACATACTTTCTCCATGTTTTTCATCAAAAAAGGATCATGAGTCAGTCTGGGCTGAGCTGAAAGAAACTCTTCTTTATCTTCGTCACTGACAATACCTCTGGCTTCCAGTATATGCCTGTAAATATCTCCGCCTTTTTGGATTTTGGGGAATAACCATTGCTTATCTGTCATAAGTACAGTCTCGGATTCTTGTATTCGCCGTTTATTCTGACCTCAAAATGCAGATGAGGCCCGGTGGAAACACCTGTGCTCCCCGACAAGGCGACCAGCTGGCCTTTGCTGACTATATCACCGGTGCTTACTTTTAACTGGCTGTTATGGGCATAAAGCGTTACTATTCCGCCGCCATGGTCAATCATTACCATATATCCGTAGCTATTGTTCCAGGCTGCTTTGATTACTTTTCCCGCATTGGCGGCAACAACCTTGCTGCCGGACGGGACGCCTATATCAAGGCCTGTGTGCAGTTTCTTCACCTTTAAAATGGGGTGAACGCGATAGCCGAACTCTGATGTTATCCTATGATGACCCGGCGTCGGCCACATTAGTACACCGCCGACATATTCGCCTGTGCCCTGAAGCCTCAATATTTCCGCAATAAGAGCATTGGCCTCTTCATTTAATTTATCAACTTGTTTCTCCAGTGCTTTAATGTCGGTGGCAACTTCCGCTTTCAGTTTTGAAACATCATTTTTACTGGCTTCCAGTTTGCCTCTTTTTGCCGCCTCGGCTTTCTGTTTGGCATCCAGATCAGCCTTCATCAATTCGAGTTTTCCTTTGTGATTTTCAATGCTTTCATGCTGTCTCTCCAGTTCTTCCAGCATTTTTACATCCCCATGGAAAATCCGTTGAGCCATGTCAAGGTTGGTCAGAAAATCCAGCATGCTTTCGGAATTCAGCAGAACTTCCAGAATCCCTACTTCCCCATTTTTGTACATGACACGAATTCTCTTGCCCATTTCTTTATTTTGGCTCTGGATTTCGTTTTGTTTTTGGGCAAGCTCCCCTTCTACAACCTGTATTTCTCCGGCAAGTTTCTTTATTTCCTTGCCCAAGTCGTAGATTTCTCCTTCAGCCGCACGGATCAGTGCATTCAAATTTTTGATTTCAGATGCCAGCTGTTTTTCTTTGGCTTTCCCCTGTTTCAGCTGGTTTTGAAGATTGTCGATTTTTTTGTTCAGTTCATCCAGCTGATCTCTTTCATTTCCCCCAAATACCTGACCCAGGCTCAGCACAGAAAACAGCATGGCGATAATCAGGACAAACGACAATCCCTGTTTTACAAATATTGAGTTGTAAGATTTGTTTTTTTTCATATTCTGTCTCCGCACCGACGCTTTAGATATACTATGTGTCCAAAAATCTCCTCATGGAAATAATACTGCCTACAGCTCCTATGGATATACCAAGAGCCGCAAAAATCCATAGGAGGTTAATCGTGAGAAAGTCCTGGGGAACCATCCTTACGGACAGAATCAGGAAAAAGTCGCTTTCAAAAAGCTCAAGGATTTTGCCGTAGGCATAACTGACACAACCAAGTGCAATCAACGACGAAATCAGGCCTATCAGCATTCCCTCAACCAAAAATGGTCCTCTGATAAACCAGTTTCCCGCCCCCACATATTTCATTATCTCTATTTCTTTGGCTCTGGCCACCACTGTCAGCTTGATAGTATTGGATACCACTATTACAGAAACCGCAATAAGGGCGATAATTATGGCCAGGGCCCCGTTTGTTATATATTCGGAAATTTTCAAAAGCTTATTGACTGCAGTCTGGTAATACTTAATATCCTCAATGCCTTTGTAATTTTTAATCTCCGATACAATATTATCAGCTTTTGTCAAATCTGACAATTCCACTCTGATGGAATTGGGCAGGGGATTTTCGTTGAATACATCCAGCAGATAGCTTTTGTCCCCCCATTTGAGTTTATATTCTTCCAGTGCATCCTCTTTTGACAAATACCAGGATTTTTTAACTCCCTCCAGGGATGAAATCCCCTTAATAATTTTTTCGGCATCCACCCTGTCGGTTTCATCTGTCAGATAAACCTGTATGGTGTCGAACTGCTCCTTGGCTCCTTCGGTAACCATGCTGATATTTACCACCAGAACAAAGAAGAGTCCCAAAGCCAGCAGCATTGCAGTTATGGAAAAAATCGAGGCAAAGGACATGGCCCTGTTCCGCAGGAGCTGCAGCCAGGCCTGCTTAATCGAATTGAACAGGCCCCTAATTATCATCGTCGTATGCCCCTTCCTGGTCGTCACGTATAATTTTGCCTTTATCTATGACAATGACGCGTTTGCCCATTCTGTCCACTATGTCCCTCGCATGGGTTACCATAAGCACCGTTGTGCCTCTTTTATTAATCTGGTCCAGCAACTGCATTATCTCCCAGGACATATCCGGATCCAGATTTCCCGTTGGTTCATCGGCAATTAACAGGGTTGGATTATTTATGACAGCTCTGGCTATAGCCACCCTCTGCTGCTCTCCTGCCGATAATTCGTGGGGATATTTTCTGGCCTTGGAAGCTATTCCCATTAAACTCAGCACCTGGGGTACGTTTCTCCTGATAGTTCTCTGGCTGACATGGAGTATTTCCATAGCAAAAGCCACATTTTCCTCCACTGTCTTGTTTGGCAATAACCGGAAATCCTGGAATACTATTCCTATGCTCCTGCGCAACTTGGGAATCTGCCTGTTGGACATGCCTGTAACCTTCATGCCATTTACATGAATTATTCCGCTGTCCTCATCCAGTTCTTTTAAAATAAGCCTAATAAAAGTCGATTTGCCTGCACCGCTGGGCCCAACTAAAAAAACGAAATCTCCTTTGTCAATTTTTATATTGATTTTCTCGACCCCAACATTGACACCGTATAATTTCGTTACATTATCAAAAATTATCATTATGTTGAGCCTCCTGTTTCTTGGTCTATTATAATATAAAATGGCCTCCGGCGAAACAGTATAATGTTACAAGTTTATTACATCACGAAATCTCCATAATTTCTTTTGCAAGAGCCTGAAATGTGGGCAGGACCTGCTTTTTAACCTGTGGAACGTCATATAACATCCTGGCGCTGTATTCTGCGCCGTAAATGTGCTCTCCGGCTATCATGGGAAGGTAGAGTAAGTTTTTGACTTTAAGATAGCTCAGCAATTCCCTTTTTGAAACCCCCTGATTCATTTTATTAATCAAGTAAATAACGGGTAGCCCCGAAGCTCTGATTTTGCATAAAAATTCATAACCTGAAAGCAGCCTTGAAGGCAGGGGGTCAATCACCAGAATTAGAATTTCCATGCCTTTTAACAATTCCATGTGCTGATCATCCTCATAATGCGACATTATGCCGATTACCGGGTTTCCCGAAATATTATTAAGCAGTCTCTGCTGTCTTATAGGATTCAAATTTATTTCATACTCTGCAGGGTTCTTGACTGCCCAATTCACTCCGTACAGAAGATTCCTCCTTGCTCTGATGCTTTCATCTTTTAATGTGGACGAAAAGAAAGGAAAGAAGTCCCTTCCTGCAAAATATTTGCCTAAACTCAGGGAATCAAAAAGGCAGGATCTGTTAAGTTCCACAAGAGCCGGGTGCAGACCTAAATCACCTCCGAGATATCTCGCAAGATAAACAGCCACTAACGAAGCCCCGGCATTATCGGTCAATCCGACCACGCCAATTTTTAGTTTTTCTATGCCATACTTCATTTCTATACCTTTTCAGCAGTTTTGTTGTGCGCCTTTCTCCATGGATGTTCTCATATTTTACTAGTTCTGTAATATTTTGTCAATATGTAACAGGCAAAAGCGTCTCCGTTTTGCCTCGAACTTTTCACGAAGACGCTATATTCTGCTCTCTATCCAGTGAAGAATATCCTGAAATACTTTTTCCTTTTCCGGTTCGTTGAGTATCTCGTGCCTGAGCCCGGGATACAATTTTAAAGAAATATCAATAACTTTATTCTTTTGAATTTCTTTAAAAACCTGCCTTACTCCTTCCCCGAAGTCTCCCACCGGATCCATATCGCCGGAAAGTAAAACAATAGGCAACTCCGCAGGGATTTCCGTAGCCCATTCTTTTCTTGTGACGAAATTCAACAGTTTCATCAAGTCTCTGAAACCTGAAACAGTGAATATAAAATCACACTTTTCGTCTTCTTTGAATAAGTCCAGCGCCTGGTCATCCCTGGTCATCCAGGCCAGTTTCCGGCTGCCTTTTTCGTACTTTTTGTTATAGCCTCCAAAAGCTACGTTATAAAGGAATCTGCTTCTGTACTTTTCACCTTTTATTTTTCCTATGGCATTAACTGCCGGCATTGCAGTTTTGGCAAGTGGATTGTAACCGCTGGTGCCAAGCAGCAGTACTCCGGTAAGCTCGTTTCCATGGCAGGTAATATAAGCCCTGCCCAGCAAAGACCCCATGCTGTGCCCAAGGAGAAAATAAGGCAGTTCAGGATATCTTTCCCTGGCAAGCAATGTAAGACGATACAGATCATCCACCATATTGATCCAGCCATTCTCATCGTTGAAATAACCCAGATTTTCGTCTTTTTCCACGCTTTTTCCATGACCCAGGTGGTCATTCGCAAAGACGACATAACCATTATCCGCCATGGTTTCAGCAAAAAGTCTGTATCTCCCTATATGTTCCGCCATGCCATGGGCAATCTGTATTACGGCCTTTGGTTCACCTGCAGGAAAATAGATCCCGTAATATATATGGTCCTTTCCGTTGCTACTTGCGAAGTAGCCGTCCTCATACCTCAACAGTCCAGCCAAAGCTATCGCTCCTTTTACCTGTCTGAATGCCCGTAAGTTCATCATAAACTGATTGTGAAACTTCCCCTATCTTACCGTCATTGATTATAATGCTGTTTCCTCCCCATGACAGCTCGCCCACCGGGGATATAACCGCGGCGGTTCCGGATGCAAACACTTCATTTAGTCTCCCCTCCTTGTGAGCGTCGTAAACTTCCTGAATGCTGATCCTTCTTTCAGTGACTTTTTTGCCCCATGACCTGAGGAGGGTTAAAACTGAATCCCTGGTTATTCCCGGTAAAATACTTCCGCTTAAATTAGGAGTGATGATTTCACCGTCAATTACGAAGAAGGCATTGGAGGTCCCTATTTCTTCGACATATTTTCTCTCAACCCCATCCAGCCACATGATTTGCGAATATCCTTTTGCAGTGGCTTCCGCCCCCGCTTTAAGGCTGGCTGCGTAGTTACCGCCGATTTTGGCCTCTCCGGTGCCGCCTTCAACAGCCCTGACGTACTTGTCTTCGACATAAATCTTAGTTGGTGCCAGGCCTCCGGGATAATATGGTCCTACAGGCGACAAAATCACAATAAACAGATATTCGTGCGCGGCTCTTACACCCAGGAAGGGCTCTGTTGCTATGATGAAAGGTCTTACATAAAGAGAATATCCTTCTCTGTCCGGGATCCAATCCTGATCCACCTTAACCACGGCTTTTACAGCTTCAGTCAGCAGTCCGGGCTCCATTGGAGGAACACAAATTCTGATGCTGGAATCTATGGCGCGCTTGTCATTCATGTCGGGTCTGAACAGCAATACTCTTCCATCCGGGCTTTTATAAGCTTTCATCCCTTCAAAAAGCTCCTGGGCATAATGAAATACAGATGCTGCAGGGTCTAAGCAAATATTTCCGTAAGGTACAACCTTCCCGTCATGCCATGATTTTTCCTTGGTGTACTTCATTATAAACATGTGATCAGTAAACACCGTTCCAAAGACCAGCCCGTCGAGATTCGGCTTTTGCTTGGGGTTTGGATTTTTTTCGACACTGAAATTCATTGACATACACTTCACCTCCATTGTGATTTATAAATTAGAACTATAACCTTCAATCAGCCCCTGCTTCATGTCCCACAGTTCTTTGGAAAGGTCCACATAGTATTCGTGTGGATTTTCAAAACGCAGTATTTCTTCCCAAAGCGTGCCTATCTGCTCCCGGCAATACTTCTGAATCTCATGAACATCAGGAAGCTTATACACTAACCTGCCCTTATCAAAAACCTGAACCCTCAGATTTTTAGCCTCAAAGTTGGAAACCATTTTTCTTTTCCAGATGAACTGGGGATCAAATATTTCATAATCTTCACCCTCGGGTATTTTCTCATGATCCAGGGTGATAACGTCTGCTATTGCTTTGCCTGTTTCATTATCATAAAGGCGGAACAGGGTTTTGAATCCCGGGTTGGTTATTTTTTCAATATTTTCACTGATTTTAATCCTTGGAACAATTTCTCCGTCTATTTCTACGGCAGCCATTTTGTAAACCCCGCCAAAAACCGGCTCAGACCTGGCGGTAATCAGCCTCTCTCCCACTCCGAAGGCGTCTATCTGGGCGCCCTGATTGATCACATCCCTGATCAGGTGCTCATCAAAGGAATTTGATATGATAATTCTGCAGTCCTGCAAACCTGCGTCATCCAGCATAACACGGGCCCGTTTGGTAAGATATGTTACGTCACCACTATCTATCCTAACACCCATTACCTTAGGCTTAACTTCCTTGAATACTTTAATCGCATTGGGGATTCCCGTTTTCAAAACGTTGTAAGTATCCACAAGCAGGGTGCAGTTATCGGGATACATCTCAGCAAATGTTTTAAAGGCTTCGTATTCCGTGTCGAACATCTGAACCCAGCTGTGGGCCATGGTGCCCAGGGCCGGTATATCAAATTCTCTTTCAGTGATTGTGCAGGATGTACCTACGCAGCCTCCTATATATGCCGCTCTTGATCCATATATTGCACTGGATGCTCCGTGAGCTCTCCTTGTACCGAATTCCATTATGCCTCTGCCTTTGGCGGCTCTGACAATACGGTTGGCCTTGGTGGCTATCAGGCTTTGATGGTTCATAATCAAAAGAATGACAGTCTCGATAAACTGAGCCTGCACAACGGGGCCCCTAACAGTAATAATGGGCTCTGCCGGAAAAATTGGCGTTCCCTCCGGTATTGCCCATACATCGCATTCAAATTTGAAATTTCTAAGATAACCCAGGAACTCCTCGCTGAAACCTCCTTTACTTCTGAGAAATTCAATATCATCGTCCTCAAATCTCATGTTTTCCAGAAATCTTACAACCTGCTCCAGGCCGGCAACAATGGCGAAACCGCCGCCGTCCGGCACCTTTCTGAAAAAATAATCAAAATATGCTATCCTGTCACCTATTCCCTTTTCGAAATAGCCATTTGCCATGGTCAGCTCATAAAAGTCGGTTAGCATAGTCAGATTCTGATGCTCTATCATTGGCGCATTCTCCTTAATCTTTGATGATAAAATTATATCACATTTTTACCTGTGAAAGTACCTTTTTAAGGTATTCGCCTGTGTAAGAGTCCTGAATTTCCATAAGTTCTTCGGGTGTCCCGGTGGCTATTACCCTGCCACCCCTGTCTCCTCCCTCGGGACCCATGTCAATAATCCAGTCGGCTGTTTTTATCACATCCAGATTATGCTCTATAACAATAACCGTATTTCCGGTGTCCACCAGGCTTTGGAGAACCGCAATGAGCTTGTCCACATCTGCAAAGTGGAGGCCGGTAGTGGGTTCATCCAGGATATACAGGGTTTTGCCGGTGCTTCTCTTGGAGAGCTCGGTGGCAAGCTTAACTCTCTGAGCTTCACCTCCAGACAGCTGGGTGGACGGCTGCCCCAGTTTGATATATCCCAGCCCCACTTCTTCAAGAGTTTCGAGTTTTCTTTTTATTGATGGCATATTTTTGAAAAACTCCAGAGCCTCACTTACATTCATATCCAGAACGTCAAAAATATTTTTCCCCTTATATTTCACTTCAAGAGTCTCCCTGTTATACCTTTTTCCTTTACATACTTCGCAAGGTACATAAACATCAGGAAGAAAATGCATTTCAATTCTGATAATACCGTCGCCGCCGCAGGCTTCGCACCGGCCCCCTTTCACATTAAAGCTGAATCTGCCTTTCCCAAAGCCTCGTATTTTGGCTTCGGGCAGCTGGGCAAAAAGTTCCCTTATGGGTGTAAACACTCCGGTATATGTTGCCGGGTTTGATCTAGGGGTACGGCCTATGGGAGACTGGTCTATACTAATCAGCTTGTCGATGCTTTCGAGCCCTTTTATCTCCTTGCATTTGCCCGGCCGCTCCTTGCTGTGATAGATTTCTGCGGCAACATTTTTATAGAGCACCTCATTTATAAGGCTGCTTTTGCCTGAGCCCGAGACACCCGTTACACAGATAAATTTCCCCAGGGGAATCTCCACATTTACTTTTTTTAGATTGTTGGCTTCGCCTCCGATAATCTCCACAGTTTCATTTTTGCCCGGTCTTCTGAATGATGGCACCTGAATCTTCAAGTCGCCCCTGAGGTATTTGCCTGTAATGGATTCTTTCGTAGCCTTGATTTCTTCTATGTTGCCCTGGGCTACTATTTCCCCTCCGTGAGTGCCGGCCCCCGGGCCAATATCCACAATATAATCTGCTTCATACATGGTTTCCTCGTCATGTTCCACCACTATCAGGGTATTGCCCATGTCGGTCAGGTTTCTCAATGTCTTCAGAAGCTTTGCATTGTCCTTCTGGTGCAGGCCTATGCTGGGTTCATCAAGAATATAGAGCACTCCTACCAGGCCGGAACCTATCTGGGTTGCCAGCCTTATTCTTTGAGATTCTCCGCCTGATAAAGTGCCGGCTGCCCTGGACAAAGTCAGATAATCAAGTCCAACATCCACCAGAAAGCCAAGCCTTGCCGTTAACTCCTTGGTAATCTGCCTGGCAACTGCCGAATCCCTGTCTGACAGCTCCATATTTTTTATAAACTTCATGGCTTTTCTTACTGACATATCGGAAAAATCCGCTATATTAATGCCCCCTACGGTTACAGCAAGAACCTCGGGTTTCAGCCTTTTTCCCCCGCATGCTTCACAGGGAACCACTGTCATATATTGCCGCATTTTTTCCTTCATGAATTCGGAGCCGGTTTCCTTGTAGCGCCTTTCCAGATTGTTAATAACGCCTTCAAAGGGATGGTTTCTATAGGACTGCGACCTGTTGTTCCTGCTGACATAATAGTATTTCAGCTTTCTGTCCCCGGTACCGTATAGCAGCTCGTGTATAAATTTTGCAGGTAAATCTTTGTAAGGCAGATTGATATCAACATTGTTGTCCTTGGCCAGTGCATCTATCATCTGCCTGTAGAAGCTGCTGACCTCCATGGATGCAAATATGTTAGCCAGCGCTCCTTTTGGAATTGACAAATCCTTGTCAGGGATAATCAGGTCGGGATCGATTTTTTCAAGAAATCCCAGACCGCTGCATTCAGGACATGCCCCGTAAGGGCTGTTGAAGGAAAACATCCTGGGTTCCAGTTCTTCGATACTTACTCCGTGATCAGGGCATGCAAATTTTGTGCTGAACATGGTTTCAGGTCCGTCAACAACGGCAGCCACCACCAGGCCATTGCCATAAGCAATGGCGGTTTCCACCGACTCCGCCAGCCTGGTTTCTGCCCCTTCCCTGATGATTATCCTGTCCACCAAAATCTCAATAGTATGCTTGATGTTCTTTTCCAGCTTGATGTCTTCTTCTGTTATTTCAACAATTTCACCATCTATCCTTACCCGTGTAAAGCCTTCTTTTTTTATGCGCTCTATTACTTTTTCGTGTTCGCCTTTTCTTCCACGCACCACCGGAGCAAATATCATAAGCCTTGTGCCTTCTTCGTATTCCATCAGCTTATCAACTATCTGGTCCAGGCTCTGACTGGTGATTTCCCTGCCGCAGATATGGCAGTGGGGTATGCCGATGCGGGCATACATTAGTCTGAGATAGTCGTGGATCTCCGTCACTGTGCCCACGGTGGACCTGGGATTCTTGCTGGTGGTTTTCTGGTCAATGGAAATAGCGGGTGAAAGTCCTTCGATATACTCAACATCCGGCTTTTCCATGCGGCCCAAAAACTGCCTGGCATATGAAGACAGGCTTTCCATATATCTTCTCTGGCCCTCGGCATAGATAGTATCAAAGGCAAGGGAGGATTTTCCCGATCCGGAAAGACCGGTCAGAACAATCATTTTTTCTCTGGGAAGTGTTAGATTGATATTTTTTAAATTGTGCTCATTGGCACCCTTTATAACAATTTTTCCTGACATCTATACTCCTTTTAAGTCAAACAGCCTGTCGCGCAACAGGGCGGCTCTTTCAAACTGCAGGTCTGCAGCTGCCTGCCGCATCTCTTTTTCAAGATGTTTTATATAATCGGCCAGTTCCTTCTTTGTAAGCTCCAAAGGACTCTTGCCCAGATAATAATCATCCCCGGCTTCCATGGCCTTGGTTGCTTCAATTATGTCCCTTATGGATTTTTCTATGGTTCTGGGCGTAATACCATGCTCTTTATTGTAGGCGGCCTGTATACTGCGCCTTCTTTCCGTTTCCGCCATGGCCTTTTCCATGGCAGGGCTGATTTCATCGGCATACATTATCACCCTGCCCGAAATGTTCCTGGCCGCACGCCCGCATGTCTGTATCAGGGAAGTTTCCGTTCTGAGGAAGCCTTCCTTGTCTGCATCAAGAATAGCCACAAGTGAAACTTCGGGCAGATCCAGCCCCTCCCGGAGGAGGTTGATTCCAACCAGCACATGGAAAACACCCAGGCGCAGATCCCTGATGATTTCCATTCTTTCAAGGGTTTCTACCTCTGAGTGAAGATATCTTACTTTTATACCCACATTTCGCAGGTAACCAGTCAGACTTTCTGCCATTTTTTTGGTCAGAGTAGTTACCAGAACTCTTTCGCCTTTATCGACCACCTGATTAATTTCACCTATCAGGTCATCTATCTGGCCTTCAGTGGGTCTCACATAGATTTCCGGATCCAGCAGGCCTGTTGGCCGGATAATCTGCTGAGTTATTTTACCGCCGCTTTTTTCTTTCTCATATTCAGCAGGAGTTGCGCTCACATAAACAATCTGGTTTACCATGCTTTCAAATTCCTTGAAAGACAGAGGCCTGTTATCCAATGCCGACGGCAGTCGGAAACCGTAATCCACCAGATTCATCTTCCTGGATCTGTCTCCAGCCCACATTCCCCGCAGCTGGGGCAGCATTACATGGGATTCGTCTATTATTATCAGAAAGTCTTTGGGGAAATAATCGATTAGAGTGTAGGGTTTTGCTCCGGGAGCCAGGCCGTTGATATGCCTGGAATAGTTTTCTATTCCCTTGCAGCTGCCGACTTCCCGCATCATTTCTATATCGTATCTGGTTCTTTGCTCCAGCCGTTGCGCCTCCACCAGCTTGCCCTGATCAGCGAACCATTTGACCCTTTCACCCAGCTCTGCTTCTATGTCCTCTATGGCTCTTTCCATATTTTCTTTGGAAGTAACATAATGGGAAGCCGGGAAAATTGAAACGTGATTTCGCAGTCCCGTAATCTCCCCGGTTATGGGATTAATTTCCTTGATTTTTTCAACTTCGTCACCGAACATTTCAACTCTGACGGCCCGCTCCGCACCTGCCGGGTAAATATCAATGGTATCTCCCCTCACTCTGAAATTGCCCCTGGCAAAGGCTATATCGTTTCTGGTGTACTGGATATCCACCAGTTTTCTTAATAATTCATAGCGCTCTTTTTCCATGCCCGGCCGCAGTGATATTACCTGGTTTTCATAGTCCACGGGGCTGCCCAGTCCGTAAATGCAGGAAACGCTGGCAACAATAATGACGTCTCTTCTTTCCGAAAGGGCTGCGGTGGCAGAATGCCTTAATTTATCTATTTCATCGTTTATATCGGAGTCTTTTTCTATGTACAGATCAGTGGCGGGCACATAGGCCTCGGGCTGATAATAATCATAATAGCTTACGAAATATTCCACTGCATTGTCTGGAAAAAACTCCTTAAATTCACCACAAAGCTGGGCTGCCAATGTTTTATTATGGGAAATGACCAGAGTGGGCTTCTGCACTCTCTCTATTACGTTGGCCATAGTAAAAGTTTTTCCGGATCCCGTCACTCCCAAAAGAGTCTGATGCTTCTCTCCGTTTAAAATGCCCAGGCTGAGCTCATCCACGGCCTGGGGCTGATCCCCCGTTAATTTGTAATCTGATACTATCTTAAACAAAAATGACTCTCCATACTCAATTGATATAATCCATACTATATTTGTTGCTCCCAATAATCAAGAGCAAAGCAGTGAGCCAGTGCTCACTGCTTTGTAATTCTCGCAATTGTCAATCTTTTGCTGCAAATCTTACGATATGCCAATGATTATTTTGATTCCTGATCTCTCTCGTGCAGTTTTCTGAATTTCTCCTTGGCAGCCTTGAAATACCAGCCCACCAGCATCAGAGGTCCTATGATAGCAACTAATCCAAATATGTTGCAGCCTGCATCCCATACCGTATCCCAGATCATCCTACTCCACCTCCTCTGCCACTTTGGTGCCAAGCTTATTGAAAACTAAGTAAAGAATAAAGACAATGGGTGTGATAATCAGTATACCATACTCCTGCCAGAGTTCAACTTCCCCAATTTTGATTACATAAATATCCATATCTTCTATATATGTACCGAAAAAGTTGGTCCATATATACCAGATGATTGACGAGAAGAACCCAAAGGCCGTTGCAACCGTTCCTGCTATCATCTTTGGAGCTTTCTTTGAAAAAGTTCCAAAATAAACCGGTATAATACAAGTTGTGATAATCATTGTAGCCTGGAACACCCAAACTTCCATTATTCTGTCAAAGAAGAAAGCCAGGAAGAGCGATAATGCTGCAGAAATGATTACTCCTATCTTGGTCATTCTCTCAGTTTGCTCCATGGTGGCATCAGGTTTGATAACACCTTTATAAATATCATAGCCGATTACACCGCCTGCTACCAGGAAATATGAGTCTGCAGTGGACATAGCCGCTGAAAATACACCTGCTATAAATAAACCTAAAACACCTGCCGGCAGATACTGTCCGGCTATTGCGAACAGAGCCTCGTTTGCAACAATGTCATCAGGTATGATTTCTAATCCAATGGCAGCGGCTCCCATGATTCCTATAAAGCATACTATCCAGTCGTAAGCAAGCCACATGGGAATCCCGGCACCGAAAGCCTTTCTGATTTCCTTGGGACCTGAAGATGCAAAAATTCTCTGGAAGAATGCCGGTTCTGCCAATACTGAAAATGCCGTAACTGAATAGGCGAACAAAGTCCATGGTGTCAGATATCCTGCGTCCATTGTGAAGTAATACTCGGCATCTTCGCCAACGAAGGCTTCCAGGCCAACCATGATATTTTCATATCCACCTATCATGTTCCAACCAACTATCAGAGCTATGCCCGCGGTTGCCAGCATAATTACAAACTGGATAAAGTCCGTAATTGTAACGGCCCAGAGTCCACCCAGCCATGTGAATCCGGTGACAAAAACTGCACCGATAATCGTACCAACCACGAAAGGCATGCCTGTTACAAGCCTGAGCAGGAAACCTATTCCCATCATTTCCATAGTGTTAGTGGAGTACATAAAAGCCGCTATGGACGATATGACACCGGCGGTTTTACCATACTTTTTGAAAGTAATTTCCTGCATTGTTGTTCCATCGGGGAACTTATCCCTTATATAGGGTGACAGAAACGCCATCAGCGCATACAGAACCGTATAAGGGAGTCCATACGCAAAGAAACCTGATATACCTTCGAAGAAGCCTACTTCGGAGTCCCCGAAAAGTGTATCCAGGCCGTAAAATGTAGAAACCAGTGTTCCTACCAGCAAGGGGGCATTTAAATCCCTTCCTGCCATAAAATAGTCGTCGAAGCCCTGGGATTTTTTTGAAAAATAGTAACCCACATATAGAATCATTCCAACGTATAAAGCAATTACCACCCAGTCAGCCGCATGCAACTTAACAATTACATCCGTACTCAAGCTATCCCTCCTTTAAAAATTTGAAATTAATATAACTTAAGCCTCCTTGAAAATCTCAAGGAGGCTGATTCCGACAATCTACCGGTCTCTTTCGTGGAGCTTTCTGAACTTCTCTTTTGCGGCTTTGAAATACCAGCCAACCAGCATGAGAGGTCCAATTATGGCGATGAAACCAAATACATTACATCCTATATCCCAAACGGAATCCCAAATCATATCAGTTCAGCTCCTTTCCTATTCTTCTGCAGTCTCTTTGCCAATGGCATTGAAGATCATGTAAAGAATAAAGACTATCGGCGTAATGATAAGTATGCCGTATTCCTGCCAGAGTTCCATTTCACCGATTTTAATAACGTAAATATCCATATCCTCTATGTATGTTCCGAAAAAGTTGGTCCATATATACCAGATAATGGATGCGAAGAAACCAAATACAGTGGCAACGGTTCCCGCTATCTTCTTGGGAGGCTTCTTGGAGAAGGTGCCAAAATATACCGGGATAATGCAAGTGGTAATAATGATGGTTGCCTGGAAGACCCAGACTTCCATTATTCTTTCAAAGCCGAATGCCAGGGCAAGCGAAAGTGACGCAGAAATAAGGACTCCGATCTTAGTCATTCTTTCAGTCTGCTTCTGGTCTGCTTCCGGATTGATTACACCTTTATAAATATCAAATCCTACAACACCGCCGGCCACCAGGAAATAGGAGTCTGCAGTAGACATGGCTGCTGAAAAAACTCCGGCAATGAACAATCCCAAAACCCCGGCGGGCAAGTACTGACCTGCAATTGCGAACAGGGCCTCGTTGGCCGCTATATCCTCGGGAATAATCTGAAGCCCTACTGCTGCCGCACCCATTATACCCAGGAATGCGACAATCCAGTCATAAGACAGCCACATGGGAATACCTGCAGTGAAAGCTCTTCTGATTTCGTGAGGGCCTGAAGAGGCAAATATCCTTTGGAAGAAGGCTGGTTCTGCAAGTACCGAAAATGCAGTCAGCGAATAAGCAAACAATGTCCATGGAGTTAAATATCCCGCACTCACAGTAAAGTAGTATTCTGAATCTTCTCCCACAAACTCCTGGAGACCTATAACAATATTCTCATAGCCCCCAATCATATTCCAGCCTATAATAAGTGCCAACCCTACGGTCATCATCATTATGACAAACTGTATGAAGTCGGTCATGGTAACAGCCCACAAGCCACCCATCCAGGTAAAGGCTGTTATGAAAATAGCTCCAATCAGGACACCAAGCCAGTAGGGCATTCCCGTAATTAGCCTTAACATAAAGCCTATACCCATCATTTCCATGGTGTTGGTGGAATACAGGAATGAAGCTATCGATGATACGATTCCTGCGGTTTTGCCATACTTTCTGAATGTTATTTCCTGCATTGTTGTGCCATCGGGGAATTTTTCTCTGAAATAAGGAGACATAAATGCCATTATTGCATACAGACCTGTGTATGGAAGTCCATAAGCAAAGAAGCCTGAAATACCTTCAAAGAATCCGATTTCCGAATTTCCGAAAAGTGTATCCAGGCCGTAGAATGTGGAGACCAGAGTTCCTACTAACAAAGGCGCATTCAGGTCTCTTCCTGCCATGAAATAGTCATCAAAACCCTGGGATTTCTTGGAAAAATAATATCCTACACCCAATATCATTGCCACATACAAGGCGATAACTATCCAGTCCAGAAAATGCATTTTTACAATTACTTCTGTACCCAAAACACTACCTCCTTTGCGAAAGAGTATCGCTTAGATTACCGGCTACATGTAATAAATAAATTATAAAATGCCAGTTATCTAATATTAGCTAATTTTCAGATAACTGGCAACTACGTTTTTGCTATTGGCATGTTATTACTTTGCTACAATTCCCTTCTTCCTTCCATAGCCTTCAACAAAGTAATCTCATCTGCATACTCCAGATCTCCCCCCACAGGGATCCCGTGAGCGATACGGCTTACTTTAATGCCTGAAGGCTTTACCAGCCTGGCTATGTACATGGCAGTGGCTTCTCCCTCGATATTGGGATTGGTGGCAAGTATCAGCTCTTCGATATCGTTTTCGCGAAGCCTGGTAATAAGGGATTTCAGGTTTATGTCTTCAGGGCCGATGCCTTCCATGGGTGAAATTACGCCATGAAGCACATGGTATAAACCATTGTATTCCTTGATTCTTTCCATGGAGCCTACATCTCTGGCGCTTTCCACCACGCAGACCACTTTTTGATTTCTGCCGGCATCGGTGCAGATTCTGCATGGGTTTTCATCTGTCAGGTTACCGCATATACTGCAGTATTTCATAGTTTTTTTGCCTTCAACTATGGCATCTGCAAGCGCCAATGCCTCCTTTTCATCCATGGACAAAATGAAGAAAGCCAGTCTCTGGGCTGTCTTTCCTCCTATGCCGGGCAGCCTTGCCAGCTGATTTATCAGATTGCTTAATGGCTTAGGGTAGTTTTTCATGTTATTTTACGCTTTCACTCAGTATTCAGTCTAGAGTCCGGGGATGCCGAGGCCACCGGTGAGTTTTTCCATTTCCCTGGCTGACAGTTCTTCCACCTGTCTGTGCCCTTCGTTTACAGCCGCAATAATTAAATCCTGGAGCATTTCCAGATCATCGGAATCCACAGCATCCGGCTGAATTACAAGGCCGACCAGCTCATGCTTTCCGTTCACGGTGGCGGTCACCGCACCCCCGCCTGCAGTTGCGGAAATTTCCTGCTTATCGAGTTCTTCTCTTAAATCATCCATCTGCTGCTGCAATATCTGCATCTGTTGCATCTGCTTTTGCATATTCGCCTGCGCGGGCTTAGCTTTTTTACCTGCCTTCATTCCTTTTCCCATCTGTACCTCCTATACAATTTCCACATCAATATTTAAAAGGTCACTTATTTCTTCTGCCAGCTCTTCTGCATTTTTTTCTTTTGCGGGTTTATTGCCCCGGTCGGATAATTTGTAAGCCAGTCTGACAGATTTATCTGAATGTTTATCGAGAAGACTCTGCAGCAGGTCTTTATTTTCCTTTACTATTCTTTCGGCAGTCGGTGTGCTTATTTCCAGCATAAGGCATCCTTCTTCCGAGCAAACCGGTATGCAGGCGTTTTTCAGCATGTACAGCGACTTCTTTTCTCCTTCCGCCTCCGTCACTATCTTTTCCCAGATTTGCGCCCAGTTACCATCTTCCCTGATTACTTCTGTCTTTGGAAATGTAGTTTTTTGTTCTGCTGTTTTCTCAGTTGCTGTGCCTGACAATCGGGCTGCCGCCAGTTCAAGATGGATCCTTGGCTGGCCTGACCACCTGGCGTCGGAATGTGCCTCAGCCAGCGTATATATGCCTTTGTTGATTTCCTCCTGAGTTAATTCCCGGCTTTGACCTTTCATCCTTGATATATTTTCTTCTGAAAGATTGAGAATATCCTCGCCCTTATCCAGATATTTTAAAAGCATCAGATTTCTGTAATGAGCTGTCCAGTCCTTTAAAAATTGTCTCGCATCAATACCCCCGGCAATAGCTGAATTTATGTAAAGAAGGGCATCTCCCAGCTGTCCATTATGAACCATTTCCGTCAGCTGAATAAATTCTTCCTCACCTCTGGTTCCAAGTGCTTCCAGCACCTGACTCCTGCTGATATTTCTCTCTCCCGTTGCAATGCACTTATCAAGCAGGGACAGGCTGTCCCTTACTGAGCCATCGCCGTTTGCGGCTATGAGTTTCAGTCCTGCTTCTTCCACGGTCACCCCAACCTGGTCGCAGATATCTTTCATGCTTTCTATTATTGTAAGTTCGGAAACCCTGTGAAAGTCCAGCCTCATACATCGTGATAAAACAGTTGCCGGCAGTTTTGAAGGCTCTGTTGTAGCCAGTATGAACATAATATATTCAGGAGGTTCCTCCAGGGTCTTCAGAAGGGCATTAAAGGCTTCTTTGGTCAGCATGTGAACCTCATCTATTATGTAAACTTTATACCTCCCTTTTACCGGCGCATACTTTACACTTTCTCTGAGTTCCCTGATATTTTCCACGCCGTTATTGGATGCAGCATCAATTTCTATGACATCCATAAAGACACCGTCCCTAATGGCCACACAATTATCACAGATACCGCAGGGGCGGTTTTTCAATTCATCGGTGCAATTGACTCCCTTTGCCAAAACTCTCGCAGTCGTGGTCTTTCCTGTGCCTCTGGTCCCACAAAAAAGATAGGCATGGCCCACCGTGCCCGTCCTCACCTGATTCTGAAGGATTTTAACTATATGGTTCTGGCCCAGAATACCTTCAAAAGTTTCCGGTCTGAACCTTCTGTACAAAGCCTGATGCATTGTTTGCTCTCCTAATGCATTTTGATTTCACAAAGAGCTGAAAACCGGAAATTGCCCTTTGCCAGCCCCGCATGGTTATGAGACAGGCTTGGCTGCGGCACATAAGAGATTCCGCTTATCGCTGCTTCCTTCCGGACCTGACGAGGTTCACAGATTCTTATTGCGCAGGACCCGGCCCATGCCAGGCGAAGCTGCCAAAGGGCAATTCACCCTGTAATTATATAGGAAGCCCCTGAGCGGGTCAACTGTTTGAAAAAACTACTTTATATAATTCGTCTGAACCGGGGGGGTCGATTATTTGGCTTTTTTCGTCTTTAATCAGAACACACTCTCCATCGTTTTCTGTAACTTGCCCGATGCAACTTACTTCTATACCCGCTGCCCTGATTGCACTTTCCATTTCATCTTTTTTATCCGGAGAAACCACAATCAGCATGCTGCCGCTGGAAATTAACCTTAACGGGTCAATATTGAAGTGGTTACAGATCTTTGCCACCAGAGGTTTTATGGGTATTGCATCATAGTATATTTTGGCACCTTTTCGCGAAACCTGGCACATTTCCCATACTGCGCCTAAAACCCCCCCTTCAGTTATGTCATGCATGCCGGAAGTTCCTATGCCACCTGCGATTACCCCCTCTTTCACAACGGAAACCTGGTCGAGCAGGGCCAGAGCCTCAGAAATCTCTTCTTCCGTAAGCACTGATTCCAGCTCGTGACCGAAATCTGCGGCGATTATGCCGGCACCTTCGATTCCGGCTCCCTTTGTCATTAAAATATAATCGCCGAATCTCATGTTCTCAGCTCCCTGAACCTGGCCTTTCAGTGCTCTTCCTACTGCCGTGGAAACAATTACAGGTGTATTGACTGCTCCGGTTATCTCGGTATGGCCACCTATTATTTCCACGTTGAGCTCCCTTGCCGCTTCCCCTGCCTGAGCCATGATGATGTCAATTTCTTCCACAGTGGTTCCTTCCGGCAGCATGCAGGCTAAAAGCAAGCCAAGGGGCTCTATTCCCTTCGATGCAATATCGTTGCATGATATATGCACCGACAGCCTGCCTATATCGGAAACTGCTCCCGTTATGGGATCCGTAGAAAGTACACAATCATAATTTCCAAAATCTATGACTGCACAATCCTCTCCTATTCCTGCCCTGGTCAGAACTTCGGGCCTTTTGTGACTTAAATGCCTGAATACAATATCTTCTAAGAGTTTGCTGTCCAGTTTTCCGGTTTTCATTGTCTCACTCCTGTTTGCTTTTTTCTGCTAAAATGTTAAATTCTTTTTCGCTTATAATTTTGATGCCCAGTTCTTTGGCTTTTTTATTTTTCGAAGATGAGGACAGAATATCGTTATTTATTAAGTAGTCTGTTTCTCTGCTAACATTGTCTCCCGTGCTACCCCCCATGCTCTCTATATAAGCTTTCAATTCTCCCCTGTTTTTATAGGTCTTAAGACTTCCGGTTATCACAAAATTCAGGCCGGCAAAAGGCTTGTTCCCTTCCCGTCCGGCATTACCTTTGTCTGTAAACTCAATAACCCTGAGCAAATCTTCAATAATCTTTTTATTTTTTTCTTTACTGAAATAATCGATATATGTATCTGCCATCTTTTCACCTACACCGTAGATAGATGTAAGCTCTTCAGAAGTGGCCCTCTGAATTTTATCCCAATCGTTACCAAAAAATCCGCTTATAGCCTTGGCGTTTGTCAGTCCGATATTAGGAATGCCCAGACTGTATAGAAGCCTCACAGCAGTTGTTTTTTTCGCTGTTTGTATGGCTTCCCATAATTTTTCGTATGACTTTTCGCCAAAACCTTCCATTGCGATTATTTCGTCCCTGTGCCTGTCTATTACAAATATATCGGCATATTCCCTTATAAAGCCCTTCCCGATAAATTTTTCTACCGTAGCTTCTGACAAACCGTCTATCCCCATTGCGTCCCTGCTGACGAAATGGGTATAGGATTTTATATGTTTGGCAGGGCAATCCTCATTTAGGCAGTAGAGGGTTTTAACCCGGTTTTCTTCTTTGATGTGGGATGCTTCGCCGCAGGCCGGACATCTGTCGGGAATTCCGGCCGGACCGCTTTGAGTCAGGTTTTCAGCCACCTGGGGTATTATCATGTTTGCCTTGTAAACTCTGATTTCATCGCCTATTCCAAGCTTCAGCTCCTCCATAATGCTGAGGTTATGGACAGAAGCCCTTTTTACTGTAGTGCCTTCCAGCTCCACGGGCTCGAATATGGCAATCGGGTTGATTTGCCCCGTCCTCGAGGGACTCCATTCTATGTCCAGAAGGGTTGTTTCCCTGATTTCGTCCTTCCATTTAAATGCTATGGCATCCCGGGGAAATTTAGCTGTAGCCCCCAGACTTTCGCCGTAACTGATATCATCGTAAATAAGTACGAGTCCATCTGTGGGAAATTCATATTTCCCAACTCCTGAGCTGAATTCTTCAACCACTTCGGCTAGGTTGTTACTGTTGACTTCAATGAATTCCACTGTGTCAAAACCCTGGCCTGCCAGCCAGTTCAGCTGCACTTTTCTTGAATCTGCAAATTCAGGAAGATCTCCGTCAACTGCATCCACCAGTCCAAACGCCATGAAGTGAACGCTACGCTGAGCTGTAATTTCATTATTCAATTGTCTCACTGAACCGCTGCAGAGATTTCTCGGATTTTTGTATTTGGCTTCGCCTTCAGGCAGGCTATCGTTTATCCTGTCAAAATCTCTATAGCTTATTACAGCTTCCCCTCTCAGAGTCAGCCTCCCTTTATACGGTATTTTCAGCGGCAGATTTACGAAAACCCTGGCATTATTAGTAACAACCTCTCCTGTCACTCCGTTGCCTCTGGTTACAGCTTTTGTCAGCGACCCATTTTCATAGGTAAGTACTATTGTGATTCCGTCCATTTTCCACGAAAGCAAACCAGTTTTATCGCCCAGCCATTCGGAAAGAGCATCTTTATCCTTGGTCTTATCCAGTGAAAGCATGGGTTTCTCATGGTTTTCTTTGGGTAACTCCTCTGAAAGCTCGTAGCCAACTTTTTCTGTGGGACTCCCCGCCAGCGTAACGCCCAGCTCTTTTTCCAGGGAGACCAGGCGGTCATACAAGGAGTCGTACTCTAGGTTGGACATAATCTCCCTGCTGTCCCTGTAGTAAGCTCTTGCCGCCTCTGCAAGAGTCCTGGTCAATTCCTTCAGTTCAGTCAGTTTATTCTCATCCATATCATAGGATCCTTTTTAAATATTTTTCTTCAACAATTCTCTTCGATTAATTTGAGGGGAGCTATATCCAAAGCCAGCTTCTTTGTTTCCCCGCTGTCGAAATGCACACTAACAATCTTATCATTTATATTCAGCACAGTGCCGGGGCCAAATTTTCTGTGTTCGACCCTGCTGCCTTCTTCTATTTCCATCAGCGTACCAAAGCCATCAGCTATTTCCCTGGTTTTCTTCAAACTTGCAAAAGGCTTAAATATCTCGCTTTCCGACGGATAAGGATCTTTGAAGCTGTCGACAATATTTCCAAACGTGACGGCTGATTTTCTGATATCTACACTATGTCCTTCCATGAACCTTCTGTCTATCTCTCTTAAAAACATGGACTCTCTGGTGTAATCAGTTTTTCCATAAATGGTTCTTTCTTCAGCTCCGGTAAGGTACAGCCTTTCCATGGCCCTGGTCATTCCCACATAGCAGAGCCGCCTCTCTTCCTCGATTCCCTGCTCCCCTCTTTCCTCAAATGCCCTCCATCCGGGAAAAAGTCCGTCCTCCATGCCCACCATAAAAACCACCGGAAACTCCAGGCCTTTGGCACTGTGCAGCGTCATCAGCACCACTGCGTTTTCATCTGGATCAAAATTGTCGACTTCCGCCATCAGGGCTATTGATTCCATGAAATCGTGAAGGCTCCCTTCCTCACCCTCCAGTTCTTTTTGCTTTTCATAATCATAAATAACGGATTTGAATTCCAGCAGGTTTTCAATGCGGCTTTCCGACTCTATGGTGTTTTGAGCTTTCAGCGACTGAAGATATCCTGTTTTCACCAGTAGTCCGTCATATATATCGGAGATTCTCAAATTGTCTCTTTTATCTGAGAGTCCTTTAATGACTTTTACCAGCTCCTTAAGGCTTTCTCCGGCTTTTCCCCCAAGACCATCTGTTATATCTTCGTCCTCCAAAGTTTCCAGAATACTTTTTTGGGTGACAAGTGCCAATGCCCTTAATTTTTCCAGAGTTTTTGCGCCCACCCCTCTTTTCGGTTCGTTGATAATTCTTTCCAGGGAAAGGTCATCATAGGGGTTCTGCACCAGGCGCATATAAGCAACCATGTCCTTGACTTCTTTCCTGTCATAATATCTTATGCCCGACAAAATCCTGTAGGGTATGCCCCGGTATCTGAGTGCTTCTTCAAAAAGTCTGGACTGCACATTTGTCCTGTACAGTATTGCAAAGTCTGAGTATTCCATGTCAGATGTTTTAAGCCTGTCTATCTGTGATGCCACATATCCTGCTTCCATCTTGTCGTTTTCTGCTCTGAAATACTGCACTTTTTCGCCACTGCTTTTATCGGTCCAGAGTTTTTTCCCTTTCCGCCCCCGGTTGTTGGTAATAACCGAATTTGCGGCAGCCAGAATATTTCCGTATGAACGGTAGTTTTTCTCAAGCTTTATAACCTTTGCTCCTTTGAAATCCTCTTCAAAATCCAGAATATTGCTGATGTCTGCTCCCCGCCACTGGTAAATGCATTGATCATCGTCCCCCACAACACAGATATTGTTGTGGGCTTTGGCCAGAAGTCTCAAAAAGTCATATTGGACTCTGTTAGTATCCTGATACTCGTCCACCATGATATATTTAAATTTTTTCTGATAATGCTCCAGTACATCAGGTTTTTTTTTAAAGAGCTCCACGGTTTTTATAAGTAAATCGTCAAAATCCATAGCCATATTTGCCCGGAGCGTTTTTTCGTAGTACCTGTAAACCTCTGCCGCCGTCTTTGACCGGGGATTGGATTCATTCAATTTCTCATATTCATCAGGGTCCATGCCCTTATTCTTGCAATCACTTATTATGGTAAGAAAATATGCCGGTTTATACAGCTTTTCATCTACTTTCAGCTCTTTCATGGCATTTTTCACAACAGTTTTCTGGTCTGCGGGGTCGTAAACCACGAAATCCCGGCTGTAACCTATACCTTCCGCGTGAATGCGGAGTATTCTCAGGCAGGCTGAATGAAAAGTCTGAATCCACATGCCCCTGATTTCACCAACCAGCGCTTCAACCCTTGACTTCATTTCTCCCGCAGCTTTATTTGTAAAGGTCACTGCCAGTATTTCATAGGGCGAAACACCTTCCCGGATGAGATGAGCTATTCTGTGGGTCATCATTTTGGTCTTGCCGCTGCCTGCCCCGGCCAGCACCAGCAGGGGCCCGTCTTTATGCATCACGGCCTTTTTCTGCTCTTTGTTTAAATTGTCCATTTGCCCTCCTTAGGCTTCCGTACCCAGACCATTTTAACACAGAGGCCGGGCAGAATAAAGGGAAGGCGGGAGATAGTTTCCCACTCCCGCCTTTCGTTTTCCGGAATTACTTTTGCAATTAATAGTTCTCTGCTTTTACCTGGAAATATGCCTTTGCATGCTTGCAAACCGGGCAGATTTCAAGAGCCTTTTTGCCCCTGTACTGATGGCCGCAGTTGGCGCACTGCCACAGGACTTCCTCATCTTTTTCAAAGACCTTCCCGTTTCTTACGTTTTCCGCCAGAGCCCTGTATCTTTCTTCGTGCTCCTTTTCAATGGCTGCAACGCCTTCCATCTGGAAAGCTATGTCCATAAAGCCTTCTTCTCTTGCCACCTGAGCCATTTCCTTGTACATGGTGGTCCACTCGTAGTTTTCACCTTCAGCCGCATCCAGCAGGTTTTCTTCGGTGGTTCCAATGCCATGGGCAAGCTTGAACCACAGCTCCGCATGCTCCTTTTCGTTTCCGGCAGTCTCCAAAAAGATATTTGCAATCTGCTCATATCCTTCTTTCTTTGCCTTGGAAGCATAATAGGTGTATTTGTTTCTGGCCTGGGATTCTCCGGCAAAAGCAACAAGGAGATTTTCCAAAGTTTTGGTTCCCTTAAGATCTTTCATATACCTTTCTCCTCCTATTTTATTTAAAGTAATATCTTCGTTTACTTTGATACCCGCTTTATCTTTCCTGAAACCTAGAAAACGCTGAGGCGATTTCACCGCCTACTGCGGCATTGTTGATAACCAGCTCTATGTTGGCCCGGAGGCTTTTGCCTTCAGTAAGTTCCTTTATCCTGTCCAGCAGAAAGGGGGTTATTCTTTTGCCGCTGATACCCTTGATTTTACTTTCTTCCAGTGCTTCCTGAATCGTTTTATCAATAACATCAAACTCTATCTGGTGTTCTTCCGGGATAGGGCATGCCACAACGGTTCCGCCCTTCAGTCCCAGTTCTTTTTTGACATGCAGAAATTCGCCTATGGCCTCAGAGCTGTCCATAATCATTTCCGCAGGGAAACCGCTATTTCTGCTGTAGAAGGCCGGAAATTCATCAGATCCGTAGGTAATTACCGGGACTCCGCCTGTTTCCAGATATTCCAGTGTTCCGCCAATATCCAGAATGGATTTGACTCCTGCGCAAACTACAGTCACATCTGTATTTTTAAGTTCTTCCAGGTCTGCCGATATGTCAAAGCTTTCTGAGGCGCCCCTGTGAACACCGCCTATTCCTCCGGTAACGAAAATCGATATGCCCGCTTCGTGGGCCACCATCATTGTGCCTGCAACCGTAGTGGCTCCGTCCTTTTTCTGAGAAATGACCAGGGGAAAATCTCTTCTGCTGACTTTTACAACGCCTTCGGCCTTAGCCAGATATTCAATTTCTTCGGCAGTAAGCCCCACTTTTAACCGCCCTCTGATTATTCCTATGGTGGCTGGAACAGCCCCTTTGCTTCTGATGGTATCCTCGACGACACTGGCTGTCTCCACATTTTTTGGATAAGGCATGCCGTGGGCAATAATGGTGGACTCCAGCGCTATGACCGGTTTACCTTTCTCCAGAGCCTCCCTGACTTCAGGGTTAAAATCCATATATTTTCTCATCTTATCCTTTAATCCTCCTGTTAATCTCTTCAAGCGTAACTTTGGGATTGACGGCTGACTTTGACTCCACCGCCATGGATGACATGGCCATGGCAAAATGCGCCGTATTTTCCATGCTCATATTATTAAGAAATCCATATATTGTCCCTGCAGAAAAGGCATCTCCTGCTCCTGTGGCAGAACCCCCTTCGGGTATTTTTCCATAAGGTCTTATCATGCCCGAATCCTGTCCGTCCGTATAATATACTCCTCCTGCAGAAAGGCTTATGAATGCTCTTTTTACACCTTTTTCGATGAAGGCCTGTCCGGCCTGTTTCAATGCCTCGGGATCCCGGATTTCCATATCCAGAAGTATTTCTGCCTCGGCTCTGTTAGGTTTTATTGTGTGAAAATGACCCAGAAGATTTTTTGCCCTGGCAGCTTTCACTGTGGAAACCGGATCCAGAAAAAGGGGCTTTTCTCCCAGCTTTTTTACTGCATATGCCAGGCTCTCTTCCTGGAGATTTGTGTCAAGGGCCACCATTTTTGCATCACCCAGGTCCCCAACAGCTCTTTCTATAAGATCTTCTGAAATTTTCTCCAGAGCGTCCATATTGCTAAGGGCCAGCTCCATATCACCAACAATATCAAGTATGGAAATATAAATTGCAGTACTCTCAGTTTTGGATACTTCCACCCTGGAAATATCAACGCCTAAATCAGACAATTCCCTGAGCGCCAAACCGCCCATCAAGTCATCTCCTACTACAGAAATGAAACTTGTGGGCACGCCTATCCTTGCCAGATTTTCAGAAATATTTCTGCCTACCCCGCCGAAGGTAATGCTTATGGTGCCCGGGTTGGAATCCGCATGTACCAGCATGCCGTATGGCCTGCCTTCAATATCTGCGGTCACTCCGCCTATTACGATTACTTCACTCATTATCTTCCTTCCCCTAAACCAAAATACTTCCGCCTATGAATTCTCTTATTATGGAATTGTTGGGAATGTACGAATCATCTTCAATCATCTTGAAGAAAGCCAGAAAACGCAGCAATCGTACTGCTTCGCTGTAGGCCTCATTATCCTGGCTGATTTCTTTAAGCATGGGTTCTGCATATTTTCTCAGCACAGGCAGCTCATAGATGTGTGCTGAGTTGAAAAGCATATCCGCCTCATCGTTGAAGGGGAAGATATTCTTGTCTTCGCCGTCCCTTACCTTTACCCATTGGGTTATTGTTTTGTCTGCGCTGTAACCTCTGAACTGATGGTCTCTCACAATCCGCCTCAAAAATCTGGCATCGGTGGTGGGTATCCTGTTGTGGTTGTCAATGTTCAGCTGCGTAAACGGGCTTATATAAATTTTATATTTCAGGTCTTCTTTGATAGCCTTGGTCGTCTCCCTGTTCAGGCTGTGTATTCCTTCAATAACCAGGGGCTGATTTCTGTTCGCCTTTATTATTCTCTGGCCATAGCTCTTTTTGCCCTCTATAAAATCAAAGGATGGCAGATCGACTTCCTTTCCCATGAGCAGGTCATTGATATTTCTTTCAAACAGCTCAATATCCAGAGCCTCAAGGTCTTCAAAATTTGGACTGCCGTCAGGCAGAAGGGGGGTCTGGTGCCTGTCGAGAAAGTAATCATCCATGCCTATATAAAGGGGGTGTTCGCCTGCTACCCTCAGCTGGATAATCAGCCTTCTGGCAAAAGAAGTCTTTCCGGAAGATGAGGGCCCCGAAATCAGGATCACCCTCTTTTTCTGTTTTTTTATTTCATCGGCTATATAAGCGATTTTCTTTTCATGCAGGGCTTCGGATATCTGGATTATTTCCTTATATTCGCCTGTTTCAATTTTTTCGTTTAAGTCTTCGGCATAGGAAATCCCCATGAGATTGCCCCAACGCTTGGCCTCTCCGAAAGCCTGGTACAATTTCCCGTCATCTTTGAAAGGTGGCACCTGATCGGGGTTTGCCCTGTCGGGAAATCTTACAAGAACACCATTTCTGTATTTTCTTACTTCAAAATGTTCAATGTAACCTGTGGAAGGGACCATTTTGCCATAGAAAAAATTCATGAATCCGCCACATGAGTATATTGGAAGGGACTTAACATCAGGGGCCCTTTCCAGCATTCTCATTTTAATCTCGTGATTGCCTGCCGCAAACAACCTCATGGCCTGATCCCTGTCCAGACGGAGTTTAATGAGGGGTATGTCCTCCCGGACTATTTCCCACATGCGTTCTTCAATTTTTTCCACATCTTCAACTTTTAAGGGCTCATGAGTTTTGATTTCGGTATATACGCCTTTATGAAGAGAATTCTCAATGCCCACCTTCACGTTTCCAAGCACATCATAAACAGCCTTAAGATATAAAAATGACACACTGTTCTGGTAAATCCTTGAAACTGCAATATCGCGCAGGTCCAGAAACACCACTTTGGAATCCTTTTCAATCTTTTTGGTTAGCTCCTCATTTTTGTTATTTACCCGTGCCGCAAGAATCCGGTAAGGGGCTCCTTCACCGTACTGTTTCACCAGTTCTTCCAGCGTTATGCATTCTTCAACCTCAATATGTACAGGCTCAGTGCCGACTTCTTTTATCAATTCTATCTTAATCATCTCAACAGCTGCTCCTTTTAGTTTCAGGAATCAAATAATGAATATTATAACACATGACATCAAAAAATAAAAAATAACCGATCGGAACATGTCACAATCGGCTATCCTGGTGCCCAGAGCCGGAATCGAACCAGCGACACGTGGATTTTCAGTCCACTGCTCTACCAACTGAGCTATCTGGGCAAGTAAAACCTATAAAAATTGTGGTGGGCCATCAGGGACTTGAACCCCGGACCTGCCGGTTATGAGCCGGATGCTCTGACCGACTGAGCTAATGGCCCACGCCATGCAGCTAATGCGCCGCTGGTCGGGGTGACAGGATTCGAACCTGCGACCCTCTGGTCCCAAACCAGATGCGCTGCCAAGCTGCGCTACACCCCGTTGGTCATACGGTGTTTTGGCAGGGGTAGAAGGATTCGAACCCTCGGCACGTGGTTTTGGAGACCACTGCTCTACCAACTGAGCTATACCCCTGCACATGGCGGAGAAGGTGGGATTCGAACCCACGCACCGGTTGCCCAGCCTAACGGTTTAGCAAACCGTCCTCTTGAGCCTCTTGAGTACTTCTCCTTTTTGAATATCACCCTTATAAGGTTATTCCTTGGCGGAGAGGGTGGGATTCGAACCCACGGCCCCTTTCGGAGTCACTGGTTTTCAAGACCAGCTCCTTAAACCGCTCGGACACCTCTCCACAGGCGACGTCCAAAAGAATGGTGACCCATCCGCGATTCGAACGCGGGACACCTTGATTAAAAGTCAAGTGCTCTGCCGCCTGAGCTAATGGGTCATGTGGCTGGGGTAGCAGGACTCGAACCTACGAATGACGGAGTCAAAGTCCGTTGCCTTACCGGCTTGGCTATACCCCACTTAAAATGGTGAGCCCACAGGGATTCGAACCCCGGACACACGGCTTAGAAGGCCGTTGCTCTATCCAACTGAGCTATGGACCCCCGGTGGAGCGGATGATGAGAATCGAACTCACGCTATCAGCTTGGAAGGCTGATGTTCTACCATTGAACTACATCCGCAAAATTTTGGAGCGGAAGACGAGATTCGAACTCGCGACCCTCGCCTTGGCAAGGCGATGCTCTACCCCTGAGCCACTTCCGCTTAAAAAATGGTGGAGGGAGATGGATTCGAACCATCGAAAGCTGCGCTAACGGATTTACAGTCCGCCCCCTTTAGCCTCTCGGGCATCCCTCCAGATATTTAACTTTCAATGTACAAACTCAGCAATCATTTATCAGGCTAATGGTTCCGCTGGAGCTGGTGGAGGGAATCGAACCCCCAACCTGCTGATTACAAATCAGCTGCTCTACCTTTGAGCCACACCAGCACGGATTTCCTAAAAAAGTTGGCGACCTGGATCGGGCTCGAACCGACGACCTCCAGCGTGACAGGCTGGCATTCTAACCAACTGAACTACCAGGCCACTTGGTGGGCGCAACAGGGCTTGAACCTGTGACCCCCTGCTTGTAAGGCAGGTGCTCTCCCAGCTGAGCTATGCGCCCTGATCTCCTGATATTCTGATTTCTCAAAGAGCCGATTTTCATCTTAACATAAGGTTTTTTCAAAGTCAACGATAAATTCTTATATTTTACTCTCTTTTTTCCCCTAATTTTCTCAGTTCGACGGCATACGTTTTGAAATTCAGAGCGAAGTGAATAATCACACATAACCCCATTATTAGAGCCAAAAAAACATGGAAATTCTTAATGGCCTTTCTGGTGAAAACCAGCCACATGCCATACTCAGAAAAGTATAATACGCCGCCTGTTATAAACATAAGAATTACGATAATAATCAACAGGGTCGAAATCAGAGCTTTGAATTTCAAGATGTTAATTTTCATCAGCTTACTCCAATACGATTTCAATCAGATAATTGGTAAATCTCTGGCCGAAAAAGTCATCCAGAACCACAACTCTCATTGCGCCGGGTTTGCCATTTTTTTTCAGAAGAGGTTCCCCCTGATCCTCATACATAATATATACCTTATTTTCAGCCAAAACTTCCTCCATGGAAATGTTGGAAATATAATCATCTACTCCTATTGGCTGCACAACCGCATAATCACTCAGCAAAGTCTCATCAAATGCAGCAATCACGTTGGCAAGCAGTGTGCCGCGGAAATCATGACTTGTTGTTCCCGCCGTGGAATTGATGGTAATCTTCCGCCTTACAGATGGCATATTTTTAATATCGTCGAGGCTCACTTCGCCCAGGACAACCCCATAAGCTCTGATTGCTATGGTTTCCGTTTCTTCCGGCCCCTCGCCCTCGTCTTTTTCAAAACGAACCATATAAGGCACAGCATCGGATTCTATGCCCAGGACTTTATCATTGTAAACGCCCATACAGGCATTCACACCATTCACAATACCATCGGTCGTTATTGTAGCACCCGTTATCAGCACTATTTCGTCACTGTTCCTTGCATTTAGTTTTACGGTTTTAAGATATTTTTCTGAGCTTTTGCCTTTGAATCTGTCTATAAACCAATAGCTGCCCATGTCCCTGACATAATGTTCTGTCTCTTCATGTTCCACAATTCTCATACCCACGGTATTGCCGCTTTCTCCGTCAATGGCCACCGCCAAAGTAACCGGCCCGTTATAAGCAACCGGTTTGCTGATAAATGCGTAATCGCCTTGGGGCAGGGCAAATACTTTTTTAACTGCTTTAAATTTTTTCCTGGTTTCGCCCGTAAGAAATTCATTGGTAACCATTTGAAAATCATCATTATTCAATTCTATCTGGTAAATCTGATTGAATGCTTCCAATTCCGCTTCCGTAAGCTCTTTGCTTTCATAAATGAATAAAAAATACGCTCCCGCCGAGAGAATTGCTATTACTATAACTCCCAAAACAGCATACTTATTCAACAGCATTTTAATAGTCAAACTCTATCACCTCGCTGTCATTTTTCCCATACCCTATGGCTTTAACTCTCAATTTTCCGCTACCTGACACAGGTATGGGCTTTATCAACTGAGGTTGGAAATACGAAGTGCTGGGGTTGTATACCGGACTGTTGTAATCCGGCATTGAGCCATCCAGCGTGTAGTGCAGCTTAACCTGATCCATGTGGTCGTGAGAAAAGACCAGATGACCATCCTTAACAGCTACAGCAGGTGGAGCCCATTTCCCCGGATCATCGGAAGAAACTGCTATACTTATGACTTTCTGCACGGAGGGTGCGGTATTTACATCATTTAATCCCTGCTGCCCTATCATCAGTCTCAAATCGCCCTCTTTGGCTTTTGAAATATCTTTTGTATCATTTTCCCACGCCCAGGCCAGGACGGGTTTTACCACTATGCTGCCCGTGCTGTTTCCATCAGCCAGACCGGGATAATAAAAACGTTCACCCAGCAGCTGCTCTTTTGTCAGATGAACATAATAGCCGTCTGATGCTGCAATTTCAAACAATTTCGCACTATCTTTAATGCCTGCGACTTTCAGCAATACAGTTAGATCGACCCCTTTAGCCACCTGGTATTTTTTTGTAGGCCAGTTGTTGGTTACAGAAAAAATCTGCTCGATATAAGCTTTTTGTGAAGACAGATTCATCAGTTCCTTAAGATCTTTAAGGGAAAAAAATATATCCTCTCTAAGCCCGTCACCGGTAACGGAAAGTATGGTATCAGCATTTTTTTTGCTGCTCCCAATTTGAGGTCGGGTGATGTCATCATCGGTATCCGGCTCCTCATTTTCAATGATTTCAACTTCTTCGTCCGGGACAGAGGGCTCTTTATGTCTGCGAATGCGCAGCAGTTTTTCTATATTTTCATGATTTGTATCAGCATCCCAATAAACTCCCGCTCCTCCTTTACCGTCTGAGACCAGTATTCCTTTGAAAAGGTCTTCCCCCGGCACTGTAAGTTTTTCGCCGTCAACACCCAGAATGTCAAAAGTTTCGCCTTTTAATTTCTCCACCTCAGTTTCGTAAAGGAGTTCCGAAAGAGGAATGCCTTTCTTTCCACCCATTTCCACAACATCCATGTATTCCAGCAATTTTTCAGGAAAAATCGCCGCATCTTCATTGGTGGAAATCCATGAAATATTATGAACATTCATTCCCAGTTTTATATATGGTGAAATGTTAGTAGGCGCATCCTCACCCTCAACCTTAATATAATATCTGGACTTCACAATATTAATGGCCTCGTCCTTTTTAAAGCCGTCTGCAGATTTCATTGTGAAAAAGGCTCGGTTGTCAACTTTATCAAGCCGGGAAAAAATCTGTCCCAGTTCTATTGATGCATCCTTGCTCCCATAATACTCATATTCAAAAGGTTCTATTCCTTCGGCCAGTGCTGAAAACACCCAAATGGAATTTATGTCCTTATCAGGGATCTGGTCGTAAAGAATGATTTTTTCAACCATTTTAACCCAGTAAGGCCCGAACTGACCTTGTACTGCCAGCCATGCAGGAGCTTTGTCATCCTCCAGTTTTGCAGCTCCATCAACAACCAGAGCCAGCATAAGGTCGGGAGTTGCATCTATAACTTCCCTGGAAAGCAGACAATAGTAGCCGTCACTGCCCATGACACCCATTCCTGCAAAGTCGGACAAATCCACCCCAAAGAGGTTGATAATATCTCTTAAATAAGGGCCTTTCATCGCATATTCTTCAACCATGCCAGTTGTTCTTTTAAAGCTTGCATCCAGTTCGTGTTGAGGCAATTCCCTTAGTTCAGCGATGCTTATAGCCTCGATTGTACTTTCGCCGTCATCACCCTTGTGGATGCCTTCAATGAATATGGTCCTGGCCTCGTAATCCGGATCCCCGCTTCCGGCTCCACTATTGCCGCATCCGCCCAGTGTGACTGATATTGCCATAATGATTAATGCAAGACTCAAAAGTATTCTCTTCATGCCCTTAACTTCCTCTCTAATCTGTTGCTGTAAATCTAAATACGGCCACCGGGCTGTCATTCTTTCCATAGCCTGTGGCATAAGCTTTTATGACTGTATCGCCTTTAATAATAATAGGCTTATTGAGTTCAGGCTGGTATGTGCTGGTATTGTACATTGTTGAAAGCTCGGTGGGTTCGCTTCCATCAATGGTGTAATGCAGCTTGACAAGCCCTATGAAAGGATGCTGAAGTTTTACAGTTTCCCTCAATGCGATACTCCCTTCTTTTGGAAATGTTCCCGGCATTGCCCAGCTTTCCGCCTCTTCAAAAGAGACTATAATTTTTGAAACATCATCCACAAAAGCGGGGTTGGTATGTTCATCCACATGGCTCTGACCAAAAATTAATCTGAGCTTTCCCGGCTCGGCATCCCGGACGACCGTCGTTCCGTCTTTATGAGCATATGCCAGTATTGCCTCTACAGGTTCCGCGCCCTCAGTCGAACTCTCCTCAAACCGGGGAAAATACCAGCGGGATTTTTCAAACAACTGAGCCTTGGTAAATGACATTTCATAACCATCATATGAGCAGACGGTGACTGTCTTCATATTTTCATATAAGCCTGCCGCTTCCAGCACCTTCCTGAGCCTGAAACCCTTTGCAGAGCACACAACGGGCGAAGGCCAGTTGTTAACACTTGAATATGCATGTTCCCAGCCTATTTCCTCAAGCCGGGCCAGATCCTTCAAACTGTATTTGATTTCTTTCCCGTCTGCTTCTGAAACCAGTCGGATTTCCATGTTTTCCTGGTCGCCTGACAGTTTCACTTCCCTGTTCTTTCTGGACAGAAAACTCTCATCTACCAAGATTCCGCTGGAATCATAGGTTTTTACCGCAATCCCTTCTTCATTTACCGTTACTATTGTATAAACTGGTTCATCTCCCAAAGAGAAAGCTGCATAGTCTCTGTAAGCAGGCTGATATTGCTTGGCACCCGAAACGCCGGTGATGTAAACTATTCCATTCGGACATATATGGTTGTCCCGCATTGGGTGGGTTCTCATATAAACGTGATGGTGTCCTGTCAGAACCAGCTGCACCCCATATTCCTCCATTATGGGAATGAAATTTTCCCTTATTGTATTTGCCCTTATTTCATCCTTTGGATTATCTATCGCTGTATATGCCGGATGATGAAACATGGCAATTTTATAGCTTTGACTGGTTTGACTGAGGTCATTTCTCAGCCATTCCACATCCTGTTCCGATGCGGCTCCCATAGTATTGCTGTCCAGAACTACAAAATGAACTTCGCCTTTATCAAAAGAATAAAAGCCCGGTCTCCGGAAGATTTCCTCATAAAGCCGTGTATTGTCGTGGTTGCCTACAGTCGTGTATAATTCGAGGTTTTTAAGGTTTTCGGCGCCAGCGGCGAAAAAGTCATCCCACTCCCGTTGGCTGCTTCCATCATTGACCATATCGCCGCCTAAAAGCAATAGTTCCGGTTTGCTTTCGTCTGCCGCTGCCAAAGCGAGCAATTCACCCCAGCCGGAATAATCTCCTGTGTCAGGATCTGCCTGAGAATCTCCCATATATATAAATGAAAAAGGTTCAGCATTTATAGCCTCTTCCCGGGTACAGCCATTAATCAAAATCAGCAGGAGTATGGCAAGAACCGTCGAAAATATTTTTCTTCTCATGCCTCTTCCTTCTCTATCCATTCTGTCTGTCCTTTCCATTCCGGCACATTTTTTTCAATAAGCTCAAGCAGTTTTTCTATATCTTTCCTGGCATCCAGAACCGGCAGCCCTTTATATTCGTTTATAGTATTGGAAATCTGACCCACTATGGCAAACACTGTGTCTCTCATTCTTGTTTCAATCTCCTCTGTTTTGCCTGCAGAAATAATTGCAGGGCCCAGGAAATTATTGGAACCCTCCAGAACCACATAGTCCTGGTCATAAATTTCAAGCAGTTTATCTATGGGAAGCCGTTTAGGAAAAAGCACGTCTGTTTCATACAGCCCTCTTGCTGTTACCAGTTCGGCTCCGGCCCGGCCATGTCGCCAGGTATCGGTTCCTTCTCTGTCCATTGCGAAACCACTGAAATGAATGTCCTTGACAGATCCCACTCTGTATCCCCGTCTGACAAGTTCTGATATTATGCACTCTGCAGTGGTCGTTTTGCCGGTGTCAGAGATTCCAAATACAGAAAATACTTTCATGTAACTTCCTTTCTATGCCAAATATCTATAATAACCAATCAGGGCAAAGACTGTAATAAAAACTGAAAATCCCATAATTATGCAATCTGCGGCCTTGAGTTTCAGCACCTTATATTCCGTCCTTTTGGCTTTGCTTCTGAAGCCCCTCATCTCAATGGACATGGATAATGCTCTGGACTGGATGATGGCACCTGCTGCCACAGGCATAAAAGCCTTGGAAATAAGGTCTATTTTTTGCCTCAATCTCAAAGACATAAAATCTATGCCTCTCAGCCTTATTGCAACCACAGCGTCCTGAAACTCCTCTTTGAAGGCGGGCAGAAAACGTATGCCCAGAACCGCCATGAAAGCGATTTCGTAAGGAAGTCCCATCTTTACCATACCCTGAATTATTTCTCTGCTGCTGCAGGTGGTCAGGACGGCTGCAGAAGCTACGATTACGAGCATTCGCAGCAAAAACTCTCCTGCCATAACCAGCCCGTTCTCTTTTGCGAAAACGATTTGCATTATACCAACAAAAACAACTGCCGCAAATAAGAGTCTGATTCTGGCAAAGACACCGGTCAGATTCACTTTTAAAAGGAGCAGCAAGATAAAGGAAATTGCAGATAAAGCCAGCAAAACAAACAGGTTGTTCATCAGAACTGCCATTGAAGAAAGACAAATCACCACTATCAGCTTCGTTCTGGGGTCAACCATCGGCCAATCTCCCCTTTTCCATCCAAAGCGTCCTGTCCGTAATCCTCTCCAGAAATTCCCTGTTGTGACTGATTATAAGCATTCCCTTTCCAAGTTTTTTTAAATTGGAAAGAAGTCTGTCGAGTATTACAAGGTTGTTCAGGTCAAGTCCAACAGTAGGTTCATCCAGGATGAGATAATCAGGAGAAAGCGCCAGAGCCGCAGCCAGAGCCACCCTCCTTTTTTCCCCGTAACTCAGGTTTAACGGGAAACTGAACCGAACTTTTTTAAGATTCAGTTCTTCCAGCAGATCTTCAACCAGGCTTCTGATTTCCGATTCCGCAACTCCGTTATACCTTGGTCCAAGAGATATTTCTTCTTCGACGCTGGATGTAAAGAGCTGCTTCTCCGGATTTTGAAAACAGTAACCTATCCGTCGTCCTATTTCATGCAACTTCATGGAGTTGGCATTCTTTCCGAAAATAACCACCTGGCCACTGCCTGGCGTAAGAATACCGGTAAGCAGTTTGCCCAGAGTAGTCTTGCCGGATCCATTCGGGCCTCTCAAGGCGACAATTTCACCCGTTTTAAGGACAATATCAACATCTCTTATGGCGGGTGCTATTTTTCCTGCCGGAACCTTTTGAAATCCGGCAGGAGCATATTTGTAAGATAATTTTTCCGCAAAGATAGCTGTCTGCTCATTCATATTAAAATAACCTGCCGTTTTCCAGATAGAGAACCAGGTCGGCATTAGCCATATCTCCCTGGTCGTGACTCACCATTACTATTGAAGTCCCTTTTTCTTTAAGCTGCAATAACACTTCTCTTGCTCTTGCTTTTGAGTTGTCATCCAGCTGGGAAAAGGCTTCATCTAAAATGAGAATATCCGGTTCCATAGTAAGTACGGCTGCCAGGGCCACCAGCTGTTTCTGGCCTCCCGAGAGCCTGGCGGGATTTTCATTTCGGAGATTTTCCATACTCAGCCTGTCAAGAACCTCATCTATTCTTCTTCCGATTTCCTCCCTGTCAAGGCACAGGTTTTCTGGAGCAAAGGCCAGTTCGTCTTCCGTGTCAGAAAAGAATATCTGGCTGTCAGGATCCTGGAATACAATTCCCACTCTTCCGTCAGCCCTGACTTCACCGCTGAATTCACCTGGTATCAATGCGGGTATTATGCCGCAAAGGCAGCCTGCAAGTGTGGATTTGCCGCTGCCCGAGGGCCCTGAAATCACGGCCAGCCTGCCTTTTTCCAGTTCAAAAAACACATCTGTAAAAACGGGTGTATTCTGTCCTTTATATGTAAAACTGATATTATCTGCCGTTAAAACTTTCATTCAACATCCAACCCTGTCACATATTTTGCCCATCTCTGGCTGAATCTGTCACCCTTTACAACTATCATAAATGGTCCCTGGCCTCCCTTGTCTTTGTAGGAGCCCAAATATTTTCCATCGTCTTTGTACACAAGAAAAATATTGTCCAGTTCCATTATTTCCTCGATTTTTAAAGGCACCCTGTAGCCATCTACTGACTCCACAATGACCCTGCTTTTCCCGACAAGCGATAATTCTGCAAAGGCAAAGATATCTGATAAAGCAAAACCTTCATATTCATGTTCTTCAGGTGAAATCATTGTGCTGCTTTTTAAATTCGCTATGAACTTCCTGGCTTCCAGACCGTCGGACATATAATCCATGGTTACGCGAGTAAGTTCACTTCCATTTTCGTAGATAACTATCTCCTGGTTAATTAAAAGACTCAGTCTTTCCTTTGATTGAGCGTAGTTAACAAACACCCCCAGAGCAGAAATAACAGCCAGAAGGGCAAGCACCAAACCAATAATATTTTTATAACGCTTGCTCATACCTTCAATTTTTCCAGTTGTTCTTTGATTTTATATGCGATCAAACCTCCGATTGCACCCGAAAAAGCTCCTAAGCTTAAAGAGAGCAAAAAGGGTAAAAACGGCAACCTGAAAAAAATCAGGTTAGTTAGCACAACTCCTGTTATATTGGCTGCAATACCGGCAAGAAACATGGCTATCTTATCTTCTGCATTTATTCCCGGCAGAAGCAACACTAAATCGACCCCGACTCCCGGCAGTGTATAAGTCAAAAAACTGAATACACCATGACTGCCAAATATTCCCAGAGCCAGCACCATCACCGCCTGAACCAATCCAATAAGGCTTGCCGATCCGGGCTTCTTCAGCATGCCTGCGCCCAAAACCAGCCACATCATATATAATCCGCCGGCAAGAGCTCCGCCGGGAATAAAAAGCGGTCCCGTAATTATGTGGACAAGCGAAACTGCCAGTGGCTTCACTGCAACTCCTAAACTTGCCATCATGGCTATGATGACAAAATCCTGGATTCTAAAGCGCCCCATTGTTGTTGTTATTCTTTCTTTCCTACCGTAATCCTTATCTCTGCATCAGGGTCAGTTCCGCTCAATGTCCCCACCATCGCACGTATCACTTCTCTGAACATGTCTGCAACAAAAGGCACCATAGGTATGGATTTGCCGCCTACCAGCAATTCAACGTCTGAGTGTAAATCCACTTCCTGTTTTGTGCAAATCCCTTCCTTATCTGACATTTTAATTTCTCCTTATCTGCCTGAATTTATTTTGTAATACTTAACATTCTGTATACCGTTACGGCGGCTTCCGCTCTAGATGCAAGCGCTGTAGCATCAAAATAGGGCCTGCCTTCCAATTCTGTAACAATATGTCCGTGTTCCACTATGTTCAGCTGCTCGGCTCTTGCCACAGCAGCTTTTGCCCATGAGCTTATTTTGCTTTTGTCACTGAACGCCCCCAGAATAACATCCGCCTCAGCCGGACTTAAATTTGCCGAATCGATAGCACTGACTACTATAGTCAGCATTTCTTCACGTTTCAAAGCTCTGTTTGGCTGAAAACTGCCATCGGGGTACCCATGGAGCCACCCTTTTTCTGCCGCTTTTTCCACATAACCATAATGCCAGTCGCTATTCTTTATGTCGGTAAATCTTGATTTGCCTTTAGTCAGAATGGGTTCTTCCCCCATGGCCCGGACCATCATTGTGGCAAACTGTGCTCTTGTCAGGTTTTGTCCCGGTGCGAAACGACCGTCTCCCATGCCACTCAAAATTTTCTTTTCTGCCAAATATTCTATAGCAATCCTTGCCCAGGGATAATCGGCCAGATCAGAAAATACAGGGCCGCTGAAAGAAATCATCACTGATGACACCTTGCTGTCTTTTTTCCCCGGACCTATTGCTATGGCTCTTATCTCTGTTGTTTTATCTATCAGCAAAGGCTGGTTCAGGTGGGGCTGAAAATATGACGCACTTTTATTATAAACCGAAGACCCGTAGGTGGGGTTGCTGCCATCCAGTGTATAATATATTTTTACAGCGTCTATAAAAGGGTGTGACATGGCAAGAGTGACGCCTTCAGGCCCCGGACTTCTTGTAAAACTCACTTCCTCCCATTGGTCCGGCTCTTCAGTTTTAACCTCAATGGTTTTGAGATATTTGACAAACCAGGGGCTGTTTTGCTCTCCCTTGACTCTCTGCCCCAAAGTAAGGCCCATCTCCATAAAATCCAGCGAATTGTAGCCACTTGGACTGTCTCGCAATGCTATGATGCTGGGAACTTCCACAGCAGCTTTCCCGTCTTCAAAGCAGTAACGCGGTGTATTTAAGAGCTCTTCTCTGGTAAATGTCTTTGTGTAGCCGTCACTGGAAACAAAAGTTATTAAACTGGCTTCATCTTTTAATCCTGCCAATGCAAGAATGTGCTCAAGAATAACTCCTTCCCTGTAGAAACTTTTTTCAGTCGGAAAGTTGTTGACCGTCGAATATTTATGCCTCACTATGTAATCGGTCATATTCTCCAGATCCTGCCTTGTGAAACTTACTTCCCTGACCACTCCATCGCCTATAATAGAAAGTGTTTCCAATTTATTATCTGCCGCCGCAGTCTCAGCTGAAAGTAAAAACAGCAACTGAAAAAACATGACCGCTATCAGCATCGGCACCAATACTTTTGTTTTTATTAGCCTGTCCACCGGAACATAACCTCCTGTCTGCTTCGTTGATTTTCGGGCAATTTCAACCTTTTTAATAATATCAAAGTAAAATGCGCCGGTCAAATATCATGCCGGCGCACCTTACTTTTAAAAAATATTTATCTGAGCACGCTCTCTATATACCCTTTGATGATTACAGCTGCCTGTGCTCTCGTGGCTGTGGCTCTGGGCGCAAAGCTGCCATCGGGGTGGCCGTTGATTATACCATATTGCTGCACCCGGCCAACTGCTGCCTTTGACCAGTCACTGATATTTGCGCTGTCCTGAAACTCCATCTTTTCGTTAACAACGTCAGGCCTGGCAGACATGGCATTAATGAAATTATCTGTCATAAGCGCCATCTGCTCTCTGGTGATTTTATCGTTGGGGCCGAATCTTCCGTCGCCGTAACCTTTTACTATTCCCATGGATACTGCCCAGTTAATGTAATCTGCGTACCATGACCCCATCATCACATCATCAAAACCCGCGTTTTTAGCACCGGTCACATCTATGCCGTCAACGGAGTTGGCCAGCATCACGACAAATTCGGCTCTGGTTACACTTCCTTCCGGGTCAAAGCGATCAGCGCCCTTTCCTTGGACTACATTGCGCACAGCCAAGAATTCTATACTCTTCTTAGCCCAATGTACTCCAATATCCCCAAAAGTAACTACCCTGTGAGCCACTCCATATAAGCTCAGGTGTGAAGTTCTCACAAGCATCTCTTTTGTTGCCGGTGAATATAAGGACAGTTTCACAGGCTTACCTTTTTCCGGGCCGTCCAGGAATATCACAACCAGATTTTCTTCCTCTTCTCCCGCAGCTGCCTCATAGGGAATCGCCGCTTTTATGGTCATTCCTCCAAATTCTGAAATCATTTTGCCGTCAATAGTGAGATAGATGTCTACAATCGGTCTGTCACCCACCAGCTGTTCCTCATCGCTTCCGAGTGAACCTCCATCAACATTTTCTACAATGATTTTCAGAAGGTTGCCAGAATGCAGTGACAGATTACCCAGCAAAGCCGGATCAAGAATTATCTGTCCCACGCCGGTATTGATTACGACAGATATGTTCCCTTCTCCCGCCAATGCCCTTACAGAAGCCATGGGCAACCCGATTTCGCTTCTCTTGACTTCCTTGCCTTCCGGATTGTCTGCATTGATCTGGATTACACCCTTTGCTCCCGGATCGTCCCCGGCTTTGTCTTTTATCTCATCAATGGCACGGTTGATATCATTGCCTGATACGGTGCCCGTTGCCAGACCATCAGTAATATCAACCGGTAAAGTAAGAACAGTTGTAATGGTTCTGCCTACAGGTATTTCACCATCTTCAGGAGTTGTCTCTTCAGCCTCCAATTCACCTTTTCCGGGCGTTCCTGAGCCGGGGATGACTTTTTCCACATTAACTGTAATGCGTTCAATCCCTCTCACCCAGAAAGGCTTGTTAACATCATCACTGTTTTCCTGAGGTACAATCAGCTGCAGCTCTCCCCTGGAATCCAGCTCTAGTATTATGTAGAGGTTGTTCGGATAAACTTTGTCGACACCAAGTTCACCATCACCCAGATTGAAATTCCTTTCATAATCTGAGGCGGCTACTGTTACGCTTTTTGCATTATCAGTCAATCCCGATGCTCTAAGCAAAGCAGACAATTTGATACCGGTATGCATCTCTCCGCCTGTTGTTCCGTAAGAATTTCTCCATCTGTAATAACCGGTGAATTTGTCTTTCCAGTTTTGCAATTGTTCTAAAGTATATCCTTTTTCGGATTTGACTCCCGGGCCGTCGACAATAAGCACATATTCTTCCTGAGGAGTTCCGGAACCGGAATCCTGAACAAAAGCTACAAAAGTTCCTGCTAATCTTGACCAGATAGCCACATCGACGTTATCAACCAGGATATACCCGTAGTCTTTATCGGCGGGCAAAGCCGCTCCGTCATCTTTAGCCAGTGCATATGTTACAGGCAATACATCATTTCCACCGGCCGGAATGAAGCCCAGACTCTTGCCGCCCATGCCGGGTAAAAGCAGTCTGAAGGGCTTGTCAAATCCCAGGGCATCCTCTGTGCTTCCAACTGATACAACTGCATCAACGCGTTTTGCCCCGTTTACTGTTACGCTGTTAGTCGCCAGGACAGATGGCAGATACAGTTTACGATCCCATCCCTGTGGTGCTGTGATACCTGTTCCCTGGCTAAACAGCACTTCCGCAGACCCTCTTCCAACTATCGTCTTTGCCATTATGGCAGGCAGAGTCGTGCCATTTGTAATTAAGTAAGCTCCATTTTCTGTTGCAATAACTGATATTGGCTTGTTGACATCTTCCGCATTTACGGGATTATCCGCCGTTACAGGGCTTTCTTTCAGTATTTTCACCGAGTATGCTTTGTCTTTTGCCCCCACTGATACTTTTATTTCAACTGCGGTCTCATCTTCATCACAAGCAATAGTGGAATCTGCTTTACCGTTAAACGTAATTTCAGACCCCTTTGCAAGTGCAGTTGCTTCAAAGCTTACCGAATCGACACCAGCGGGGATAGAAAGCAGGTATTCGAGCACGTCTTTATCAAAACTCGGGCTCAGATATCCCACATCTGCCGCTAAGCTCTTTAAACCTGCGTCAGCGCTGACTTCCGCAAACTGTTTCGCTGCGAAGCCACCGTTACTGCCGGAAATTACAGTTCCATCCGGCATCACGTCTATAAAGTAAACATTATCAGCGTCATCGCTCTTCCAGTCATAATGCCTGCTATAGTAATGTCCTTCTGTTTCACCAAAGTTCTTCACATGGAATACACCCAAGCCTGACGTACCCAGCCACAAACCTCCCTGTCCATCAACAGCGACACTCCTGATTTCAGGTGTTGCACCGGCTGAGCCTCCAGTTCCTGCGAATATGCCTTCGTCTATGGCTTCTATAAGTTCTCTGCCCGTGTAGTGTGTAACTGTATTTTTGTCCGGAGAAATGTAATCCAGCCTTCCGCCTACACACTCACTTATATCTATATTGTAGTATGCAGGGTTGTTGAAATACATCGGAGCTGCTCCTGAGCGTACTATCCAGGCGCCTCCGGAAGCATCAACGGCAATTCCCCTTGTCCAGAAATCACCAAGCAGATATTCATTCAGCTCTGTGTTCGTCTGTGCATCATAGTACCATGAAGTCAAGGTTCCATCATTTGCCAAATATGCATATCCGCCGGTAAAGGGTGGCTGAAGTCCGCCCTGTTCTCCATTTGGATAGCAGCCAATCCAGACTCCGCCTTTGTCGTCCAGCACAATGGTATTGACCGACAAAGCAGGCAGGCCATCATCTTTTGTCCATGTTGTCCATGTGTCATCAGTCGGATTATATTTTGTCAGGCCGCCAAAAGACCCTATCCAGACATTACCTTCCTTGTCAACCTCCAAAGCCTGGACATAATCGTTTGGCAATTTTCCGCCGGTGTTGCCAGTGGTATAGAATGTAGAATTACCTGTACCATCGATGTATACCAATCCATGGTTTTCATCGGCTGTATAGGTCCATCCCTGTGATATCCATAAGCCTCCGGCATCATCAGGAGCAACATCTATTACCCAGTCAACTTTACGTTTCCCATTTGCTTTAGTGTATGGCTTTGTTACTGCGCCTGCATTGTCGATATGATAGAGGCCGGATGTCGTTCCTGCCCAGAATCCTCCTTCCTCATCAGAAACGATATTGCGGACGCTGGCGGGTACTATTGATCCTAATTTGTCATATATCCAGTTGTACACAGGATCAGCAATTACTCCTGTTATTCCATTGTACACCTGGCTTGCACTTGCATATAGACGGAGAGGATATACATTCTCACCTATTTTATCGGCAATGAAAGCATCTCCAACCTTCCAGGCAAGGAAATGCTGTCCTATTTCATTTATAGTCTTATCCTTAAGTTCAGTAATTTCCCCGTTGCCGTCTTTTACAGTAATCTTCGATGCGCCGTTTTTCATGCCCAAGCTGTCAAACAGATCAACAAGGCTGATTCCGGATACTGTATCACTGCCAAATGTCTTTGTTGCCACCGGTGTATTTATCTTCACCAGTTCATTTCTGGTCAGCTCGTTTACCACTTCCCCATCAACAGTAACACTAAATACCACTTCATTTGAAAACTGATCAATGGCTTCTATGCCAACAATGCTGGTAAGTCTGTTTTTCCAGGAGCTTCCGTCATCGAAATTGCGATAAATCCTGAATATGGCCTCGGCACCAGCCTTATCCTTATCTAAAATATCACTGCCATTCACTTTGTATGCCAACAGGTAACTGTCTCTTTCGATGTCAGCCCTGGTGATGTCTCTATATGCAGGATTCGTGGTATTGTCTGTGGTCTTCACATTATAAACGTATTGGTCGCCATATACCCCTGCTTCTGAAAGCACATCTTTGAGCAATACACCTGTGGCATCATCTGTAACTGTACCCACATCTTTTACGAAATGCGAATATGTTGCACTTGTTTCTCCCAAAGCTGCAAGCTGGGCTATTGTATAGGTTTTTTCAACAGCCAGTTCGTTGCCGCTTACGGTAAAGACATCGCTCTGGATTTCGGGTTCCTCGTGCGCACCTGAGCCCACAACTATATTGTTCAGCCACTTGGCGCACCACCCCGTGTTATCATGTACAATTATCCTTATGGGCCCAAAAGCATTGCCCACATTGGGATCATAACCGGGCTTAATATCCGTGGTATCGTTACCGGCAACCAGTGGCAGGCCTGAAGAACTGGTCGGGCCTATCCCGTATGCAATCAGAATCGGTTTTCCGTTAACACCGTTTTTAACCTGAGAAGCATTGAAGCTGGTTGCATAGCCATCATTCGCATAAACAGTGATACCGGTTAAACTAACCCCGTCCTTCAAACCAATATACTCATCCAGGAACTTCCACAAATCAATGCCTTGTACGTAAACGTTATTGCCCATCATGTATTGATCAAATACTTTATATGAGGAGGGCAATGATTCTAATTCTCCGACAGTAAAATCTCTGGTCTGAGATATTTCGCTTCCTGAAACCCTTAAAGCAGGCATATTCGCATAATCTTCGTATACGCCAAAGCTATGAGTCCAGCCATCAACTTCAGCAACATCGACAAAAATCTCGCTTACATTCTCAATGCATTCGCCGGTGCTGCCATTATGGATAAGCAATCTGACAGGGCCGCCTGCGTTGCCATATTCTGGTTCATAACCTGCTGAGGTGTTGTCAGGAACAAGCGGTTTTCCATCTGCCGGAGCTGCTCCCGGGTCGGAGCTTCCTATTCCATAGCCTAAAATAACTGGCTTTCCGCTGATTCCGCTGGTGAGATCTTTTGCCTTTATTACGTATTCGTCCCCCTGGTCATTCTTAATGGTAACTTCGCTGAGCAAGCTGCTGGCGCTCACCTGAGAGCTGAAAAGAAGGCCTTTGAGATCTATACCTCTGTACCTGTTTTCATTTCCCCCAATCTTATACGTGTCTGTAACCAGATATTTCTGAAGCTTTTCTATATCGCTGACCTTTAATGTTACGCCCTCATTTTTCACGCCTCCGGTAAAGCTGACTTCCTGGTCGCCATAGACGCCGTAGGTTGCTCCAGTGTGGGCATAGTTATCTTCTTCAAGATTGACTACTATCTTTTTAAGATTCCTGACACCGGCCAGATTCCCTAATTTCCCTTCTGCTTTTTCTTCAGCAGTTTGAGGAGTTATGAGCATCAGAGGGCCATCGCTGTTTTTAATAGTTTTGCCGGTAACAGCATCAGTCCCTACGTAGCCGGTATCACCGTTTGCTGCCACCATAGGATATCCGTTTTTAGCAAAAGCCACCATCATTTTAAGGCCGTCTGTACCGTTTTCCGAGTTATAGCCCTCAAAGTCAATATCACTCAGGTTTACAGGATCCCCTTGTAAATTATCTCCCGAGTAGAAAGACACAGTTCCCAAAGTTCCCTGCATGCCTATGGCTTCGAATAACAGGTAGCTCAAATTCACCCCTTCGAAAAGATCCTGGATTTTAGAACCGCCGCCCGCGACTTTGTAGAAATAGAATGCCTTTTCTCTGCGCTCAGCCCTGTCGATGGGGGCAACTCCTTCTCCATATAATATCTCTTCCAGTTGCTTCAAAGTGAAACGATGAGTATCCTTTGTGCCATCTGCCTGAATGATTTCAACAACTAAAGCATCCGAAGTTTCAGCCATATACTGATAAGTTGGATTTTGGTAATGCGTATTATACCTTGTGTCATCTCCAACATAGACTTCCTGCACTCTCTGCAGCTGATTTGATCCGTTGTTATAGAAGTAGGCATAGTTCTCCGGCGAACTGGGATTGCTTCTATTCATTCCGTTTGTTTTGCCGAAAATTACCTTCAGGGGGCCGCCGTCGTTCTTCAGTCCTCCCGCATATCCTTCCATATCAGACTTTTTGACATAAGGATAACCGTTGACACCATATGCTAAGACTACAGGATAACCTTTTTTAACCGGATAATTGTTGTCATCTCTTTCCCAGTCACCTTCCTGATTATCCGGCTGGTATTCTTCTGTCGCCAATTGCTCTTTAGTAGGTCTGTCGGTTCCCATATCAAGCGGGGATTTTTCATAGAAATAGAACAAATCGGGATGTGCCAATTGTTTCATTGAAAATACAGCGCTTGTTTTATAGTGGTCCCAGGCAGCAAAACTTACCAGCGTAGCATCGTCATCTTTATATGTGTCTTTGTCAACACCCAGCTTGGTAGTCAAAAGATCCCAGAGCTTGATGCCTTCGTATTCATTTACATACCAGTATGTAGTATTGGACAGATTGTATTCGGCTCTGTGCCCCATGCTGCCATCTTCAAGTTCGCCGGTGCCTTCTTTATACAGCACCATATCTTCTAACTCTCTGACTGTGAAATTGACTTCCCGGCCCAGCACAGAGCCTCCGAAAGATACAATGTATTCCGTATTGGCGGGATTGTTATATGCGTCATTTGCAGCCGTTGTATGCTTGAAACCCGGAGCTCCGGATATATTTTCTACATAAACGTATGCAACACTTTTAAATTCGTCAGGCCCGGATACAGAAGACAGGGCCGGATCATTTCTGTCATATACGAGCTTCAGACAGCCATCATCTATTCCTAACGATTTATACGGTTCCTGCTTTGAAATCGCACTGTCGTCAAATACAAAAGGCGCAGTCGTTGTGCCATCTGATATGCCCCATGCAAGTATTACGGGAGTTTGTGCATCCTTTAAATTTGCATAACTTATTTCGGCCACATTCTGACGCCATCTGTTTTTAAATATTACTTTTATATCATTGCTTAATTTTACAATTTTTGAATTTACAAGCCCATCGACAAGGGAATCTACTTTTACGCCTTCATACGTGTATTCGCCGCGGCCATCCTCATAATTACCTCTCCAGACATTTGAATCATCTGTTTCTTCCAGCTCCCGAATAAGCACAGGAGTGGTTCCGTCCAGGCCTGGGCCCTCTACGGTCAAAGTTGCACTTGTGATAGAGTCGGGGGCAAAATGAGCACTGAGCTCACCTCCGCCGTGATAAGTCATATGCTTGAACAAACTGGCCCCTTGATCCAGCATTATATTATTTATCATTTTGTTAGGTTGACTATAATAGCCGGTTGTTTGATTTAAGCCCCCAAATAGTTTTAGTGCTCCGAAAATTGTTCCCTTTTTATTCTTGTCATAAGTCGGAATCCATTCTTCGCTATCCTCATCAAAATACTCATAAGCCAGCATGTAATGATTGCTGCCATTCCTTATTTCGCCGACCGTAACTCTGGAAGAATAATCTCCCGATGCATTATCATCAGCAGGAGAAATGATTACGGTATAATAGTCTTGCAATGGTTCTTTTGTTGCATCCAAAAGATCAACCAGCGCCACACCCCTGACTTTTTCTGTGCCTATGGCTCCCCCTGATTTTTCATATTGATATGTAAATGTCACCCTGTCCATTTTCATCAGTTGGGCGCGCGTGAATGTTTTTCCAAATACATTGACACTGTTTTCTTCTACAATGTCACCTGCCAGAACAAACTGAACATTCTTATTTGACAATTTCGTGTTTGCGTTATCCCGATCCAGCTGGCCTACATATAAACGAGGCCTGTCTTTGGCTGCTATAGGAATCAAGTCGCTGGAATCCGGGATTACATCATCTATTCCATTTGCATTTTCTATTTCTGCAGCTTCAAATGCTAAAACAGGTTTAACGGACACCCCTGGGTTTTCAGGTGTATCTGGGTTGGCCAAGTCTGCATAGTAATATCTTTCCGTATTTCCGTAATGCGGCAGAGGGGAATCGTAGAGATTCCCATTTTTCGCATAACTCAACGTATTTACGGTTACATCTCCAGAAATACCCGGATCAAACCCTGAGGCCTCCAAAATCGAGTCCAGGTCAATTCCTTTAACTAACTGCTGGAAAGGGGTCCCACCACTGTTTCTGGCCGAAAAATTCCTTTCCACTTGCGCCATACTTTGTAATTCAGACAAAGTATAGGCTCTTTCGTTTGATAGTGACGCTTGCACTTCAGCCATTTCATCTGTACTTGATGCTTCTGGTTTCAGCACCACACCATCTCCCGTTACGACTAAAGCTATTTCGTCTTCAGCGTCCCAGGATGAATCGGCATAAGCTTTCCATTCGGTATCCGGCATTACTGGAGCCAATCCGACTACTAATGCAAACGCTAAAAAAATGGCAAGTGATTGCCTTAAGAACCTGTTCCCGGCAATTTGCCCTTTTGACTTCCTGCTCATCGATATCCTCCTTCAACTCTTCCACTAAAAAAAGGTTACCCCACGGGGCACCCTCTTCCTTTTTAAAACAGGTGCCCACTTAAGTTCACCCGTCAGAAATAATGTGCGCTTACGCATATTCCTTTCCAAACGGGAGGCCCTGCCGTTTCCGGCAAAACCCATCGGCTTATTTCCATAGCTATGCTCAACCAGCAGCCTTAGGGCAATAAACTCGGAATCACAATATTTAACATATAAAGACTACGACGTGTATATTTTATCATAGAAATATATACCGTTCAAGAACCATAGTTCGAAACTATGAAATAAATAATATGCAAATGCAATTTGCCCAACTTTTTCTGTTTCCAGGCAGCTATTATTTTCTCTTAGATATATTTATTCCAAGAAATAATGACACTAGAGATGATAAAAACAGAAGTGATATAGGAATCATATAACTATTGGTTACATTGTATATTTTCCCTGCAAATGTCGCCATAAATGATGCAGGTATTAAAGCAATAGTCATAATGCTAAAATTCGATGAAAACCACTTCGTGCCAAAGAGTGTACGAGTAAAAACAGCGGTTATTGTAGGTACAAAACCATAAGACAAGCCTGTCAAGCCAATACCTATGATGCCCAATGACAAATATCCTAAAATTGCACTGATCAAGGTTACACCGGATGCCAACGATGTTATTACAGTGGCAATAATCATTGTTCTGCCATGACCTGCGATATCAAAGGTTATTCCGCTTAAAATACGCCCGAGCCCGTTAAACAGCGACAAAACCCCTACCATTGTTGTTGAGAGAACGGCTCCGGCTCCCAAATAGATCATGTAATCTTTCGCGAAACTGATAATGGTTGCACCAACAGCTGTCATTGCTACAATAATCAAGAAAAATTCAACGAAAGCCATCGACTTAACCATTTCTCCTGCAGTGTAATCAATCTTGTCGGTGATTACATCAATATTTTCACCTGCTGTGCTAATGTCGGTACCTTCTGCGCCACCTGCATCATTGTAAGGTGCCTCTTTCAAAATTAATCCGGATATGGAGATAACCGCAATCAGGCTCACTCCAAGCAGAAAATATGCAGTTCTCCATCCCAATGCAGGGTTTTCAATTATGGATCCTGCAATGCTGCCAATTATCAGTGCACTGCTGCCAAAGCCCATCATCAGAACACCTGAGCATAAGCCTTTTTTGTCAGGAAACCAGGTGTTGACCATAGTGATAATCGAATTGTAAATCATTCCGATGCCTGAACCCGCCATTATTCCGTATGTAAAGTATAAGGTGGTTATGGTAGGGTTAGCGGTTTTGGCAATAAATATAAAGCCCATTCCAGATACAACGGCCCCCGCAACTACCATAATCTTAAACCCGACTTTCTGCGCAATGATACCCGTAAGTATTCCTCCCACGCAGAAAAAACTTAACGTCAGCGTAAAATTAAAAGCAAGCTGTGATGGAGTCCAAAAGAACTCTTTAGCCAGAGGCATTTTCAGAATAGACCAACCATAGATTATCCCCGCAATAATCATGCTTATTGTTCCCAAGGTTAAATACAGATATCTTTTTTCTTTCATTTTCAGACTCCCTAAAATGCGCCCGATGAAAGCTCATCGGGCGCTCTGATCACTTCCGGTTGCTCATTTGTTCAAGCCATTTCGAAACAACACGTCCTGATTCCGGAGAGTTGCTGATTCCGGTTGTGGCATCAACCAGCAAAATCTTGTCAACAGTCATATCCTGTCCATTATTAAGAACCCAATACGGCTTGTATATCAACTCCAGTTTCGTTTCTTTAAGCGTCGCTTTCAGCGATGGCCTCAGAGGGTGAAATTTCATTTTCTCCCATATTCTAACAGCCTCTGCCTCGCATAATGATAAAGCCTTATCCCTGGTGACCAAGTTTTCAATAACGGTATTCTCTGCTTTGACTATTGTCTGTTCTGTTTCAGGATAATGCACAATCTTACGAATTCTTTCGGTTACGCCGTCAACAATCATCATCTCTGCCGCAGGCCGGTCTTTAACCAGGAATCCATTCATGATTCCTAATACAACTGATACCCAGTAGGGATAATAAAGCAAGTCAAATTTTATACTATCCTTTACTCTATTCAGAGCTTTATATTTTTTCAGTATGGACTGAGGATTAAGTTTCAAACCTGTAGTCACTATAATGATTTCTTCTGTCATTGACCGCTGCCCTATTTGATTCCTGCCGCACTATATTCGTTCCACAGTTGATCCAAATCTTCCTCATTGGAATTCTTTGTCAACAAGCTAACTATAATGAATACTATCGGCGCGACTATCATACCAACCGTAAGGCCGCTGATGCCGCCTGTTACATCCTTTGGCATAATCTGCCAAACAGGAATAAGTATCATCGTTACTATCATCTGAATCACTGCCGCTTTTCCTGTGGCTTTCCTCCAAAGGACGATTCCGAACATGGGCATTATAAATGTGAATACTGTAAATCCGAATGCGAAAAGCGTTATCCAAAAGATAATAGAAGGCGGTCTGATAGCCAGTAACAAACATATTATCACGATGGCTGCGGCTGATCCCCTGTCCCATGCAATTTTGTTTTTCTCATAAGTTTGAGGTGCCAAAATATTAATAATATCCTGTGATAATGACGATGACGCAACCACAATCAAACCGCTGACTGTGGACATTATCGCTGACAGAATCGCCGCCATAAACAGCCCCGCCATGGTTTTCCCAAGTACAAATTGTGCCAGTGTAGGCATCAATGCGTCAGGATTCGGTATGCTTTCGGGGTTTAAAATCAGTTTGCCCATCATGGCTGAAGGCAGCAGACACCAAATCAGAATAGTTGAAAACAGGGTTGAAATAATCATGGCACTTTTTGCCACTCTTCTGTCTTTCATTGTAAAAATTGCAACCGCTTGTTGTGGCTGCGCTACTCCGACGATGCTCCCAATAACCAAGAAAGTAATAATCATAACTACAGGCATTGCGCCGCCGCCGTCAATTAATAACATCCTTGGGTTTGTCTCTCCTAAGGCGGCATTCATTTTCCCAAGGAAATCGAGAGAGAAACTGCCGAAAGTTGCCGTAACGGTAGCTATCAACAAAATGATAACACCTACCACCATGACCAATCCCTGGAGCAAATCTGTCCATACGGTCGCCAAATAACCCCCTACCACACTGTAGAAACCTACAACTGCAACACCGATGAATAATCCTGTCAAATAGTTCGTGTGCAATATGCTGCTGAAGACTTCTCCTGATGCTTTAAACTGGGATATTATGCTTCCGCCCAATCCTACCAAAATCGCAATGGATGCCAGCATCCTCACCACTCTGTTGCCATATCGTCTCTCTAAGAGCTGGGGAACCGTCACCACATCGTAATGATCAAATGCCATTTTTAGACGTTGACCAAATACTCTAAAAGACAAGAAATTTGCCAAAGGAGTCGTAATACCCTGGAGAAATGCTACATATCCGGCGCCATATGCCATGCCGGGTGTACCAACCAGTTTTGTACCACTTTCCAAGGTGGCTGCAAATTTAAAAGCAGTGAACCAAGGTCCGAAACCTTTACCTCCAAGATAATAACCTTCAGAGGTTTGCACATGTTTCGCTGCAAATATGCCAATCGCTATCATTACAGCAAAATATACAACTATCATTGCAAGAAGCATTTTATCACCACCCTTCTACTTAGATTCCATCTTCTTGTCTTTTAGAAACCACCAAATTCCATAGCCTACGACGAAAACCACCTGTGCCCACTGAAACACGTAATAAAACATAAAACTGTTTGTCGGCATATTTAATATCATTTCTTTCCCTCCTTTCTACTATTACCCTCCTGATATGAATGGTTTTATGTTTATGTTCAGATCTTTTGAAATGCGAAAATCTTTAATTTCATCCGGCAAGATTAAAGTTTCGTTTATTGTGATTAAATGATACGGGAACATTCTTTTCAGTTTGCTGTCATATATTCCATTTTTAAAAAATTCAAAGTTGAAGGATAAATAATCCAGCAGCTCTTCCAATGTGTCATTCTCTTTACTTTCTCCCTCCCAATGAAACACTTCATCGGGAAGGCTTGCACTTTTTGCATTAACTGTTATGGAATATTTCTTTTTTCGATTTTCCATATCATACATCCGATCACGACTCAAAATAAAATTGTTCAATCCCCAATTCCGTCATTCTCTCAAGGCTCGGCTTGCCGCTTTGAGGATCCCACCCATAACCCGCAAATAAGTATTCACGCAATTTGTACCAATCGATTTCATCAGACGAACCTCTCAAAGGTCCTTCAAACAGTGGTTTTTCTTTCAGCCTTTCGGGGAAATCCACCTTGTCCGGGGTGTGACCTTCTCGTAAGCTGAATATTTGCCTTAATACCATTGCCCTCTCGCCTGCATCCAACATATCTTCAACGGTAAAGTCATCCCATCCCATTGCTGCTTGTAGCATGTCAACAATATATAGATGTGAAGATGCGCCCAATACATACGCGCAGAAGCCGCATGAAGAAAAAGCAGAATAATATTTTGAACCTCTTGCATACAGATGCCCCAGTTTTTCGTAATCTGTATTCGATACTCGTTCACCTTCCAGTTCGCTGTAAGGTCCCAAAGCCTTGCCCAACTGTAAAATCTGTCCTCCGCTGCATCTTTCATGCCTTCCGGGGGTAGGGTCTGTAATATAAGTTACGCCCCTGCTCGGAGCCTCATATCTGTAATCATGAAAAGCCGGTTCTTGACCGCCGATATGTATAGCATAGAGCTCGCTGCCTTTTCCGATTTTCTCTGCCGCTATTTTTACTCCGTCAGCCAATAGTTCACCTATGCCTTCTCTGTTGCATATCATTTCAGTAAGCTTAATCATAGACTCAGCCTTGCCCCAGCCTAATTCCAAACCGCCAGTATCTTCCTTTGTCAAAATGCCGTTTTCGTAACATTCTATGGCATATGAAACGCAATGTCCCACTGAAATCGTATCCATTCCCGCTTTGTCACAGATTTCTTGAGCCTTAATACAAGCTTCTATATCTTCGCACATTACATGCGGTGCAAATGCCTGGATTGTTTCATACTCAGGTTTCCTTGTTCCTATGCTTTTAAACGGACCGGTTTCCACATCAACCATCCCGCCGCATACTACGGGGCAATACATACAACCCAATCTCTTTTTTTGGTATTTGGTTACATTTTCTCCGTCAATTTTTTCATGATTGGGATAGTGCTTTTCTCCCGCAAGACTCCAGTTCTTTATGGGACCTATTCCCGCCTTGATACCAATGCTCATAAACCCGCAGGAGCCATGTTTTCTCATTACATCGATGACAAAATAATCAGTTGACATAATGTGATTTCTGAACCTGGTATTCAACTCTTTCAACTTTTCCGGGTCTGCAGATGGAATCTTCTTATTGCCTCTGGCAGCTACGCATTTTAAATTTTTAGAACCCATTACTGCGCCCACGCCCGACCTTGCCGCAGCACGATCATCAAACATAATTGCCGAAATTAAAGATAGTTTCTCGCCTCCAGGCCCGATTGATGCTACTTTCAGCCGGGGATCATTATATTCATCTATTAGTATTTCTTTTGTCTCAACTGTATCCTTCCCGACCAAATGTGCTGCGTCCCTAATCTCAACTTTATCTTCCGTCACCATAAGATATACCGGTGTTTTCGCCTTACCATGTATGTAAAGCGCATCAAAACCGCATCTTTTAAGCTCCGGTCCATAGGCACCTCCTGCATTTGAGTCTCCTATTCCTCCGGTTATCGGTGATTTTGTCAGTACCATTATTCTGGGGCTTGAAGGAGCCCTTGATTCCGTAAGTATGCCCGCCACTATGCAAAGTCCGTTTTCCGGTCCTAATGGATCTGCATTTCTTGGTACCTTTTCATTGATAAGCCAAGCACCCAAGGCATCTCCACCGAGAGTTTTGCGATAAAAATCATCGGGTCTTTCTTCAATGGTAACCGTTGATTCCGTTAAATCTATGACTGCAATTTTTCCTGTGTAACCGTAAACCATGATTACTCCTTTCTAATCGTCAACAACTTTTCTACCATTAGGCAAAAACCTTTACTCGACAGGAGCCATCTCTCCAAGGAATACCGTACGATATTTTATGAAAGGATATTTAACAATCTTGAAACCCTTCAGTTGATCTCTGTTCCTGTATATTTCACCCAGCACTGCAGCCGTAAAATCCAAATGTCTGTAGGTGTAAACCCTTCTGGGTATTGCAAGTCTCACCAAGTCAACTTCCGGTAACTCTACTATTTCTCCTGTTTCATCATCTCTGATGCTGAATGCTAAATTTCCCAGCTCACAAGCACGAATTCCACCTTCGACATAAAGAGCCGTAGTAATGGCCAAACCGGGATATTCATATGGTGATATGTGAGGAGCAAAACTCTGTGAATCAATCCAGATTCCGTGGCCTCCGACCGGTGTGGTGATGGGGACACCTTCTTTAATCAATTGGTCGCCCAGGTACTTTGAATGATTAATTCTGTATTTTAAGTATTCTTCATCACAGCCTTCAACATAACCAACAGCCAATGCCTCCATATCCCTGCCTGACATTCCTCCGTAAGTGTAATAACCTTCCCACATAAGGCAAATAGATTGCATCTCTTCGTAGAGTTGATCATCATTTACTCCTACAAAGCCTCCCATGTTGACCATTCCGTCTTTTTTCGAACTGGCAACACAGACATCGGTATAGCTGCAGCTTTCAAGCACAATTTCTTTAATGGATTTGTTCTCATAACCTTTCTCACGAGTCTTTACGAAATAAGCATTTTCACATACTCTGGCGGCATCCATAACAACCTTCAAGTTATATTTGTCTGCAACCGCCCTTACATCTCTCATATTTTGCATGGATACCGGCTGGCCGCCCGCATTATTGCATGTTAATGTAATCTCGATAAAGGCAACATTTTCAGGCCCCTCTTTTTCGATAAGATTAACTAATTTATCAACATCCATGTTTCCTTTAAAAGGATGGTCGCTTTGAAGCTTTTTGCCCTCTTCTATTATCAGATTGCGAAGTATGCCACCTGAATTACGGACTCTGTCCGGTGAAAAATGCATATTATTCGGCACAAATTGACCTGGTTTTATCATTGTCTGGAATACGATTTTTTCTGCGCCGCGGCCTTGATGAGCCGGCAACACATGCTTATAGCCAAACAATTCTTTCAATGTTTTCTCCAGTCTGAACCAACTTTTTGCGCTGCCATAAGATTCATCACCATGCATAAGAGCACTCCATTGCGCATCGCTCATTGCCGTAGTTCCGCTGTCAGTCAAATAATCGATGAAGATTTTATCTGACGGAATTTTGAAAGTATTGTAGCCTACATCGGAAATGATTTTTTGTCTCTCATCCCTGCTGATTAATTCCAAAGGCGTAACAGAATGAATTTTAAATGGCTCCGGCTGAATTTCTTTCATAACTTTTTCAAAAATACCCATAATATACCTCCTGTTTCAAAAATATTACTGCAGAGTTCATTTTATCTAATTTTAACAAAAATTATTGGCACTTAAGTCTACGCATTTAAATATCTGTATATCGTAGCTTCAGATGTTTCCAATTTGCTTGCGACGATGGATATGATGCCTTTTAGCTGGAATATTCCTCTTGACTGAAGAATAGCGACAATCTTAATCTTTTCATCAGAAGTCATTCTCCTCACAGGAACATTGGTTTCCGCAAGCACGCTGTCAATAATGGATACTGCGACATCCACAAAAGAAGAATCCTCGTCAAATAAAAATTCATTGTTTTTCTGAGCCGGCATTTCAGAATCTTGCTCTCCAAGCAAGCTTTCCGCATAATATTTAATACTGTGAAGTAATTCTTTTCTAAGGTTGACACATAACAATCCGACAGTATCGTTATTTTCGTTTCTGATGATAAGGTCGGCTGATTTCAGATGGGCCCGAAACATAGTATTATTTTTAAATTCAATGAAATCCTCTACTGTTTTAATTCGATTTTTCAAAGTTTCCAATGTGAAATCTGAGAGAGTATCGCCGACTTTTCGCCCGGTAACATATCCGTTGCTTATTGCAATGATAGTTTTACCGGGTTTTGATAAATCATGCAAAGTAAACTCTACTTCACTACCAAAATAACCACCAAGAAAATCAACCAACGGCACTAAGTCCTCTATGTCGCCCTTCCATATCATTTCCATTTCTATCTCCGCAAGATAATAAAATTTTATTATCATAATAATAATTCATTACACATAGTTTGTCAATACCATTATTTATAATATTGTCAACCAGAAAACTTATGATACTATTAACATTCGCTTGATTATTAAGGACGGGAAAAAGTTAAAAACCCTTTTCTATTAATGAATTATTTACACGTTTCAAGATTTAAACTTCTGCTTACTTCCTCATATTTCCCTGCCGTAATATTTGAAATATTTCCCAGTAAAATATCAATATTATCTGAATCTGTTATCATTTCAACAGTAACCATATCTTCATATCTTATGCTTCTTATTGAAAAATCGCACTTCTGTTCCAGATTCTGAATTTTCCCCAGATAGCTGTAATCCAGCTTCACTTCGAGGACTATCATTTCGTGGACTTCACATACGTCTGCAGCATCCAAAACTGCTTTTGCAGCTGCTGTATAAGCTCTGACCAAACCCCCTGTCCCAAGCTTAATGCCTCCGAAGTATCTTGTAACCATCACTGCCAGATTGGTCAGGTCTTCCTTCTGAAGCATCTGAAGTATGGGCGGTCCTGCTGTTCCCTGGGGTTCGCCATCATCGCTGGCCCATAGAAGATGTCCTTTTTCACCCACAACAAAGGCAGGCACATTATGAGTGGCATTTTTGTGGCTTGCCCGTACTACATCAAAAAAATCAAGAGCCTCCTCTTTGCTCATCACAGGTCTGGCACAGGCAATGAAACGGGATTTCTCAACAATGATCTCCGCTTCGGCTTCTTTTTTGATACTTTTATATTTTAGCATCCATTTTCACCGTTTCAAATTCTCTGAACCGTCCGTAATCCGCTTCGGAAAGTTCAAGCTCCATAAAATATCCCTGCTCTTTGAATTCGCTATTGATTATCGGGTACTTTTCAAGAAGATATGAATGAATGTCCCCCCGTGTAAATGGAATCAACAATCCTGCCCGTATTCTATGGGCAAAAAGCCTGTCTTTAATCATATCCAAAAGCTGTTCAATGTTATAGCCTTCTGTGGCGGAAATGCATATGCTGTCCCTACCTTCAAACTTGACTTTCTCCTCTTCTTCCAGAAGATCGCATTTATTGAACACCATTATCCTGTCTTTTTGATCTGCTCCGATTTGTTTTAATACCTCCTCGGTCACCCTGATCTGAAAGTCATTGTTGACGAAAGAAGCATCGGTTACATGAAGAAGCAAATCCGCATATTTCGCTTCCTCCAAAGTCGCCATAAAGGCTTTAATCAGATTGTGGGGTAGATTGCTTACAAATCCTACGGTATCAATTACAATGAACTCATGGTTGGTATCGAGCTTTACATGCCTGTGGGCAGTATCCAAAGTTGCAAACAGCATATCCTCTTCAAATACCTGCTTTTCCTCTTTCAGCGCCACTCTGAGCAGGCTGTTCATCAGAGCCGACTTGCCGGCATTGGTATATCCCACCAGGGCCACCATGGGTATTTCTGATTTTTCCCTTCTGGCCCTCTTTATGTCCCTGTTGCCCCTGCTCTGAACCAGCTCTCTTTTGATTTCTCCCATCCGGTTTTTAATGTGACGACGGTCCGTCTCGAGCTTTTTCTCACCGGGTCCTCTTGTACCTATGCCGCCCCCAAGCCTGGACAGGGCCTTTCCAAAGCCCGTAAGCCTTGGCAGTCTGTACTGCAACTGTGCCAGCTCAACCTGAAGTTTGCCCTCCTTTGAGATTGCCCTTTCAGCAAAAATATCCAATATCAATATAGTCCTGTCTATAATTTTTATACCCAGCGTATCTTCCAGGTTTCTGAGCTGAACACCGGACAGTTCCTCGTTGAAAATCACCAGATCTGCTTCCAGTACGTCCGCCATTTGAACAAGTTCTTCGGCTTTTCCTCTCCCCAAATACAAGGCCGGATCCGGTTTCCCGCGGTTTTGCGTCATGGTTGCTATGACATTTATCTCCGCAGCGAAAGCCAGATTTTCCAGCTCTTCCATGTAATAGTCTATATCTTCGTCCTGAGCCAGTCCCACAAGAATGGCTCGTTCTCTGTCTTTGAAATCTTTCATAATATTATTATATCACAACATACTTCTTTAAAAAAAGGCTCTATAATAAATGTTGTGGTGTTTAGAAGATTAAATGCCACAGCATTTTAATTTTGCCAAAAGAGTAGAGCATATACTCAATCTCAAGTAGAATGAAATCGCTAAACCACATTCGAAAGGAGAT
>JBPOJA010000025.1:0-35427 GCA_052034085.1 Bacillota bacterium | reverse complement strand
AGGGTAAGCAAGTATACTTTTTAATGCATTATGTGCAAAATCCATTAGCCCCGGATTAAAAAGTACATTTTGAAACAGCTTCAGGTGGGGTGAAACGCCGGAAGCAGAAGGAAGGAAATAATGAAGTCATTTGTAGCAAAACCTCATGAAATTGAGAGAAAGTGGTACGTGATTGATGCCGAAGGCAAAACCTTGGGCAGACTTTCCACAGAAGCCGCCTCAATTCTGAGGGGAAAGAAAAAACCAATTTTTACTCCTCATGTCGATACTGGGGACTATGTTATAATCATCAATGCCGAGAAAGTCGAAGTTACCGGAAACAAGAGGACCGATAAGATGTACAAGCATCACACAGGATATCCCGGCGGCCTCAGAACCATCAGTTTCGAAAAGCTTCAGGCGAAAAAACCGGAGGAAATCCTCCGCCATGCTATTAAAGGTATGTTGCCAAAAGGAAAACTCGGCAGGCAGATGTTCAAAAAATTAAAGGTATACGCCGGATCCACACATAAACACGAGGCTCAGAAGCCTGAAGTTTGGGAATTTTAGAGAGGGGAGGAATCGTAGATGGCAAAAGTGCAATATTATGGAACAGGTAGAAGAAAGTCGTCTGTGGCCCGTGTCAGATTGATCCCCGGGAAAGGCGAAATTACCGTTAACAAAAAGCCCTTGGATGAATATTTCGGAATGGAAATCCTGAAAAGGGAGTTGAGAAGACCTTTTGAAGTTGTAGGCGTTGAAGGCAAGTATGATGTTATCGCAACCGTAAACGGAGGCGGTACCACAGGCCAGGCCGGCGCACTGCGTCACGGCATAGCCAGGGCCCTGTGCGAGGTGGATGGGGAATTCCGTCACACCCTTAAAGACACGGGATTTTTGACCAGAGACCCAAGGATGAAGGAAAGAAAGAAATACGGTCTCAAAAAGGCCAGAAGAGCATCCCAGTTCTCAAAACGATAAACATGACAAAGGGACAGGTCTACTGTCACCTCTACAACAAGAGCAAAGCACCCGACGGAAGTCGGGTGCTTTTTGATAAAAAAGTTTTTATTCATTCAATGAATAAAAGTAGTCGCAATATTTTGACACCTGTGTTATAATGGCGAAAGCACCAAAAATTACAGCAAAAACATAAAATATTAAGCATATACAGTGGAATGGCAATGAAGAGGGAAAAGAGTTCCTTTAAGAAAATAATAGTATCTTTGATTGCGGTATCCTTTCTGGTAATGGGGATACCATTTTCCGCCTTTGGTCAAAATCCGGTTTTCAGCCAGGAAGAAGAGGACTTTATAAGAAACAGCAGTGTCATAAGGGCCGCTTCGTTAGAGGGAGGAGCTCCTCTCCAATACAGGAATTCCAGGGGAGAAATTAAGGGCATTTCTATTAATTTTTTGAAGGAGATTGAATCTGTTTCCGGTCTCCGCTTTGAATATACTTTATATAAGAATATAGATGAGATTCTGAAAAGCAATTCGGATCTCATTTTTACTCTTCCCGAAGAATATCGGCCGCGGGACATTCTGCTTTCCGAACCGTATCTGCATTCGGAAACTATCCTCTTTTACAATGTCTCCTTAAACCCCGAAGATCTTGCCGGCAAGCGCTTCGCCATGGTGGTCGGTGGAACTGTACCTGAAGGCATAGATGAAAAAGATGTAATATATTTTGACGACAGGGAAGATACCATCAGGGCTGTAAACAAGGGAAAGGCAGATTATGGCTATGCCAATTCATTCTCCCTGGCATTTTATGCCCTGCAAAATGGCTATGATAATGTTGTAACTGTGCCACAGAAAAAAGAAGACAGGCAGTACTGCCTGGGAGTGTGGGAAGACAATGCTGTTCTGCTAAGCATTTTAAACAAGTCAATCGGAGCCCTAAATGAAGGCCAGAAGCAGGCTCTGATACTTTCTGCACTTGCCGAAATTGAAAAGCATGTCAGCATGAAAGATATTTTTGGCTACTACGGTGGCGCGCTTTCAGCTTTCTGGGTAGTTATCATCGCAATTTTATTGTATTTAGTTCATCAGAAAATTAATGCAAACAAGAAACTGAATGAGGAGATTGCCAGAGCCAGGGAAAGAGAAGAGAAAATCAAGTATCTCAGCTTTCATGACAGTCTGACAGGCCTGTACAACAGGGCGTATCTGGACAATGAAATGGAAAGGATAGACACATCCAGACAGTTGCCCATCTCCATTATAATGGCCGATATCAACAGCCTGAAAGTGATTAACGATTCCTTTGGGCATGAAGAAGGGGACAAAGCGATACAAAATGCAGCATCAATTTTAAGGGCTTCATGCAGGGCAGAAGATGTAATAGCCAGGATAGGCGGAGATGAGTTTGTGATTGTTTTACCCAAAACCAGTCATGAAACTGCATTGCAGATAGTTGATCGGATAATAAGCCATTGTGATGAAGATTTTGCGCAATATATCCCCGTCAGCATTGCGGCGGGATGTGCCACCAAGACCAAGTCAGAGGAAAAAATCATGGACATAATGAGGGAAGCTGAAGCAATGATGTACAGGCAGAAGCTTTCCGAAAGCCAGAGCATACGAAACTCCATCATTTCGGCCTTGCAGACTTCGCTTCACAAGAAGGGCATAGAAACAAGGGAGCACGGCCAGCGTCTGGTGGATATTACAGGCAAGGTCGGAGAAATGCTTCAGCTTTCCAACCTTGAGATGGACAATTTAACCCTGCTGGCCCGATATCATGACATAGGCAAAATAATCGTTGATGAACAGATTATGAAAAAGAAGGAAGCACTGACAAAAGACGAGTTTGAAGAAATCAAGGGACATTCCGAGGCGGGTTACAGAATAGCCGAGTCCACACGCATTATCGCAAATATAGCATCTCCCATTCTATACCATCATGAGTTCTGGGATGGGACAGGTTATCCTCACGGATTGAAAGGTGAGGAGATTCCGCTGCTTTCCAGAATTCTTGCTATCGCAGATGCATATGATGCCATGACCAATGACGGGTTTTACAGAAAGGCCATGAGCAAGGAAGATGCCATCAATGAGCTTATCAGGTGCAGCGGAAAGCAGTTTGATCCCAATCTGGTTCCGCTTTTCATTTCTGCCCTTAATGAGAACGGCGCACTTAATTAGCAATATTACATGGATTGAAACAGGGTTTCCTTGGGGACCCTGTCTTTCATTGCCGCAAAAATCTCGGGTTTCAGGCATTCTTCGAGCTCGTAACAGCTGAACTCAAAGGTCATTATTCCTGACGCATAAGCAGCAATGTCATACAAGGGGAAAAAGATCGTCAGCAGGTCTCCGTCGATGAAAAAGTTATAATCATAACCATAGCCCAGAATTGTATCCACGGCGCTTTCGAAATACAGGTCACTGTCAGACCTAACCTCATCAAGGATAATATCCAGAACATATACCAGACCGCATTCGTTTTGGAAAAGATCTTCAAAGCCGTACTGAATCCCGTTTTCGCTGTTGAAAGTGTAAGTGTTTATCCAGTAATGGCCATGCGCCCCTCCACCGTAATTGTCGAAAGTCATCCACAACGACACAAGTTCATCGCTCTGCTGATAGCCGTAATCGCCATTCAGATACATCTTTTCATACAGATTCTCCCATCCATCTTTTTCATAATCATCGACAAAATCGTGAAGTTGAGTTACGGCACCCTGGACTTTTTCTTCTATGGCCTGGCTCAGCACCCCCGCTCCGGGGAATCCCTTTACAAGAGGATAGTTTACATTAACAGTATAGTGCTCATCGTCTTCTTCTATAGTCAGTGTTTCAATGGCAAAGTTGTCAATGGAATCATCTTCTGACACGTCAGACCCGCCTCCTCCACCGCCTGAAAAGTTTGGAAAATTTGTGCTGCAGGATGTCATGCTGAACAGCACAGCAAACAAAAGCAGGGTTGCAAGAATTTTTTCAGCCGTTTTCATAAGTCCCTCCGATCGCCTGATATTTCACATAAAATGATTATACAACACTTATTAGCGGTAGATATAGATGTATAAAAAAATACAGAAAAATTTTTCATGAAGGAGAATGAAAATGGCGAAAGCAACATTGCAACTTGATCAGTTAACCTGCCCCACCTGCGTTAAAAAAATCGAAACGGCTCTGGCGAAAACTGAGGGGGTAGAGTCCTCCAGTGTTTCATTTAATACCGGCAAGGCAAAGATAGAGTTCGATGAAACAAAGGTCAGCACGGATAATATAAAAGATATTATTGAGAAGCTTGGCTTTGACGTATTGTCTGTAAAGTGATAAGCCATGCTGAGAAAAATCAATAGACACAAAAATTTAATAACGGCAGTTGCCGGAATTTTGATTGCCCTGGGATTGGTTGCGAAACCCCTGGGCTATCCTTTGGTAAGAGATGTTATGCTTATTGTGGCAACGGTTATTGCCGGCCTGCCCATAGCCATAAATGCCTTTCAGGCCCTTCGGCTCAGGGTTTTCAGCATAGAGCTCCTGGTTACCATAGCGGTTATCGGTGCCCTTATAATCGGCGAATACGTGGAGTCTTCGGCGGTCACTTTCCTGTTTTTGTTCGGAGCCTATCTGGAAGCCAGGACACTGGAAAAAACCCGTTCATCCCTTAAAGCCCTGATTGATATGGCTCCGAGAGAGGCAACCGTAGTGCGAAATGGAGAGCAGATTACGGTTTTGGTGGACGAGGTGGTCATTGGCGACAGGATAATCTTAAGGTCGGGTGACAAAGTTCCCGTGGACGGTATAGTGGTTTCGGGAGAGGCCGCCATCAATGAGGCGGCTATTACCGGAGAATCTGTGCCGGCAGGCAAAGAAAAAGACGACAAGGTTTTCAGCGGAACCATAGTCGATAACGGCTATCTGGAAATAATTGCGGAAAAGGTGGGGGACGATACCACATTTGCAAAGATTATCGAGCTTGTGGAGGAGGCCCAGGAAACAAAATCAAAAGCCGAGCGATTTTTAGATAAGTTCGCCAGTTTCTACACACCGGCAATTATTGTCCTTGCAGCTATTGTATTTATTATTACCAGAAATCTGCATCTGGCCATAACCTTCCTGGTGGTCGCCTGCCCCGGAGCCCTGGTAATAGGAGCCCCGGTCTCTAACGTGGCAGGCATCGGAAACGGCGCCAAAAACGGGGTCCTCATAAAAGGCGGAGAAGTCATGGACCGCCTGTCCAAAGTCGATACCATTGTTTTTGACAAAACCGGGACCCTTACCAAGGGGCGCCCTGAAGTAACTGATATAAAAGTCTGGGGAAGCAGGACCCATTCAGCAGATGAAGGCGATGTGGCAGAATCAGAGAAGACAGAAAATCACTTTCTGGCCCTGGTGGCCCTGGCTGAAACCATATCGGAGCATCATCTGGGCAGAACAATTGTCAGGGAGGCAGAAAATCGGGGCCTTGACTATGAAGGCAACATCGAAGAAAGCGAAGTCATCAAAGGCGGCGGCATAAGGGTAAGGATTGCCGGTTTTGAAATAACAGCCGGAAACAGAAAACTCATGGAAATGGCGGAGGCAGCCATTCCTGAAGAGGCCGAGGCCTATGCAGTTGCAAGAGAAAAAGACGGCAATACAGCTGTATTCGTTGCCATAGATAAAGAGCTGGCGGGAATAATAAGCATTGCCGACACCATAAGGGACGATGCCCACACAGCTCTGGCCCAGCTAAGAAGCAGCGGCATTAAAAAAATGATAATGCTCACCGGTGACAACAGGCACACGGCAGAGGCTGTGGCCATAGAACTTGGGCTGGATGAGTTTTACGCAGAACTTCTGCCAGAAGAGAAGGTGGCAAAAGTCAAGGAATTAAAAGAGAGCGGTCATGCAGTTGCCATGGCGGGAGACGGAATAAATGATGCCCCTGCAATAGCAACCGCAGATATCGGGCTGGCAATGGGAGAGGGAGGCACGGATATTTCCATGGAAACCGCCGATATGGTTCTCATGGCTGATAAGCTGTCCCAACTGTCCCATGCTTATTCCCTTGCAAAAGCTACCATTAGAAATGTGAAGCAAAATACGGGTTTTGCTGTGGTCACGGTGCTTTTACTGCTGGCAGGGGTGCTCAACGGCACGGTCCACCTGGCTTCGGGGATGTTTGTTCACGAAGGCAGCATATTGCTTGTGATTTTCAATGCCATGCGGCTGATAGGATTTAAGGCCGGCTCAAGAAATTGAGCCGGTTTTTTCATCGGTAAAATTATGCAGGCCTTGTCACACAATTTAAAAGTTATGCTATAATATTTTCAATAAAATGGAGGAGGGATCTTATGGAGGGACTGAAAAAAACATCTTTGTTTCCCCTTTACGAAAAATACGGGGGCAAGATAGTTGAATACGCAGGCTGGGCCATGCCGGTGGAGTTTTCAGGGCTGGTGCCGGAGCATAAGGCGGTCAGAACGGCAGCCGGCTTGTTTGATGTTTCCCACATGGGGGAAATCGAGGTCAGGGGCGCAGAAGCGGAAGACTTTCTGCAATATCTGCTGACAAATGACATCGCAGCCATGGAAGACAATCAGGTTATTTATACTTTCATGTGCTACGAAAACGGGGGAGTTGTCGATGATCTTCTGGTGTACAAGTACACTAAGGATCATTTTCTTTTAGTCGTAAACGCGGCAAATATGGAAAAAGACTATGACTGGATTTGCAAACTGCAGGGCGACTACAAAGTGGAAATCATCAACATTTCCGATGTGACTTCGGAAGTTGCCCTTCAGGGTCCTGCTGCGGAGAAAATACTCGCCAGGCTCACAGATGCAGATATCAAAAATCTGCCTTCCTTCTATCTTATGAGAGATGTCGATGTTGCGGGAGCAAACTGTCTCATTTCGAGAACAGGCTATACAGGAGAAGACGGTTTTGAGATTTATCTGAGCCATGAAGATGCACCAAAAGTTTGGGAGAAGATTCTGGAAGCCGGTGAAGAATTCGGCATCCTTCCCGTAGGCCTGGGCGCCAGGGACACTCTGAGATTTGAAGCCGCTTTGCCTCTGTATGGCAATGAAATATCTCAGGATATCACACCTATTGAAGCAGGACTTGGTTTCTTCGTAAAACCGGACAAGGGCGACTTTATAGGCCGGGATGTTCTCAAAGCTCAGAAAGAAGAGGGTACATCCAGGAAATCCGTTGGCTTTGAAATGATAGACGGCGGCATTCCGAGACACGGGTATCCGGTTCTTTGCAATGGGGAGGAAGTGGGTTTTGTAACTACGGGCTACCATTCGCCCACGCTGGAGAAAAGCATAGGTTTTGCTCTGGTGGATAAAGACTGTGCCGGACTGGATACGGAAATAGAAATACAGATCAGAAAAAGAACCGCAAAAGCTAAAGTAGTAAGTAAAAAATTCTATAGCAAAAGATACAAAAAATGATTTTCGGAGGTATGAGAAATGATTACTATTGAAGGACTTTTTTACACAGAGGATCACGAATGGGTTAAAGCAGACGGCAAAATGGCCCAGGTTGGGATTACGGATTACGCCCAGCATGCCCTGGGACAAATCGTCTATGTGGAACTTCCTGAAGAGGATGAGTACTTCAGCGCCGGAGATGTATTTGCCGTTGTCGAATCGGTAAAAGCAGCCTCCGATTCATTTTTGCCGGTTTCGGGGAAAGTGGTGGAAGTAAACAGAGAACTGGAAGATGCACCGCAGCTTCTGAATGAGGGACCCTTCGAAAACTGGATAGTCACCATTGAAATGGATGATCCTGAAGAACTTGACAGCCTTATGGATGAGGAAGCATACATAAAGTTCTGCGAAGAGGAGGAATAGCATGCACAGATATATTCCGAATACCGAGGCTGATATAAAAGAAATGCTGAAAACCGCAGGCCTTGGGTCCATGGAAGATTTGTTCGATGACATTCCCGAAGGTTTGAAACTCCAAGGCAGGCTGGCTTTGAACAAGGGCCTATCGGAGCCGGAAATCTTCAGCAAATTCAGGGACCTTGGCGAAAAGAACAGATCGACCGAAGACCTGGTCTGTTTTCTGGGTGCTGGCGCCTACGACCACTATATTCCTTCCCTTATACATCATCTGGCTAAAAGGTCGGAGTTTTACACAGCATACACTCCTTATCAGCCTGAAATCAGCCAGGGCACACTGCAGGTCATTTTCGAATATCAGACCATGATTACCGAGCTTACAGGTATGGAAGTCAGCAATGCCTCCCTGTATGACGGCGCAACAGCCGCCGCGGAAGCAGCTATTATGGCAGTTGACAGTGCCAGGCGGGATACGATTCTAGTATCGGAAACCATCCATCCGGAAACGAGAAAAGTCCTGCAAAACTATATGCACTTCAGGGATATTAAAATGGTGGAGATCCCCATGGCTGACGGCCACACCGATGTAGAGCAGCTGAAAGCCCTGCTGAATGACGATGTGGCGGGAGTCCTGGTACAGACACCAAACTTTTTCGGAGTTATAGAGGATCTGACGGATATAGAAAGACTCACCCACGAAAACAAATCCCTGCTGATAAGCTCAGTGGATCCAATTTCCCTGGCCATTCTGAAAAAGCCGGGCGAATGGGGAGTTGATATTGCAGTCGGAGACGGGCAATCCCTTGGCAATGGCCTTAACTACGGTGGCCCCTATCTCGGCTTCATGGCTACCAACACGAAGCTGATGCGGAAAATGCCGGGAAGGATAGCGGGCCAGTCTCTGGATGTGGACGGCAGAAGAGCTTTTGTGCTTACCCTCCAGGCCAGGGAACAGCACATCAGAAGATACAAAGCCACTTCAAATATCTGCTCAAACCAGAACCTAAACGCCCTTATCGCATCTATTTACATGACAGTAATGGGCAAAGAAGGCTTGCAGGAAGTGGCAAAGCAGTGCCTGGCCAAATCCCATTACGCAATGAAAAAACTTACTGAAGCGGGTACTTACAGACCGGCATTTGACAAACCCTTTTTCAAGGAATTTGCTATCATAGGGAAAAGCAATGCTGCTAAGGTAAACAAAGATCTCCTTGACAACGGCATTCTTGGCGGTTATGACCTGTCCAAAGATTACGGCATTGAAAACGGCGTCCTGGTCAGCGTGACGGAAAAGAGGACCAGGGAAGAAATCGACCGCCTGGCTGCCCTGATGGAGGTGTATTCATGAAAAAATATGATAAATTGATTTTCGAGCTTTCAAAAGAAGGAAGAAGTGCATACTCACTGCCACCGCTTGATGTGGAGGAAAAGGCTCTGGAAGATTACATCCCGGCTGCATTGCTGTCGGACAAGGTTCCCGAACTTCCCCAGGTCAGCGAGGTGGATGTGGTAAGGCACTATACACTTTTGTCCAACAAAAACTATGGGGTCGACACGGGATTTTATCCTTTGGGTTCCTGTACCATGAAGTATAATCCTAAGGTTAACGAGGATGTTTCGGAACTCAGCTCATTTGCCGGTCTTCATCCCTATCAGCCCGAGGAAACGGTTCAGGGAGTTCTGGCCATGATGTATGAGCTGGACTATATGTTGTCTGAAATCAGCGGCATGTCCAGAATGACTCTTCAGCCGGCGGCGGGAGCCCACGGAGAAATGACAGGCCTCATGATAATCAAGGCCTATCACGAGGAAAGAGGAGACACCAAAAGAAATAAAATCATAGTTCCCGATGCGGCTCACGGCACAAATCCCGCCAGCGCGGCAGTGGTCAACTATGAAATGATAGAAGTTAAATCTACAGAAAACGGTCTGGTGGATATTGAAAGCCTTAAGGAAGTTTTAAGCGACGAAATAGCAGGCCTTATGCTGACCAATCCAAATACACTGGGGCTTTTCGAAAAGGATATCAAGGAAATTGCTGACCTGGTCCATGAAGCAGGCGGACTGCTTTATTATGACGGGGCCAACATGAACCCCATCATGGGCGTGGCAAGGCCGGGAGATATGGGCTTTGACGTAATTCACTATAATCTCCATAAGACTTTCTCCACCCCTCACGGTGGCGGCGGTCCGGGATCGGGTCCTGTTGGAGTTGTGGAATCCCTGATTAAATATCTGCCCGTTCCCGTTGTGGAAAAAGACGGGGACAGATATTATCTGGATTATGACAGGCCGGCTTCAATTGGCAAGGTGAAAAACTTTTACGGTCATGTGGGAGTGATGATAAGAGCTTATGCCTACATCCTGGCCATGGGTGCCGAGGGCATCAGGGAGGCCGGTGAAATGGCCACTCTAAATGCCAACTACATGATGCACAGGCTGAAGGAATACTATAAACTGCCTATGGACACCCTGTGCAAGCATGAGTTTGTTTTGGGAGGTTTAAAAGGCGAAAGCAACGGGGTCACGACTCTGGATGTGGCCAAACGCCTTTTGGATTACGGCTACCATCCGCCGACGATTTACTTCCCGCTTATAGTTAACGAGGCTATGATGGTTGAACCCACTGAGACTGAGAGCAAGGAAACCTTGGATGAGTTCATAGAGGCTCTGATAAAGATAGCCGAAGAGGCCAAAACAGATCCGGAAATATTGAAGACAGCACCTCACAATACCCCTGTCAGAAGGATAGATGAGGCTCTGGCGGCCAGAAACCCGGTGCTCAGATGGCAGAAGGAGAATGAATAATGTTTGCAGAAGATAAAGACTATGATAAAGCTTTCAAGGCTGTCATCGAAGCATCTTTGAAAGAAAGAGCCGAAAGCGCCTGTGATACCTGAGACCCGGCAGCTGTAATAGCCGGCCCGTGGGGTGTCAGGGTAGATCTGGAAGCTGAAGAGGCAGAAGCTGTGAAAGGATATATTGCAGGTATGGACGGCACAAAGGAAGTCCTCCTGCAACTTTCAGAAGCCAAAGTTAAAATTTTAAAGGCAGATATCAAAGAGAGAAAAGGCGAATATACTTTGATCTTCAGGTATCAGTTAGTTTAATGACAGGGGGACAGCCCTTTTGACATCTTTTTGCTGATATGTCAAAAGGGCTGTCCCCCTGTCACACCTTACACAAAAAATGAGATATTTAATAAACAACAGCACAGACCCATATTTTAATATTGCCCTGGAAGAATACTGTCTTATGAACGTGGACCCGGGAGAAGACTATTTTTTCCTGTGGCAAAATGAACCCGCCGTAATCATAGGTAAAAACCAGAACACTTTAGAGGAAATTAACAGTCGCTTTATTAAAGAACGAGGCATAAAGGTTGTCAGGAGGATTTCAGGGGGCGGAGCCGTTTACCATGACCTTGGCAACCTAAATTTTTCCTTTATTTCCAGAGTGGACCCCGTAAGAGGCACTGATTTTTCCGTATTTGCAAGGCCTATCATAAAAGTTCTGGGAGATCTCGGCATACCCGCTATGCTGCTAGGCAGAAACGATATCATTGCTCATGACAGGAAGATTTCCGGAAACGCTCAGAGACTTTACAAAACTAGATTTCTCCAGCACGGAACTCTGCTTTTTGATGTGAACATTCACGACCTGGCCGAAGCCTTGAATGTGTCCGCCGATAAAATCGAATCCAAGGGCATCAAGTCAATCAGGAGCAGGGTGGCAAACATCAGGGAATTCTTGGATGAGGATATGAATGTTGATGAATTCCGCAACTTGATACAAAAAGGCCTGGCAGGCGACAGTGAGGAAATAGTACTCAAGCCACACGAGCTGGAAATAGTAAAGCAGGTGGCCGAAGAAAAGTTCGCCTCCTGGGAATGGAACTACGGCACTTCCCCCGCCTTCAATTACAGGAACGAAAAGCGTTTTTCCGGTGGAAAACTGGGAGTTTTTCTGAATGTAAAAGATGGCCTCATTAAAGAATGCAAATTCTATGGAGATTTTTTAAGCACTTTGGATACCGAGGATTTTGCCGCTAAATTAATCGGCCACAGGTATGACAGGGAGGAACTGGAAGAGTTTTTGAAAATTTACAGTGAAGGAGATCCGGCAACATCCAGCCCTGGCTTGAAAAATTATTTTGGTAGCCTGACACAAGAAGAAATACTGGAAGTTCTGATATGAAATAAGAAAGTGGGGAGTAGCCAAGGGCTATTCCCCACTGTTTTCAACGCTCTCTGCGAATTGGTCCACATCTTCTTTTTTGGGAAAAATCTTACGGAACAACTTGTAAATGCCTGTCCCTGCCAGCACGAGCAGGTAAATAAATATTCACGGAGGACAGACAAACAGTTTTGAATCTTTGTTTTGGTTTTCTTTCAAATCTTACTCCTTCAAAAATTCTTTCAAAATAGTGTTGAAAAATCTATCAAACTTTTCTTCCAGAAACTCCGGGCTGTACTTGTCGATGTGAGACCACTCAAAGAGCGCTATGAGGTATATACCCATAATCAGGTCCACAATATCATCCACTCTGCCTTCGGCATCCAAATGCCCTTCATTCTGGGCTTCAAGAACAAGCTGCCTTAATATTGCCAGCATTTCTTTACGGGTCGCAAAGAGGGGGCTGTCTTCCACGGAATTTAAAAAAGTTATGCGCCGGGAAAGGCTGAGATAATCCACTGAGGCAGAGATGATTTCCAGCAGCACCAGTTTGAGCTTGTCCAGACTGCTGATTTTTACATGGCTGTGGTTGTCGGCCAGTTCCTTAACCCTTTCCAGCACCTCATCCGCAGTTCCTATGAGCAGGCTTTCCTTGTTGGGGAAATAATTGTAGATGGTCCCCTTGGACACTTCCGCTTTTTCGGCTATGTCCTCCATCATGGTCTCCTCATAGCCCAGCTCTGTGAAGAGGATTCTTGAAGCCTTCAGGATGCGTTTCCTGCTGTTGATTTTGTTTAATTCCCGTCTGTTTGTAATCATAAAACTATTATACCTCATATTATATTTTATATAACAGTTTCGGCGGCTCCTTTCAACTCCGGCAGAAGTTGAAATTTTAGATAATTTGCACTTGACACTAAATTTATACTCAAGTACAATTATATCATAATCGATTATAATTGCAATTGCAAGACGGTGCTTAAGGTAATCTCAAAATCTTAAGCGCTGCGGAAATGGAGATGGTGATATGAAGGTCATTGCCTACGACATTGGAACAACGGGCCTGAAAGCATGCATGTTTCACATTTCGGAAAAGGAGAGCATAAAGCTTATTGAAGGTGACGTAGAACCTTACGCCCTGCATTTCATGGAGGGCGGCGGAGTCGAGCAGGATCCCGGAGAATGGTGGGAAGCCATGGGCAAAAGCACCAAACGCCTGCTTGAAAAAACCGGTACTGACAAAGATGAAATCAAAGGTATTTCTTTCTGCTCCCAGATGCAGACTCTCGTCATGGTCGACGAAAAGGGAAACGCCCTGAGAAGGTCCATGAGCTGCATGGATACAAGGGCCGGCGAACAATTCAAAAGATACATGAAACACGGAATACAAGTGGAAGGCCTGAATTTGTACAAGGTCTTTCGCTTTTTGCGTATTACGGGACTTGTTTCCGCAAGTGCCAAGGATCCGATATGGAAATATCACTGGGTAAAGGAAAATGAGCCTGAGATTTACGCAAAAACCTACAAATGGCTGGATGCCAAAGAATATCTTACCAACAGGGCTACGGGCTTTATGAAAGTCAGCAAAGACGTGGCAAGCGCCACCTTCCTTTATGATGTTAAGAAAGGTGCCTGGAGTCAGGAGCTTTGCAAGATTTTCAAGATCAATATGGACCACCTGCCTGAAATCTGCGAGTCCACGGACAAGGTCGGGGATTTGCTGCCCGAGTCGGCAGAACATCTGGGTCTGGCCATCGGCATTCCCGTATTTTCAGGTGGAAGCGATGTCAGCCTGTGCCAGGTGGGTGCAGGGTGCCTGGAAGTGGGAGATGCCAACTTCTATTCAGGGACTTCAGGCTGGGTCTGCACCACTGTTGATAGATTGCACCTGGACCTGGGAAATGTTATCGGAGCCCTGGTAGGGGCGGACCCCACAACCTACTGCTATATTGCAGAACTCGAAACTTCAGGCAAATGTATGGAATGGGTCAAGGAACGCATTGACCTGCCGGATATGGACTACGATGGCCTCATTGATTATGTAAGAGATACGCCCGCAGGCAGCAATGGCGTAGTCTATTCCCCCTGGATGCACGGCAACAGGTGTCCTTTCGAAGACCATAACGCCAGAGGTGTATTTTTCAACCTGGGACTCACAACAAGAGGCAGCGATCTTGTGAAAGCCGTAATTGAAGGTGTCTGCATGCACATGCGCTGGATGCTGGAAGCCACGGAGAAAACCTTCAAAACAAATCAACCGGTGCGGTTCACCGGCGGCAGCGCCATTTCCTCATATATTTCCCAGGTGCTGGCCGATGTGATAGGCAGGGAAGTGGAGATAATTGAAAATCCAAGACATGTGGGAACCGTAGGCGCTGCCGGTCTTATGGCAGTCAGTTTCGGCCTTATTGATGACATCAAAGATATCAAAGACATCATAAAAGTCGAAAAAACCTTCAGGCCCAATCCGGAAAACACAGCGGTTTACGACAAAATCTTCCCCGTGTTTAAAAACCTGTACAAAGACAACAAAAAATCATTTGCGGCACTGAACGAAAAGTGCTGACTTCCTGAAAAAGATAAAAATTACCCGAAAGAAGGTGTTGATTTTGACAGAAGAAATGGAAAAGGCCGGAGGGGAGATTAAGATCTATCCCTATCGCTGGGTGGTCCTGGGCGTCTATCTCCTTATAACGGCAGTAATCCAGCTTATGTGGGCGACATTTTTCGCCATTACCACAGATGCCTGGCACTTCTATAATTTCACGGACCCTGTGAAAGGGGAAAATGCAATCAGCCTTTTATCCATCATATTCATGATCGGCATGATTGTGCTGTCCATCCCTTCCCTGGCAGCCTTTGAAAAGTGGGGCTTTAAAAAAGCCGTGGGTTTCGGCGCACTGCTTACAGGTGTATGCGGTCTTGCCAGAGGTTTCCTGGGCGACAACTATACTTTAGTATTGACGGTGACCGTGGGTTTTGCAGTAGCTCAGCCTTTCATCTTGAATGCTCCGGGTCTGGTTGCGGGAAAATGGTTTCCCGAAAGCGAAAGAGCCACAGCCAACGGGGTGGGTATTCTGGCCAACTATCTGGGCATAGCTTCAGGCCTGCTCATCACCCCAATTTTGCTGGAAAGCGGAGTGTCAATTAAGGGAATCCTGATGGCCTACGGTTTTGTGGCTGCCATAGCAGCAGCTCTGTTTTTGATACTGGCAAGGGAAAAACCCCCCACACCGCCCATGAGCGAGGAGGAAGCCGTGAGAGTGGACTTCAAAAAAGGCATGAAAACTGCATTTCAGAAGAAAAATTTTCTCTTAAGCGTGGCCATGTTTTTCTGCCTGCTGGGGGTCTTCAATACCTTTTTCACCATGATAGAACCTCTGATAGTGGCTATGACAGGCGGTTCGGTCAGCTCCACCGATGCAGGCATAGTCGGCGTTCTGGTCCTCTTTACCGGCATCATCGGCAGCTTTGTGATTTCCATGTTTTCAGATAAAGACAAGCGCCACAGGCGGCTTCCCTACATGATAGGCGCCAACTTTGTGGGCTTTCTGGGTATTTTATCCTTCATCATTTTCAGTGGCTTTAAAGGCATGCTCCTTGCGGCTGTGCTTTACGGCTTCTTCACTATAGGCAGCGCCCCGGTCATTTTAACCTTTGCGGCAGAGGCGGCCTATCCCACATCGGAGGGTACCAGCGAAGGTCTGCTTATGTTTTCAGGCAACGTGTCCGGAGTGATTTTCCTGGGTCTGGCATCTCTTATGGGAGGAAACCATACTGCCGTTATGGTGGGTTTGGCTGTAATTTCCGCTTTGGCCATAGTGCTCATGCTTTTGTCAAAAGAAGAAAAATTAAGCAAACAATAGTTTTTTTACAGTGAGGTGAATTGAATGAAAAAAGCTTACGGTGTATCAAAATGGCCCGATGTGGATCTGGTCAACAAAAAGATGGATGCTCTGTTAAAGGAGGATCTCTACAATATCAAGCCTGAAGCCATGGCGCGGTATCTGGCTTATTTCGAGGGAAAGTGCAAGAAATCCAAGGCCTTAAATGATGAGGCAAAAGGCTACATTCCGGGGGGTGTCCAGCATAACCTGGCCTTCAACTATCCTTTTCCCCTGGCCATAGACAGGGCAGAGGGGCCGTATTTGTACGACGTTGACGGCAACCGTTATGTGGACTATCTTCAGGCCGGCGGGCCCACACTTCTGGGCAGCAACTACAAGCCGGTAACCGACAAAGTTGTTGAAGCCATTAAGGAGTACGGCCCGGTAACGGGACTCTTCCACGAATATGAATTGAAGCTGGCTAAACTCATTAACGAATGTATGCCCTGGGTTGAACAGTATCGCTGCTTTGCCAGCGGAACCGAAGCCGACATGGCAGCCATCAGACTGGCCAGGGTTTTCACCGGAAAGGAAAAGATTCTGAAGGAAGGCGGGGCCTATCACGGCTGGAGCGATCAGCTGGTTTACAGCCTCCACATTCCATATACAAAAACTTTTGAAGCCCATGGCATACCGGCTGATGCTTCGAAAAATACAGGTGAGTGGTATCCCGGCAGCATAGAATCGCTAAGGGCCGCCCTTGAGGCCAACGAAAAGGAGGGAGGAACTGCCGCTGTTATCATCGAACCCTTTGGACCGGAGAGCGGAACCAGAATAGCTCATTTTGATTATTGCAGGCAGGTCAGGGAGCTCTGCGATGAGTTCGACACTCTCCTGATATTCGATGAAGTTGTTACGGCTTTCAGGGTCGGACCGGGCGGAGCTCAAGGTTTCTTTGACGTCAAGCCCGACCTCACCGTATTCGGCAAAATCGTTTCCGGAGGATTCCCCATGGCCGGCGGTGTTGGAGGCAGGGAAGACATCATGAGCTGCATGGCGGCGGGAGTGAAAGCAGGAAAGAAGCGCGCCTATGTGGGCGGGACACTGACTGCCAATCCATTAAGTTGCGCCGCAGGGTATTTTGCACTTCAGGAAATTATAGCAACCGACGCAGCTGTTAAAGCCGGCGAGAACGGAGACAAACTGACATCAGGAATTCAGGGGCTCATAGATAAATACGATCTGCCTTTTGTGGTATGGAATCTGGGTTCCATAGTACACTTTGAAGTTTCGGGGGTCATGTACCTGTCTGTAAAAGACCCGGATATTTTCACAAAGATTCCCCAAAGGCAGCACCACATTGAAGAATTTGGCGCCGCACTTACAGCCAACGGTGTCATCACCCTTGCCGGCAGCAGGATTTATACCAGCATGGCTGACAATGACGATACCATTAAGGAAACACTGACAGCCTTTGAAGAGGTATTCAGAAATATTGAAAAATAAATATTAAGAAGCAGACTACAATGTTCTGCGAAATTTTGACGAAAACGGAGGTCGAAAAATGATTCGTAAATTAGATGATGTGAATTTGGGACATGCATTTCCCGAGGTGGCTTTTTCAGATGACTATATTATCGGAACCTATCAGGTGAGGATAAAAACCAGCAGTATAGAAAAACTGGCCATGGCCATAGCCGACGAGCAGACGACAGGCACCTGGATTAAGGTGGGAGCCGATTCTGTGGAAAAATCCCGCAAGTTCGGAGCCAAAATAGTGGCCATATATGAAGTGCCCGACAGGGGCAGCGATTTTGTTGAAGACCTGCCCCCCCTGTATATCATCCAGATGGCCATTCCCATATCCAATCTGGGAGATGACTTCCCCATGATGCTGACAACAATGTTCGGCAACATTTCAGCCTCAGGCATGGTCAAGTTTATTGACTGTGCTTTCCCGAAAAAATATGTTGAAAGATTCCAGGGGCCCAAGTTCGGCGTGGAAGGTATCAGGGAAGTTCTGGGCGTTAAGGACCGTCCTCTGCTCAATGCCATGATCAAGCCGAACATAGGCTGGACTCCCGATGAAGGGGCTGAGATTTTCTATAATGCGGCAAAGGGCGGTGTTGACATAATTAAGGACGACGAGCTTCTCATTGCCGACGGAGCCCATTGCCCGCTCAAGGACAGGGTCACCAAGTTCATGGCCAAGGAAAAGCAGGTTTATGAGGAAACCGGTGAGCACACCTTGTATTCGGTAAACATCACCGACTCCATGGACAGGATCAAAGACAATGCCTACAGGGCCATAGAATACGGTGCCAACTCCATTATGGTGAACACCTACACCGCAGGCCACGGTGCCCTGCAGATGCTGGCGGAAGACCCCAACATCAATGTTCCCATCCTGGCCCATGTTGACTATGCAGGCGCTTACGCGTCTTCCACCTACACGGGAGTTTCAGCACCTCTTGTAATCGGCAAATTCACCAGACTGGCAGGCGGCGACTTCCAGATTAACGGACATCCCTGGGGCAAATTCCCCGTTCCCTACAAAGTATTTTACAGGAGCTTCAAATTCTTCACTCAAGCCTGGTGGCACATCAAACCCATGATGTATGCCTGCTCCGGCGGTACCACCCAGCTTGTAGTGAAGAACCTAATAGACGATCTTGGAACTGATATCATTCTGGCCGCTGGTGGCGGTGTTCACGGCCATCCCGACGGCAGTGAAGCAGGAGCCAGATCCATGCGTCAGGCAATAGATGCAGCCGTGGAAGGTATCGACCTGATTGAATATGCCAAAACTCACAAGGAACTTGCCAGAATGGCAGCCATGCTTAGCCCCGATGTGCTGAAAAACTTCGACCTGATGAAATAACGAAAGGAACATTCTATGTACGATAAAATCTTGTTTCTGGATTTCGACGGAACCATAACTTCCGAGGAAACCCTGGAAGGCAGCATGCGCAGGACCATAGATCCTGACCTCTACAACTCAAAACTTCAGGAGATGCTGGAAGGCAAGATTACATTGGCCGAAGCCCTGCACATGGGCTTCGGCACCGTTCCTTCCGAGAGGTTTGCGGAAATTGAAGAATACGTGCGGGGAATTTCTATCCGGCCCGGCTTCAGAGAACTCCTGGATACCATGGAGGAGGCCGGAATCCCTGTTGTTGTCATCTCCGGCGGTCTCAAACCCTGCATCGAGGAGAAGCTTGCACCTTATAGAGATAAGCTTTTGGATGTTCACAGCGTTGATGTGGACCTTTCCGGGCCTTTCATAAAACTTGTATCGCCCTTTGAAGACAAAGGCGACCTGATGGAAAAAACGAAAATAATGGCCCTGTACGATTATAACACGGCCATCTGCGCCGGCGACAGCCACACCGATGTGCGCATGGCCATGGCATCCGACCTGGTTTTCGCCAGGGATAAGCTGACTGTACTTTTGGACAAAGCCGGCGTTGATTATATCGTGTGGGAAGATTTTTTCCAGATCAGGGATGAGATACTGAAACAATTCGGTAAGTAGGTGTCTTGCTTAAGCCCTTCCGCTTGGGTTTCTTACGCTCAGATTTTTTAAGCGGATTTTATTCACACGAGCTTTTTTCGCGATTTTGGCCAAATTTTCAAGTTATGTGGCATTTTTCGCCGTTTCTCCGGCGAAAAATGCATACATATGCGCATAATGGTGTATACGCGACGAAAGCGCGAATAGTTATGCAGGGCGCCCTAGCATAACTTGCAATTTTGGCCAAACCGACCAGGTTTGCCAAAATTCACATCTCTCCCAAACCGACCAGGTTGGCCAAAATTCACATCTCTCTCAAACGCACGTGCCGGCCAAACGCACGTGCCGGCCAAACCGAGCAGGTTGCCCAGGGTCAATTTGCTCTTGAGATTGCCCACCTTTAGGCATATAATTTAATCAGGAAGTATTGCTGCGGCCAAGCTGTGACAAATTTGACAGCGCCGAGCCACAGCAGATATTGCTGCGGCCAAGCTGCGGCGAGTATTTAGATGCCATAAAAAAAGGAGAGAAAGATGAGTAAAAGAGAATTTGGCGTGGAGACCAGAATTATCCACGGAGAGAAACACGGAATGTATCCCTACGGCTCTTTGCAGCTGCCGATTTTCCAGACGTCAACCTTTGAGTTTGAGAGCACGGCACAGGGGGCTGCCCGTTTTGCGGGAAAAGAAGAAGGCTATATTTACAGCAGATTAGGATCGCCCTCACTGACCCAGATAGAAGAAAAGATTGCATTCCTGGAAGGGGCTGAAGCGGCCTGTGCATTCTCTTCCGGAATGGGTGCAATTTCGGCATCGACAACTACTTTCCTGAAAGCAGGAAGCCGCCTGGTGGCTGACAAAGCCCTGTACGGCTGCACCTTTGCCCTGTTTTCCCACAAGCTGCCGGAGTTTGGCATCGATGTGGAATTCATAGACACGACAGATCTGGATGCCGTCAAAAGGGCTCTGGAAAAGAAAACCGATATCATTTATTTTGAAACCATTACCAACCCCACCTTGAAAGTTACCGACATTGAGGAAGTTTCCAAAATGGCCCACGCATCCAATCCGGACTGCCTGGTCGTTGTAGACAACACCTTTGCCACAGGGCTGCTGTGCAAACCTCTGTCGTTTGGAGCGGATATTGTGGTTCACAGTGCCACAAAATACTTAAACGGCCATGGAGATCTGATCGCGGGCTTTTCGGCATCTTCGGCGGAGCTGATGGCCACTATTAAGGGTGTGGGCCTGAAAGACCTGACCGGATCGGTGCTGGGTGCACAGGAAGCCTTCCTCATCAACAGAGGACTGAAAACCCTTTCAATTCGCATGAAAAAGCACTGCGAGAACGCAAGAATCGTAGCGGAGGCCCTGGCCAAGGATCCTCGTATTAAAAACATGTATTTCCCCGGGCTTGAAACACACAAGGACGCAGCAGTCATCAAAAAACAGCTGAAAGACTGCGGCGGAATGGTGTCATTTGATCTGGAAAGCCCGGAAATAGCAGAAGCCATGATGAACAATGTGCAGCTTTGTACACTTGCTGTAAGCTTGGGAGATTGCGAAACCCTGATTCAGCATCCCGGTTCCATGACCCACTCCACTTATACCGACGAAGAAATGATAGATGCAGGCTTCTCCAAGAGTCTGGTCCGCATTTCCGTCGGATTGGAAGATCCCGAAGACATCATCTGGGACTGCCTGCAGGCCCTGGACGCCGCAACCAAGTAACAGCAGATCTCACGAAAATATCAAGGCAGAAAAATTACCCGGCATAGCCGCAAATCGTGCGGCTATGCCTTTTTGTCATATAAAATAATGCAATTTTTTCAAGGTGCTGCAACAATATGCTAATTGACTGAATATTCCGACAGTAATATAATTGAATCAAATCAATAATATAAATAATATAATTAAACCAAATCAGACGATAATACATAAGCGATATTATAGGGATCTGCCACCAGTATTTAAATAGGAAAGAAGGTGGACAAATGAATTTCAAAAACATTAAATTCAGGGAAATGAATCCCAGCGATGTAGATATTTCTTTTAAAAGCGCAGTAGCATTAATGCTTATCCTGTTAGTCGTCATGCTCGGCTTCGTTTCATGCGGAGGCAAAGCAGATAATGACGGCTCAGGCAAGACGCAGGGCACGAATGCTGAAAACAGCGAAGACGCAGACAAAAACGGCGATGCCTCAAATCAGGACAACGACAAAGAAAGCGGGAAAACCGGCCCCGCAAAATCAGAAGTCAGCGTGGACAAGCCGCCCGCAAAACTGGTCGAAAACTTTGAACTGCCTGGCAACACAGAAATCGAACTTTGGAGTTTGGCCACAGACTGGTCCGGCGGTAATTTCAATAAAGCCAAATACGAAATTCATCTCCTGAGCAACGAATCCGTGCAGGATCTGACCGAGTATTATAAAGGAGAAACACAGGATCCATATGCTCACGGCTACGATAAAGAATTTGTTGTGGAGGGCACAATGTCGGGCCATGACTGCAAGATTACTATCAAAGACGAAGAACGGACATTGACGGACGATGGCGGAAAGCCGGTACAATACACAACAGAAATAGTAATGAAGTTTCCGGCTATAGTAACAGAAGATGAAGGTATTGATTTTGACAGCATTTTTTCATACGATTTTATCGACATCTATAAAAAGGATTCCAGCAGGTTGATTGGTGTCAGCTACACCAAAAGCGAGACGGATCTGATTTTTTATTCAGAAGATGCGCCTGAAAATGTATTTGAGTATTACGAAAAAAAGATGAGCAAGTTTGACGGACTTAAGCAGGAGGGGAACAAAGCCGATTTCAGCGGGCAAAACCTGCTGGGCTATGTCCAGCTGTCAGGTTCAAAAGGCGGTTATGAAGTTTCGGTGGTGGTACGGAAAAACCAGAATCCGGAAACCGTGGACCGGTTCAAGTCCGGGACCACGATTCACATAAGGAAGAAATGAGAAAAAAATAGCTAATGCAGCTATAGGAGAAAACCAAAGCGGATATAGGATATAGGAGAAAACCGAGATGAAAAAAAGTAATCTGCTAATTTCTGTCTTGCTGACTGTAAGCTTGATATTCCTTTCGTTTGCGCCGGAAATAACAGCATCCGGTACAGGTTACTTGGAAGATCCTCCTTATGAAGACGAGTTTATTGAGCCTACGGCGGAATGGCTACAATTTACGGCAGGCACCGAACCGGCCGCTTTTACCCAGGTCACCTACCAGCTGGCTGACGGTGTAATTGAGGTTGACAATTCTGTCACGGCCAGTCTGGCGACAGCCGGCCAGCTCATGACGGGTAATAAGGAAAAACTGCTTCCAAGTTCCATCATTGAAAAAGGCGGTTATGTGTCGAAAAAGGCGCTGGATGCAGCTGCCGCCAAAAAAGGAATGTCCATTAAAGAAGGCTCCATTGTCGTCGATTCATCCAGCCTGACGGCCTTCAAAGTTACCGGAGAAACCGAGATTAGCGGAGTCCATACAAAAGATGCGGAACTGGCCAAACAGCTTGGTTCCCTTGCCGGCACCTACGGTGTGGAAAGACCCCAGATTCATGAAGTTCTCAAGGATTTCACACTGGGGGGAGCCGAAGGTGAAACGGTTCGCCTGAACAGCGCGAACATTACAGGATTTGCTCCGGGAGTAGAGTCATCTCTTGTAAAGCCGGGAGACATGACGCAATTGGCTTTCGGCGATTCCCTAAAAGGCTTCAAGTATATTTCAGCCAGCCCCCAGTTTTCTTTTCAGTTTAAAGATAAAAAACTCAACGCAAAATTAGGCGACGGAAAAGGTTTAACCGTTAAAGTCAGCGGCGGCATAGGCATAGACAATATTGACCTGACGGCCCGCTACACCTGCAATGACGGTTATAAATTTGCTGTCAGCATGGCGGAAGAATCATATCTTATCATCGAAATGGATGATTCCAATGTTAATCTGCCGATAAAGATTCCTCTGTTTGCCATCGGTGTCAGCATACCCAAAATCGGCAAAATAGGAGGCGGAATTTATGCAATAGTAGGCCTGGACGGCAGCCTGACTCTGGAAATCGAGGCAAGGGAATATGCCTATGCAGAAATCGGCGCCCGTGGAGGTACTGTCCTTTATATCCCCACCAGCGTTCACGGATTCTGCAACAGGGATTTCAAAACAGACGGCGACTTTGATCTTGCCGGAGAAATCAACGGTTATCTCAAGGTGGGCGCAGAGATAGGGATAGAGATATTCGGCTTTGACCTGGCAGGAGCGGGGGCTTATCTGGGAGCGGGGATTCGTGCCAAGGCGGACGGCTATATGCTTGATGTGGAACTCTACGGAATCCTTGATATATTTATAAAATTTGCGGGCTCAAATATTGACCTTGTTAACTGGCGCCCCACCATAGTGAGAAAGCAGGTAGCCAATAGCGCCGGATACAAGGCGGAATTCCTGGAGGTGTTTGTCAAGCCTGCCCGTGTGGGTGGTGTGCTTAAAAGAGACGGAAAAGGTGGCTTTGAACCTGCGAAAAATATAGAATATGCTGTTATGGTGGTTCCGGCTGATGTGAGCTTCAATCCCAACAATCCAGAGGACTGGAACAATCCTAAAATCAGGCGTTATCCCGCATCGGGCTTCACAAAGACCAATGAAAGAGGCGAGTTCATCCGTAAAGATGTCGAGCTGTTCAGCGGAGACAAAGTCAGCCTTGTTTTCAAGGCTGAGGGTAAACAGTATTTGACAAACACCGCAACACCTACAATGCCTTTCAACAGGATTGTTGTTTACGTATCCGACTCATGGAATAATTATGTTTCGGGGCAGGTCATGCCGGCCCGCATCATCAACTGGGAGGCCCCTCCCAATGCAAGTCCGGAAGATCAGTGGGAAACTGCTTATTACGATTATGGCCCACTTTGGGTCAAGCCATATAAGAGCTACACATGGAATGCTCATGTTCCCACGGGATACCATTCTATCGTCCAGACGGATTCTCTGGGCATGTTCGACACCCGCGATGATTTTTACACTGATGAAGAATTTCAGGTTCACGGGGGAAATACAGGCGGATATGATTTCATACTGGATAATCGTGGCGTGACCGTGCCTGTAAACTGTTATGTGAGCAGCACCGTGCCTATAGAATTCTTCAGATCCATTGAAAAAATTCCCGGCTCATACAAGAGGTTTGAAGAGGGGGAAAAGATTATCGACCAGGTAAAATACAATGAATACCTGTGGATAATCAATGCTGGGGGCACCAGAACGGTTACCGATTCAGAATTCTCCTTTTTAATGAAGGGATTTTCCACCGTGGATTTTATGCCGGAGTTAGACAGAAACTGGAAATATGAGAACGAAGTTATACCCTATGGGGATGTGCTGCTTGCTTCGAATCCGGGAAGCCAGGAACTAATACCTATTCTTGACGCAGAGGGAAATCCCACGGGAACCTCGCTGTTTGCCAGGGAAGTCACCGTGGAGTGGGTATGGCAGGCTCATAAAAATCCCGTGAAAATAACCAGCGCCGACAATGCGGAAATTAAGGCGGAAACAGGCGGCAGTTTTTTAGTGACTGCAAAGGGCTATAAGCCCTTTAAGTATACTCTTATAGATGCACCACCGGGTGTGGGTATTTCGACAGGACAAACTTTAATGAATGGCAGGATGACTTTTCCCCCGGGCATGAAAGCGGGAAAATACACATTCTCCATAAAAGCAGAAGAAGACAGGTCGGGCGCACCATCTCACGATCGCAAGGAATGGTCAAAATATCTTTTAGGGGACTACAATGATCCTTATGAAGGCAATGATCCGTCTCCTTCCGACATTCAGCTTTTCACACTTACTGTAACCGGCACCGGCACTCCGGAAGAAACCCCGCCTGAAGAGCCGGTAACACCGCCCGATGTAACTGAGCCGGAAGAACCCGGAGAGCCGGAAGTACCTGAGCCCGAAGAACCAGGGGAACCCGGCAGGACGCCTCCCATTATTGAGAAAGAAAGCCACAGATATAATTTTGAAAGGAAGGCAGGAGACCCGCTGTCCACCATACAAATAAGAGCAAAGGGCAGTACACCCATATACTGGTCTTTAATGAAAACTGGAAAATTCCCCATGCCGGGAGCCGTGTTTATAGATGAAGAAACCGGCGTGCTTACGATAGGCTCGGATGTGGGAACGGGAACATATTATTTTACGATTAAAGCAGAAAATGACGTGGGCTACGATACTCAGGCCTGCAGTCTGCTTGTGAAAGAGGCCGAAGAGCCGGGCCTCCCGCCCATTGTACCAATAATACCGATTGATCCGATAAAACCGATAATACCGCCTCCGACACCCATAAAACCTCTGAGCTTTGAATCCAACCCCTTGGGCTTTGAGCCATGCGTGTCATTGAAGCTGCCGACTGAAATCCCTGATATACGACTGGTTCTGCCGTCGCCGCCAAATAAAATTACCCTGCGCTATGACGATGACAGGGATGTTTATACCGAGGATCGCTTCACAGTAGATGGATCCGCCTTTGTCAGATGGCATTCCGTGCCCAGAGTGCAGGCCGTTGAAGCTGAAATTCAAAAGGAGCTGGTTAATTACATACCCTTAAGCAACAAATATCACTACTATCATCAGTTCGACGACTATACTGCGGGGAAAATCAAGGCGGAGCTGGAAAGTCTGATACGCGAAAAATATACGGCCCCCCTTGCTCCGGAGGCGATACAAGGCGGCCTTAATATAGCAGACCTGAATCAATATATCACCAACCCCTGGGACGAAGGCCGCAGCTTTCTGGATTATGGCAGTCTGCTTGAAGAGATGGCCTCGCAGAAAGGCGGTTCATTCCTGGTGGAACTGAATGGAGCAACCGGGACTTTCGTGACGGGAAAATATTTCTCAGGACTTAAGGAAAACGGAGGCGACCTGGACTTTGCCCAGGAGGGCATGCTGATTTCCTTCACGGGAAAGAGCGTAAAAAGCGAGAACAGCAAAATCGGATTCGACATGGAAATGTATGATTTCGGCTACAGTACTCAGACGCTTAACGGGGACAAAATGCTTGACATGACAGGCGGAAAAGGCGAAAGCTTCACCTTTGCATTCGGTCATCACGGACTGCTTCCCGGCACGGCCACTTTCTCTGTCACCACAAGTATAAGCGAAGGTGCCAAAGTGAATGTTTACAGATACGACGGGGAAACTGGGCAGTTTACCCTGATTGCCGAAAACCTGACAGTGGAAGCCGGCGGCGTCGTTACTTATAAAAACAACACCATGTCGGAATACATCATTACTACGGAAAAAATAGACAATGCCCTGGTGTCGGATATGGTCAAAGAGCAGGGAGCCGGCGGTGGCGGTACGTGGCTATATGTGATAATAATACTGGCGATCCTGCTGGCGGCTGCCGGGGTGTTTGTGGTGATGAGGAGAAGGCGGGGTGAGGTAAAAGGCGAATGAAACCGAAATACCTTACTAAATCATTGTTCATAACAGCTATGGATTGCCCGACCAAACTTTATTATGCAACTGATAAAAGCTATGCCAACCAGAAGCAGGAAGATTCATTTTTGCTGGCCTTGGCGGAAGGCGGTTTTCAGGTGGGCGAACTGGCGAAGTGCTACTTTTCCGGAGGGATAAATATTCATACTCTGGACTACGAAGAATCCCTTGAAGCTACCGGAGAACTGCTGAAAAATGAGAAAGCTACAATATATGAAGGAGCAATCCGATATAAAGATTTTTTCATTCGCGCAGATATTCTGGTGAAACAAAAAAATCGTTTGCAGCTCATTGAAGTGAAAGCCAAATCAATTAAAGACGGAGCCGAAGAAACATTCCTGAACAAAAACGGAAGCATCGCCTCCGACTGGAGACGATATCTGACAGATGTGGCATTTCAAAAATACGTGATGCAAAAGGCCCGCCCCGATTTGGAAGTGACGGCGTTTTTAATGCTGGTGGACAAACAGTCAAAATGCCCAAGCGATGGCCTTCACCAGAAATTCAAAGTAGTTAAAGACGAGGCAGGCCGGAAACAGGTTGCCATAAAAGGATCACTGACCGATGAGGATCTGGCCGAGCCTGTTTTGCGTGCAGTCAATGTGGACAGCTACTGTGAACAGATTTATGAAGAACTTTACGGTATAGAAAAAGATATGACTTTCGCCGAATATGCGGATTATCTGGGCCGCCGCAACAAAGAGGGTGTAAAAATCCCGCCGCAGATTGCATCAATCTGCGGGAAATGCGAGTTCACAGCTTCTGCGGAAGAAGAGAAGGCAGGGTTAAAAAACGGGTTGAAAGAATGCTGGAAAGAAGTCCTGAAATGGGAAGATGAAGATTTTGAAGAGCCTACGGTTCTGGAAATCTGGGATTGCCGAAAGAAAGATGAGTTCATACAACGGGGAAGCATAAAAATGAAGGACCTGGTCCTTGAAGACATTTCACCTGCGGGCGATTCAAAGCCGGGGATTTCAAGAAGCCAGCGTCAATGGATACAGGTTCAGAAAGTCAGGGAAAACGACAGTAGCCACTGGTTTGATGCAGAAAATATGAGGCGGGAAATGAGTAGCTGGGCATATCCCCTGCACTTCATAGATTTTGAAACCTACATGCCGGCCATACCCTTCAATAAAGGCAGGAGGCCTTATGAGGGCATTGCTTTTCAGTACTCTCACCACATTATGGAGGAGAACGGCAACATTGAGCACAGAGGACAGTATTTGAACACTGCCCCGGGGATTTTCCCCAACTACGATTTTATCAGGCATTTGAAAAAGGAGCTGGAAGGTGACAGTGGCAGCATATTTCGCTATGCGCCCCATGAAAACACATACCTGAATATAATTTACAGGCAATTGATGGAGGATGAAAACGAAATCGAAGACCGTGATGAGCTGTGCGAGTTTATAAAATCAATCACAAAATCAGTTAAGGGCAGCTATAATCAGTGGGAAGGAGCCCGAAGCATGATAGACCTGTGGGAGCTTGCGAAACGATATTATTACGATCCTGCAACAGGAGGCTCAAACTCCATAAAATACGTCCTGCCGGCTATTCTCAACAGTTCCGTATATCTGCAGAATAAATACAGCCGGCCCATTTACGGTGCTGCAGACGGGATAAAAAGTTTAAACTATACGGATTGGAAGTGGGTGGAATTTGAAGATGGCCGGGTTGTGGATCCGTACAGGCTTCTGCCCAGGATGTTTGAGGACTATTCAAACGAGGAATTATCGCAGATTATATTGTTCAGCGAAAATGATGAACTGCGGGACGGGGGCGAGGCCATGATGGCCTATGCGCGCTTGCAGTTTGAGGAAATGTCTGACTATGAGCGGACCGAAATCCAAAAAGCCCTGCTTCAATACTGCGAGCTGGACACCCTGGCCATGGTAATGATAGTCGAAGGCTGGAAGGATATGGCGGGTTGAGCCGGCATGTCGATGGTATTGAATTAAATCTCTTCTTAGTTTTTCGTAGTCCATGGGATACATTTCTAAACCTTCCTACTACAGACATTTATCGACTGTTTAAATCATAAATTCAATATTTCAAACCGATGGGAGTTCATTTTCTGTAGCATAGATTCTTGCGCCAATTATATATAGTATCGTACTATTCTAGTTTATCATATTGATGCTATGCTTATCATAAACTAGATAAGATGTTGTTTAAAGGGTTAGATGAATACAATGTGCTATAATATGGTAAGCCATGGTTAGTACAATGCAATAATCTTTAACGTAGGAGCAATCAACAATGAAGGCACTAATAATTCTCATATTTATACTCATGATTATTCAATTATGTGTTATGAAATCTCCTGTGACAAAAGGGGTATTGGGTGAACGAAAAGTATCTTTTCTTTTATCATCCCTAGATAGAAGTGAATATAAGGTGATAAATAATTTAATGATTAAAGCTGGTTCGCAAACAACACAAATAGATCACGTAGTAGTATCGCCATATGGAATATTTGTAATCGAAACAAAGAACTATCATGGCTGGATTATTGGAGGCGAATACAGTCAATACTGGTATCAAATAATCTATAAAAGGAAAGAACGCTTATACAATCCTATCAGACAAAATTACGGTCACATACAAGTCTTAAAAAATGTTTTAAAAGAATTCAATGATATCAACTATATATCAATCGTTGTTTTTTCAGACAGAGCAGTTTTAAAAGTGAGAACTTCAGCTAATATAGTGAAAGCTTCGTCTTTGTTGTGGACAATAAAACAATATAACGATATTAATATTTCTGCATATGAGGTTGAAACATTATTTAACAAACTGAAAGATATTAACATTGATAGTCCCCCAAATAGGAAAACACATGTTGCAAATTTACAAAGAGATGCATATGTTAGAAAAACAAAAATTAATAATGGGATTTGCCCCAAATGTGGAAGCCAATTAGTTCCGCGTCATGGCAAATATGGACCATTTATTGGATGTAGCAACTATCCTGTGTGTAGATTTACTACGAAGCATTGACTCTAAATAATATGTGGCGGAATAGTAAAAAATAATGTAGCCACGGTAGAGGTATTTTAAAGTAAGGATAACTGCTTTTCGATATTTCTATTGACCATATCGGAAGCATCTAAATCTGTGTTGACAAGTGATTTTATTTCATCAATCGAACTCTGGGTTAGGATTTGGGCCGGCTCAAGGTCAAGACCTTCAACCAGGTCCCGGTTTAGGCCGAAGCGCTTATTATCTCTGTCAATTTTTTCGTTATACATCACATAGCGGGCAATCCCGTATTTCCTGGCTGATTCCATGGCATGGCGGGAACCACTATCGCCCTCATTTTTCCGGTAACTGGCAGTAAGTATAACCGCCTTGGAAAACATGGCCTGAAGCCTGTCTCTTTCTACAAAACGATTGATGGCTTCGTACCTTGAAACAGGTTCCTTATAATACTCAGAAACAAGCAGGCCACCTTTTTCAACTATACTCTCAGCAAGTCTCCTGTTTTCTGCAGGAAAAATATTGTTTATCGGTGAAGGGAGTATGGCTAAAGTTTTGCCACCACAATCAAGGGCTGTTTGATGGGCAATGGTATCGCAGCCCAGGGCCAGGCCCGAAACGATGGTCATGCCGGCGGCCATAAGCCTTTTCACCATCTCTCTCTCTCTTTGCTTGATATCGTCATCGGGGTCGGTAAGCCCTATTACAGCAACATTATCATTTAGGTCGGTCAAAAGATCCGGGTCACCTTTGTAAAAAAGAAGGAAGGGTTTTTCGCTCTTGTTTTTCACATTTTTATTGATGACAGGGAAATGCGGGTCGTAGGCGCAGATAATCCCCTCCTGGTCGTCTATGGCGGCCAAGTCTGTTTCAAGGCGGTCAAACATGTCAGAGAAACCGGGAGTCTCCTCAGCCAGGCGGTCCAAGTCATTTTTGTAAGCAAAAGACGACCAAAAGTTTGCATTGGATTTTATAAGGCCCAGTTCAAGAGCAGTCAAAATTTTTGTTGCCTCACGGGAAAATCTCATTCCTTACTCCTTGTATATGCAATGGAATAAAACACGACTTTGGCGGCTCCGTTGTCGAAAAGAGCCTGGATGCAGTCCTCATCTATATTAACGGTTTTTGTGTAAATGTCATCAACCAAAATGATTTTTCTCCCTTTAATGCGAGTTGTATCTATGAAACAAGTATCTTTGGTAATACCTGGGTAGGGATCATCACCGTCATTAGGAATACCAGAAGCATATCGCAAATGTGTGGTTTTAGTGTTTTTGATACGATAAATACAGTTTGTGCCATCATTGACGTTTTCAAGGAATTTAGCCGCCATGGATACTGCCTCGATGAACATTAATTGTTCGGAGCTGTAACTGTCGTGGGCTTTGGCCCTGGGGACACAGATTACTAAACAATCTCGCATATTCTTCTCAGTAATAACATAGGGGAGGTCTCTTTTTAGTATCTCTACAACTTGATCTCTGGCAGCGAGCAAGTTGACCATAGACTCCTTGTCAAAGGTGTTTTTCAGCACATTTAAAAAATCAGGATTACCAGGCTTTCCATAGCCGATGTAATCGCGGTTGTAATAGCCCATGATGCTGATATTTAAAAATTCATTTTTCGCAATAATATGGCGTGGAAGCATGGTCAATCCTCCTAAAAAGATATTACACAAAAGCTACTGAAAAAGCAAAAGAATGCGGAAAAATCATCATTAAGTTAAGCTGGGCCAATAATGGTGCAGATATACATGGTAAACTGCATAAGAATGGGGCTAACAAATTTTTTAGGAGAAAAAGTGATGTGTGTTACGAAGGCTTTAAGAATCTCATTCTGCAAATGATGGATCAGGACTATGAGGCCTTTGTAAAGGCCTTGCTTAGCATAGAGCTGGACATAGATGACCCGAAAATCATGGATAAGCTGTACTTGGAATATATGGAGAATGACTGGGTGAGGTTGGTGGATGGGTTTTTTTTATGAGACATTTAAGAAGAATGAGTGAATTGTCAGTGATACAAATATGAGGTATATTTGTAAATATGGAATAGTATATTAGGATTTCGAAAAGTTAATTTATAGGAGGCGGCATAATGACCAACGACGAAGTTAGACTGTGGGGTATTCACACCCTGGACGACAACCTATTTCTTCAGACTAATGTCATAGCCATAGGCTGGCATGAGATGGGTAACTTGCAAGACATTCAGGCTTCAAGAGAGGCTTTCAAGGAGCATTATACCAACACATATCCGGAGGCTAAAAAAGGCTCCATAGGCACCAGTGCAGGTATGCTATATCGTTTTGTCCATGAGGTCCAAGTGGGAGATTATGTCGTTTATCCCTCGAAAATTGACCGTAAGGTAAATATCGGAAAAGTAGAGAGTGACTATTTTTATAGACCTGAGGCCATGAAATATGTGCAACAGAGAAAAGTAAAATGGATTAAGCATTTGCCTAGGACCATGTTTTCCCAAGGGGCTTTATATGAAATCGGATCTGCTATGTCTTTCTTTTTGGTTAAAAACTATGCCGACGAGTATTTGGCAGCTATTGATGATAATTTTAAAGTAGCAACTGCTTTGGCGGACGAGGAAGACGAAACGGTTGCCGCCACGGCTGAAGACATCAAGGAAATGACCAAGGATTTTGTCCTCAAGGAGTTGAGCAAACACCTGAAAGGTTTTGAGTTTGAGGAATTTGTGGCAGACCTTTTTCAAGCCATGGGTTATCGGACTTCTGTGTCGTTCCAGGGTGGGGACAGTGGCATAGATATCACGGCCTACAAAGACGAATTGCCTCCCAGAATCGTGGTTCAGGTTAAAAGCATAGATGGAGATATCAAAGAATCAACCATCCAATCACTTAAAGGAGCCATGCGAGAAGGTGACTATGGAGTTTTTGTAACCTTGTCTGGATACACGAAAAAAGCCCAAAAATATTTAGATAACACACCAATAATTCGGGGTATTGACGGAAGTGATTTGGTGGATTTGGTTTTGAAATACTACGACGAACTAAGCAAAAAATATAAAGAAATTATTCCGCTTGAAATGGTGTATATACCGGTAGAGAAAGACTGATTTAATTGTTCCCCTGCGGTATAATCAAAATTGAAGAAACTTGTGTTTTGGAATATAGTTCTTAAGCCATTAAATTAAAAGGAGAAATTGCATGGTTGACAACAGAAAAGAGCAGGAAAGGGCAGAACTCCACCGGACTATCTGGAGCATTGCCAACGACCTACGGGGCAGCGTGGACGGGTGGGATTTTAAGCAGTATGTCCTTGGTATGTTGTTTTATCGCTATATTTCCGAAAACATTACGGCCTTCATTAACAAAGACGAAATAGAAGCCGGCCAGGCAGATTTCAACTACGCCGATCTGACTGACGAAGAAGCCGAAGCGGCCAGAAACGACATGGTTGTCACCAAGGGTTTTTTCATCCTGCCCAGCGAGCTCTTTGAAAATGTCAGAAAAAATGCCAAAAACGATCCTGACTTAAACGAAACTTTAAGCAGGATTTTTACTCATATTGAGGACTCTGCCAAGGGAACAGACAGCGAGAAAAACTTCAAAGGCCTCTTTGACGACTTGGATGTAAACAGCAACAAACTTGGCTCCACTGTAGCCCAGAGAAATGACAAGCTGGTTAAACTCATGAACAGCGTGGCTGAAATGAAGCTTGGAAGCTACCAGGACAACACCATAGATGCCTTCGGGGATGCCTATGAATACCTTATGGGCATGTATGCCTCCAATGCCGGCAAAAGCGGCGGCGAATACTATACACCTCAGGAAGTATCAGAGCTTCTGGCCCATATTTCTGTTGTTGGTAAAAGCGAGGTAAATAAGGTCTATGACCCTGCCTGCGGATCCGGATCCCTGCTTTTGAAATTTGCCAAAATCCTGGGAAAAGAAAATGTCAGGCAGGGCTTTTTCGGCCAGGAAATCAACCTGACTACTTATAACCTTTGCCGGATAAATATGTTCCTCCACGATATAGATTTTGATAAATTTGACATAGGCCACGGAGACACCCTGACCAAGCCCTTGCATTGGGATGACGAACCTTTTGAGGCCATAGTCAGCAATCCTCCGTATTCCATCAAATGGGAGGGGGACGACAATCCCTTGCTGATTAACGACATCAGGTTTTCTCCTGCCGGTGTATTGGCACCAAAATCCAAGGCAGACCTGGCTTTTATCATGCACAGCCTGTCCTGGCTGGCCACCAACGGCACAGCTGCTATTGTCTGCTTTCCCGGAGTTATGTATAGAGGGGGAGCTGAGCAAAAAATCAGGAAGTACCTTATAGACAACAACTACATAGACTGCATCATTCAGCTGCCCAGCAATCTTTTTTACGGCACATCCATAGCCACCTGCATTATGGTTCTTAAAAAATCCAAAAGCGAAAACAAGACCCTCTTTATAGATGCTTCCGAGGAATTCATCAAGGTTACCAACAACAACAAACTGACCCAAAAGAATATGGACAGGGTTTTAAATGCTTTCAAGGACAGAAAAGACGAAGAATATTTTGCCCGCCTTGTGGCCAATGATGAAATTGAAGGGCAGGACTACAACCTGTCCGTTTCCACCTATGTGGAAAAAGAAGACACAAGGGAAATTATTGACATCAAGGCTTTGAACAATGAGATTGAAGAAATCGTGGCCAGGCAGAAAGTCCTGAGAGATGAAATCGATGCCATAGTGAAAGAAATCGAGGGCCAAGATGAGTAGGTAACAAATTGGTACCAACTGAAAATGCAAATGGAAGTAGTTGAGCAAGAAGGTGACGGCGATGAGTAAACTTGAACAGTTGATAAATGAATTGTGTCCTGACGGGGTGGAGTATGCTTCAATAGGTTCCTTGATTTCTCGCTCAAATGAGAAAGGCAAGGATAACAAAACTATTTGTCAAGTATATGTTGTGAGCAATATTTTAGGTATGGTTAAGGCTGAAGACTATAGGGAGCATACTATTCACAGTGATGATACTTCTAATTACACTGTAATTAAGCCAGGCATGTATGCATATAATCCATCTAGGCTGAATATTGGCTCTATAGCAATGCTAAAACACACGGAACCAGGGCTGGTCAGTCCTATGTATGTGGTGTTTTCTGTCGACGAAAAGATAGTGCTAAAGGAATATTTTGAATATGTCGTTAAATCTCCTCACATAAAAAATATGATTGAGAATTTGAAAGAAGAAGGTGCCAGGTTTCGCTTTGACTTCAAGAGATGGGATAAAATTGAAATCCCCCTGCCACCCCTACCCATCCAGGAGGAAATAGTTCGTATACTTGACACTTTTACAGAGCTTACAGCAGAGCTTACAGCAGAGCTTAAAGCAGAAATTGAAGCAAGGAAAAAACAGTATGAGTATTATAGGGATTTTCTGCTTACGTTTGGTGATGAGGTAGAGTGGACGACATTGGGAGAGGTTGCAATCAACCTTGATTCTAAGCGTAAACCTGTCGCTAAAGGGAAACGTAAAGCGGGTGAATATCCGTACTATGGAGCCTCTGGAATTGTTGACTATGTAGACGACTATATTTTCGACGGTGACTACTTGTTAGTTTCAGAAGATGGTGCAAATCTTGTGGCAAGAGTAACCCCTATTGCTTTTTCTGCGTCTGGAAAGATATG
>JBPOJA010000003.1:0-70708 GCA_052034085.1 Bacillota bacterium | reverse complement strand
TCCCTCTCTCTTTTTCCTCAGGTGCCTTGTCTATCTGATCAAAGGCTACCATCTGACCCAGATTATACCTCTGATGCAGGGTCTTGGTTATGGCCGCTGTCAATGTGGTCTTTCCATGGTCTACGTGACCTATCGTTCCGATATTGACGTGGGGCTTGGTACGTTCAAATTTTGATTTTGCCATCTTTCGCTTCCTCCTACTTTACATTAAAACACTTACAGCAGTTCGCATTTAATGGCTTTGAGCCCCGCACCATGCTGTAATAAATATGGAGCTGTTGAGCAGATTCGAACTGCCTACCTCTTCCTTACCAAGGAAGTGCTCTACCTACTGAGCTACAACAGCCTGTGCTTAACACTTTTCACATTGTACAATAGGTTTTCCGGCCTGTCAACGGCCAAATTTCAACTTTTTTCTACATTCAGTCAGGGTTACGTTTTTCTTTGCCTGGCTATTTCAAACAGCAAAATCGCAGCGGCGTTGGAGGCATTGAGGGAGTTAACTTTACCACTCATGGGTATGGAAAGCCGGTAGTCACATTTGTCCATAAGCAGGCGGCTGATGCCCTTACCCTCGCTTCCAACTATAAGCGCCAGAGGAATGTTCAGGTCCTTTTCCCAGTAATTGTCCCCTTCCATATGGCCTGCCACAATCCAAAGCCCCATTCTTTTAAGTTTGTCAACAGCATCAGCCAGATTCTGAACTCTGGCAATGTTCATGTACTCCAGAGCTCCGGCGGAAATCTTGGCCACAGTGGCAGTTACAGAGGCAGATCTTCGCTGAGGAATAACAATTCCATGAACACCGGCACCTTCAGCCGACCTGATAATGGCTCCAAGGTTGTGAGGATCCTCTATACCGTCCAGAATTACAATGAAAGGCTTTTCCCCTCTGAAAACCGCCTTTTCTAAAATTTCTTCTACCTCAACATAAGAATAATCAGAAACGTATGCAATTACCCCCTGATGGCTTCCCTTTACAAGTCTGTCCAGAGCCGGCTTCCTTACATATTGAACAGGTATCCCTTTCTGTCTTGCCAGGCTGTCGATTTTTTTTGCTGAGCCCTCTGCTTCTTGTTGCATAACAATTTTCTCAATTTGCCTGCTGCTCTTGATGGCCTCCAGCACAGGATTTCTTCCAAATATTATCTCACTCATTTTCGGCTTTTCTCCTGTATGTGCAGAACTTGTATGTAAGGCCATTTTCAAATAGAGAATCGCTTTCATCTGCCAAAAGCCAATCATCGTCTTTATCAAGATTGGGGAAAAATCTGTCGGCAGGCAACTCTGCATCGATTTTAGTAACGAAAACCTCATCGCAGAAGGGCAAAAAGCTTCTGTATATCTGCTCTCCTCCCACTATGAAGACATTATCGGGGTCATCTCCATCCAGGGACTCAAATAATTCTTCAAGGGAGCAGCAGATCTGGCACTGAGCCTCGTAACAGTCATTTCTGGTCAATACAATGTTCTTTCGTCCCGGCAGAGGCTTTCCTCCCGGAAATGATTCAAGGGTCTGCCTCCCCATAACGATAATCTTGCCAAGGGTTTTTTCTTTAAAATATGCCAGATCTCCCGGAAGATGGGCCAGCAGCTGGTTATCTTTACCGATTGCCCAGTTGTTGTCGACTGCCACTATTGCTTTCAGCATATTGCTTGTCTGCCTTTCTTAGATGTGATGTCATTTACACGGCTACAGGGATATTCTTTATCTGAGGATTTGCCTGATAGTTTTCCACTATCACATGTTCGGGCCTGAAATCATAGAAATTTTTAATTTCCGGATTGAGGTTAACTTTTGGCGCCGGGAAAGTCGGCCTTTTCAGCATTTCCTCCATGAGTGGAATATGCCTGTCATAAATATGCGCATCAGCTATTACGTGGATGAACTCGCCGGGCTCCAGGTCGCTTACCTGTGCCATCATCATTACCAGTATGGAATACTGTACAACATTCCAGTTGTTTGCCACAAGCACGTCCTGCGACCTCTGGTTAAGGATAGCATTCAGTTTGTTGCCGGTTACGTTGAAAGTCATGCTGTAGGCACAGGGATATAAAGCCATTTCGTGAAGATCTTCAAAATTATAAAGATTGGTCATGATCCTGCGGCTGTATTTATTGTGCTTAAGATCGTAAAGCACTCTGTCAACCTGGTCCATTTCACCTTCGGGATACTTGTGTTTCAGTGACAGCTGGTAACCATAGGCTTTGCCTATACACCCCTCTTCGTCAGCCCAGGCATCCCATATCCGGCTGTTCAAGTCGCATATTTTGTTTGATTTTTTCTGCCAGATCCACAGCAATTCATCTGTGGCGGATTTGATGGGGGTCGGTCGCAGAGTTAAAGCAGGGAATTCATCGTTTAAATCATAACGGTTTATTATTCCAAACCTCTTAAGCGTATGGGCCGGGCTGCCATCTTCCCATCTGGGGCGGATTTCCTCTCCTTCTGAAGAAAAACCGTTATCTATGATGTCTCTTGACATAGCTATAAAAATATCATCAGCCTTGCTCATTTTAAATCCTTTCTTGCAAATTTTTGAAATCTGACGGTTCGCATCACTTCAACACCAAATACTTCAGTATCAGAAGCAAAGCTCCAGTCAGGGTAATCGCCAGCATAATCTTTTCGCTGCTCTTCCAGGGTGCTTTTTCTCCCGACTGTTTTGCTCTGGCATGCTCAGCATCGTATTGTTTTGTAATTTCCCTGTTGGTGAGATAGTAGTCTGCCAGCCTGTCCCTGAAGACATTTCTGTATTGTTTATTCTTTTTTATCATTTTGATTTTCCGTTATCTCAATAGCCAGATCTGCTACTTCCCTCATTCTTTCGAGTTGACCGTTGAGATATAAATAACCCAGCAGGGCTTCAAAAGCAGTAGCCCACTTATACTGCAGCGGATCCGCATTTTTTGGTTTTGTGGTAATCTTCTTATTTCTTGCTCTTTTTACAATTTCCATTTCCTGGGGAGTAATTTCTTCCAGCATATGTTTCATGGCAAAAGCCTGATTTTCAGCCCGCACATACCTGACGGCTTCCCTGTGAAGCATGTCTGCGCCCCTGTGCCTGCCGGATATCAACTTATGCCTGACATGAAGTTCGTATAGGGCATCTCCCAAAAAAGCCAAAGAGGCTGTGTCTTTAATATTTTGTCCTTCCATGGATTTCTCCTTTGTGAAGAATGTTATCACATGGCCGGACCTATTGCAATCTGCCTCAAAGATTCAAAAGGATGGCTAAATAATTTCAGCCATCCTTTGATAAGTTTTATTCGTTTCAAAAGCTCTCCGGCCTATACATAACCCAGCAGTCTGGGCAGCCACAGAGCAACCTCAGGCACATAGGTAGTTATGGCCAGAGTGGGCAGCCAGGCAAATGCAATGAAGTACATAGTGGGTCCCAGCATTTCTCCCACCGGTGCGTTTCCCACCCTTGAACCAAGATACAGGAAAGGTGCTGTGGGGGGTGTGACTCCACCCAGTCCGATGTTAACTCCAACTATTGCAGAGAAATGAACCGGATGTATACCTACACCCATTGCAACGGGCAGCAATATTGGGGTTGTCAGCAGAATTGCGCTGGTATCGTCCATGAGCATACCTATTATCAGAAGGAACAGGTTAAGCATCAGAGTCAGGACAGCAGGGCTGTCCGATATGGACGTCATAAGATCAAGTATCATCCTGGGCAGGTTCTCCATAACATACAGCCTTGAAAGCATCATTACGGAAAGCAGCATGAGCATTACCACACCTGCTGTGGTTCCTGCCTTGATCAATCCTGAAATAAAGGAATCTTTGTTCAGACCTTTATAAAACCAGATTCCCACCGGTATTGTGTACACAACCGATACTGCCGCAGCTTCTGTGGGCGTCATGAATCCCCCGTAGATTCCGCCCAGAATGATAACCGGAGCAATCATTGCCGGAATGGCCCTGGCGGTTCTTCTGGTGACAACTTTAACTCTTTCACCGCTTGGTATCCTGTCGGCAAGTTTTATATCCTTGTTCTTTCTCAATAACCAGAAGTTAACTGTACTCAAAAGAATAATCAGAATTATACCGGGGCCTACCGTAGCCAGGAAGCAGGCAAGCACCGACTGACCTCCAACAAAAGCGTACAGAATCTGGTTTAAGCTGGGAGGTATCAGAAGTCCCAGCAAGGCTGCACTGGATATAAGGGCTGCAGATACTCCTCTGGGATAACCGGCCGCATACATCCTTGGAAGCATAATACTTCCTATTGCTGACAGGGTGGCGAATCCGCTTCCCGATATGGCTCCGAAAAGCCCGCAGGAAACAACCATAACTGCACCCAGACCGCCTTTCACTCTGCCAATAAACAGGCTGACAAAATCGATAAGGCTTTCTCCTATACCGCTCTTGTCCATAAGTTCTCCTGCCAGTATGAAAAGAGGTATTGCTATCAGAATCAAAGAACTTACCTGTCCATAGCCATAAGGCAACAGGAAGGTGTAATCATAGCCTCCCAACCATACTAGTGAAAGCGAAGAAGCAAAAAATGCAAAGGGAATGGGCACACCAAGCAATAACACTACAATAAGTACGATAATTGCGATTACTATAGTCATCAGTCATTCCCCCCCTCTTCAGCTGTTCCGGGAATGGCTGTATTTTTATTTTTCCCATATTTTTGCACAATCAGCTTAATTTCATTATATAGCTTAACCGCATTGTAGAAGGTTGCCACAGCCAGTCCAAAAAGCATGGATGACTGGTGTACGGTCATTGGGATCCTCCAAGTGGGGGTCTCCGTTCCCATCACAATAGTCCATTTTACAAGCTCGGCTGCCCAGGTCAGGAACATAAAGCCTATTACAAGGGTAAGGACATATTTAAGCGTATCCAGAATGTCCTTAACAACACCCTCCTTGATAATAAGGCTGAGGATATCTGCTGTTATGTGGCTGCCTTCCAGGCTTCCATGGGCTGTTCCAAACATGTAAAGCCAGAATGCAAAAGCGACAAGAAATTCTTCATAACCCCTGAAATCCACGCTGAGAGCCCTGGTTATAGTTGCGGCGAAAACAATCAGGGTGACCATTGTACCGCACACTATTAACCCCAGCCTCAGCAGTTTCTCCAGGAAGATCCAGAATTTCGATCTCTCAAGTTTATTCAACTCGGCCTCCTTTTATTTTTTTCAGTACCAGAGAGGAGAAAACCTTCTCTCCTCTCTGGTGTCGATTTTAGTCTATACGAGGTTTTAGTGATTAGAGTAATCCAACTTCTTTCCTGAAGCCGTCCATGAGTTCTTTTGTCAAAAGGTCTTCAAGTTTCGGCCAGGTTTTTTCTCTTACGAAATCCGCATATGCTTTAATCTGTGCATCCGTAAATTCAATAACTTCTACGCCATTTTCTTCGAGCTTTTTCATGTAATATTTCTCATTTGATTCAGCTTCTGTGAAACTCTTCATGCTTTGTTCCTGGAAAACCCCGATTACAATTTCCTGATCTTCCGGTGTAAGCTTGGCAAGTGTTTTTTCACTCATTACATAGCTGGTGGCTTCTGCAAAGATGTAGTTGACATACATGTAGTGAATCATATCACCCACCCATGCATAGTTCATGTTGGGTGTCCCGCCTACCCATCCGTCAACAACCTTTGTCTGAATGGCTGTTGGCACTTCGCCATAGGGGATGGATACAGGGCCGAATCCAAGGTCTTCCATGGGCTGGAAGAAGGTAACCATGGACGGAGACCTGCTCTTTACATGTTTGTTTGTTCCCGGTGTAAACATGTCTGTGGGTTCTTTAACATATCCCATGCCTATGAAGCCTTCGAGAACAATACCCAGGAATTTGACATTCGCCTCTTCCGTGATGGCACCTATCTGCTGACACAAGAAAGAATCCGGGGCATAAAGCCTTTTAACTTCATCATAGTTTAATGCGTAGAATGGCAGGTAGGGTGCTCCCAATCTTGCGTCAATGCTTTCAGGGATCGTAATCTGAGCCAGATCAATGGTTCCTCTTACAATCTCTTCATAAACCGTGAGATAGTCGCCCAGCTGGCTTGATGGGAAGTACTGAACCTTCACTCTGCCCTCTGTTCTTTCCTCTACCATTGCGCAGGCATCGTTGTTGAGTCCGGTTGCAATGTGCTCTGCGGGTGCGTCTGAAGCCAGTCTGAGTATCATTGGTTTGTCAGCAGAATAATCGGCTGCTCCACCGCCGCCGCCACCGCCGCCACCGCCACCGCATCCTGCCAAAGTGCCGATCAGTAAGGCCAGCAACAATATCGATGCAATCGCTTTTCTAGATTTCATATTTTCTCCTCCTTTGTGTATTAGCATAAATAATTATGTTTTTATGCATCCCCTTTATGCTCCCTATATTATAACCTTCAGAATATTATTGTGCAATCAATTTTTTGTTGAAGGCGTGTAAGGAACTGTGTTAATAAATATGCAATATTGTTAATTTTTTATTATTTGAACCCCCTGTGGCGTATCCTTCAAAACGATTCCTTTTGACTTCAAAATATCTCTAATTTCATCCGCCCGGGCAAAATCTTTGGCAGCTCTGGCAGCCTGTCTTTCTTCGATTAAAGCCTCAGTTTCTTCATCAAGAGCGCCAGCATCTTTTTCGGGAAGCAGCCCCAAAACTTCAGTTAATTCCACAAGCAGAGCCAGGGCTTTCTCGGCATAACCTTTGCTGACACCTTCTTTTATGTCGATATTTATCTGCCTGATAAGTTCAAAAATGGCGCTGATTGCGTCAGCTGTATTTAAATCGTCATCCATGGCTTCAATAAATTTGTCCCTGTAGACCGCCAGGGATTCCAGTTTTTCTTTTTCCCCCGGGGTAACCGGTCCCTCCCCTTCTCTCACTAAATGTTTTAGGGTTTCCTTTGCCGTCTCTATCCTCTGAAGGGAGCTCTTTGCCTGTTCCATAAGTTCGTCACTGAAGTTTATCGGGTTTCTGTAATGGCCCGAAAGCAGGAAGTATCTTATAACCTGACCGTCATAATGCTTCAAAATATCTCTGACTGTGAAGAAGTTACCCTTTGATTTGGACATTTTTTCATTATCAATGGTTATATAGCCGTTATGCATCCAGTACCTGGCAAAGGGTTTTCCGGTGGCGGCTTCCGTCTGCGCTATCTCGTTTTCATGGTGCGGAAAAGTCAGATCCTGACCACCGGCGTGTATATCTATTGTATCTCCCAGGTATTTTGTTGACATAACCGAGCACTCAATGTGCCAGCCAGGACGACCCATTCCCCACGGAGATTCCCAGGCGATTTCATCATCATCTTTTCTCACCTTCCACAATGCAAAATCCAGAGGATCATGCTTTTCCTCAGAACTGTCCACCCTTGCCCCGATCTCCAGTTCCGCCAGGTTCTGTCCGGACAGTTTTCCATACCCCGGGAAACTGGCTGTGCTGAAATACACATCACCATTCACCTCATATGCATGGCCTTTGTCAATCAGTTTCTGTATGAAAGCGATGATTTCCTTAATGTTTTCCGTAACCTTGGGATGTACCGTGGCCTTCTTAACATTCAGGGCAGCCGCATCTTTAAAATACTCTTCTATATACTTTTCGCTTACCTCACCTGCAGTAATTCCCTCTTCTTTAGCCTTATTGATAATCTTGTCATCTACATCAGTGAAATTTTGGATGAAATCAACCTGTTTGCCCCTGTACTCCAGATATCTTCTCAGCGTGTCAAAAACGACAAATGGCCTGGCATTGCCTATGTGAAAAAAATTGTATACAGTAGGTCCGCAGACATATATTTTAACCCTGTTTTCATCCTGTGGGATAAACTCTTCTTTCTGTCTTGTAAGTGTGTTATAAACCTTCATTTCGTTCTCCTCTCTTAAAGAAAATGGCGGGTCCTGCCCGCCATAAATTATATTATATTTCCAGCTGTTTATCAAAGATAATTCATCGGGTTTTGTGGTACCCCATTCTTTCTCACTTCGAAATGCAGATGATATCCCGTTGCCCGTCCGGTTATGCCTACTGTTGCAATCTGCTGCCCTTTCTTTAGTACATCGCCTACGGATACCAGCATTGTATCGCAGTGAGCATAGTATGTTTCTATTCCATTGCCATGGGATACCTTCACAATATTCCCGTAAGACCCGCTGTACTTGGCATAAGTCACAACTCCGTCATCCACGACATAAATCGGCGTGCCTTTTGGATTTCTCAAATCCACACCCGTGTGCCTGCCGCCCCCCCTGGAACCGAATGGTGAAGATATCTCCAGCCGCCCCATCGGGCTTACAAAGGAGCCTGTTCCCACTAGTGTGGCCAAAGACTTGGTACCTCTTAAGTTGACCTGTTTTGACGGTTCGCTTATGATTGATGAACTAAGTTCTCTTGAGCTGACTGTCACACCATTTTCTTTAGTCAGTTCTGAAACAACTTCCCTTTTTCCGAAAACACCGGCAACTTTAACCTGTACTTCGCCTTTATATAATTTGTCAGTGTCCTCATATTCCACTTTATAATCTACTTTTTCAGTATATTTGACCTTTTCCACAACTTTGACATGCAAATAAGGTTTAAGTTCATAAAGATTGAGGGTTGTTCCAATCTTGAGATTGTTTTCACTGGCTCCGGGATTGGCTTCCATAAGTTCTTCAACCTTCATGCCGTTTTTCTTTGCAATATCCCAGAGGCAGTCACCCTTTTCCACGGTATAAACTTTTGGTTCTTTTGTCCCGGTAAGAACCAGGCTTATGGCATCTTCAGGTTCGGTCAGATCTCCATGGGAGCCCTTAATTTTTCTTACCTTAACGTCTTCTTTATATTCCACTGAAACGATATCCGAACCCGCAGTACTATACCGGCTTATGACACCGTCCAGAACTTTCCTGGCATCTTCTTCACTGGCCAGGGCAACCACCGGTGCACCGTCTGCCGCTATCTCATAATAAACCGGGATTTCAGCCGGCATTTCCTCTATAACTTCTGCTTCTGTTTCCAAAGCCTGTAGCTGTGCTTCATCGTCTTTAGCATGAGATGTTGCCAATCCAAATATCAGAGCTCCGCAGATTACCACAACCATGAGAGTCGATACTCCCATAATCAGCTTTTGTTTTCTGCCGAGCTCAGTAATTTTTTTAGCAGCCAGTCCCAAGAATGATTTAATAATTTGTGATTTATCCATACCTACCTCTCTATTCCCGAGTACAACTAAGGAATATCAGAAACATGTTACAACATTATTTCATTTGTGTCAACATCATAACCCTTTTCATAACCTGCGGTACTGCCGGTTTGTCCCTGAAATCCCTTTGCACTTTAAGGATTCGGTCTGCTGCATCCATGCCTTCAATGATTTTTCCGAATGCCGCGTACTGTCCATCAAGATGGGGGGCATCGGCTACCATGATGAAAAATTGTGAACCCGCTGAATTGGGATTCATGGCTCTGGCCATGGATATTACGCCTCTGGTATGGGCAAGGTTGTTTTCAAAACCATTAGCCTTAAATTCGCCTTTTATCGTATAGCCCGGACCACCTGTGCCCGTTCCTTCGGGGCAGCCTCCCTGAATCATAAAGCCGGGGATAACCCTGTGAAAACAGAGACCGTCATAAAAACCTTCATTCACGAGCTTTACAAAATTTTCAACTGTTTCAGGAGCAATATCCGGATACAATTCACCCTTCATGATATCCCCATTTTCCATTTCTATGGTAAATAACATTCTTCCCTCCCCGGTGTTTTCTACACTCTCACATATTCCCTTTTTCTGAACACATTATGACTGATTGTATTTTTTTCATTATACTCCTTAAGTATATCCCATATTTCATCTTTAAGGAAGGGGGGATGTACATTTGGCAGCTTTTGCATTTCCTCACGACTGACAAATCTAACCTGTCTTAATACCTGCTCATCCCGACTGAATTCGGGATCCTCACCCAGAGCCAGATCACCTGAAATCAACTTCGCCGCAAAGTAATTGACAAATCTCTGCCCCCTTTTGTCAGAAACCTCCTCCACATGCCATAAAAGGTCAAGTATTTCTACTAACATTCCGGTTTCTTCCAGAACCTCCCTGACTCCGGCCTGGGCACTGTTTTCATCATGCTCAATTGCTCCTCCGGGAAGAAGCCATATTTCTCTGCCTTCGTGCATCTGACTTACCATAAGCAGCCTGTCTTCCCTGTCCAGAACGGCTACTCTTACTCCGCCAGTCCATTTACCCCACATATCTTCACCCTTTACCTTATTATTATTGCGCCCACTGCGCCGGATATTATTGTCAACAATATCGGATCTGTCTTAAATCTCCAGAAAACTGCAAAAACAACCAGGAAAAATCCTATAGCCGGAAAGTTAATTTCCCAGCCATGGAAAAGGCTGCCCTGAGCCAGAAAAACCACGGCAGAACCCAGCAGGCCTATGGTAACCGGTCTGATTCCTTTAAGCACTGCGGTCAGAGCCTGGCTTTCCATAAACTTGTTTAAAAAAGCCACTACGATAAGCACCAGTATCAGCGATGGAAGAGCAACTCCCACTGTAGCCAGTGTGGCACCAGGCACGCCCGCTACCTGATAGCCCACATAGGTTGCCGCATTAATGGAAACGGGACCCGGCGTAACCTGGGATATTGCCACCAGCCTTGAAAACTCATCAGGCGACATACCAACCATATCATGAGCTCCCTGGTATATAAGGGGCAACATGGCATATCCCCCTCCGAAGCTGAAAAAGCCTATTCTTAAAAAAAGAGCAAATAATTGTAAATAAATCATCTTTTGCCCTTTCTCGCCTCAAGCTTATAAATCAGATACCCTGCCAGGCCTCCCGCCAATATTGCATACATTGCATTTAGTGAAAAAAACACAATAGCCACAAAAGACAGCAAGGCTGCTATTTTTGCATACACAGTCTTCATCACATTTGCAGCTATTTGAATAGTTGTAGCCAGAATCAAGGCAACCGATGCGGCCTTAATTCCTTCAAAAGCTCCGTAAATATATGGATTTGTTCCTTCTATGCTTCCCAGCACGATTAATATGAGCAGAATGGAAAGATAGGCTGGCAAAATCAGGCCCAGGCTTGCAGAGAGTGCTCCTGCCAGCCCTTTAACTCTTTTTCCAATGAAGATAGAGACATTCACCGCAAATGCGCCCGGCAGAGACTGGCTTACCGCCATGCAGTCCGCCAATCCCTCCTCATCTATCCAGGCCCTTTTATGAACGGTTTCTCTCCGGATAGCCGGAATCATAGCGTACCCGCCGCCGAATGTAAAAGATCCGATCTTAAAAAAAGTATAAAATAGCTTCCAAATATCCTTCATCAGTACAAATCGTTCCTGTATCCCTCTGTCAATATAAGAGCCTCTTTGATGGCATCTTCAACAGTTTTCTCTGTTTTTTCCTTCTCTTTGCGCAGTTTATATTCAACAATACCCTCTGCTGCTTTTTTGCCTACAGTTATCCTAAGAGGTATGCCTATCACGTCCGCATCCTTAAATTTCACTCCCGGCCTTTCATTTCTGTCGTCCAGAAGGACCTGCACCCCCGCCTTCAGCAATTCATTGTAAATCTTCTCTCCCGTTTCCTTCTGTGCCAGATCGTCCATATTAACCACAGTTACGATTACGTGGTATGGGGCAACGGATAGAGGCCAGATTATGCCGTCTTCATCGTGATATTGCTCAACTATAGCTGCCAGGGTCCTGGACACACCGATGCCGTAACAGCCCATGTGTATAACATGTTCCTGCATGTTTTCATCTTTATAGGTTGCCCCCATAGCCTGACTGTATTTTGTACCCAGCTTAAAAACCTGGCCCACCTCTATGCCTCTGGTAATTTTTATTTTGCCGCTGCAAACCGGGCAGGGATATCCCTCCTTAATAAGCTTAATATCCGTCACTATATCCCCCGTATAATCCCTGCCGAAGTTCAGATTTACAGTGTGATAATTCTCCCTGTTGGCTCCGCCGCAAAGATTTTTCATCTTTGGCAGTTCACTGTCTATGACCACTATGCAGTTGCGCAAACCCACCGGTCCCGTAAATCCGCCAACTGAACCCGTAACTTCACCCATAGCGTCCTCATCGGCAAAGGCTATGGCATGCTCCGGTATGCCAAGTGCGTTGACAAGCTTGGTCATATTTAAATCCCTGTCCCCTCTTACAAAGGCCGCCACATACTTATGCTCCAGCCCATCTGCCTCAAACAGCAGGGCTTTAAGGGTCTGTTTTTCAGACAGGCCCAGATAGGCAGCAACCTCTGCTATGGTTTTTGTATCAGGTGTGTATACGTCTTCAGGATTTTTTTCCGGCGCATCATCCTCCGGGTCATCGACACAGGCAGCCCGCTCCACAGTTGCTGACATACTGCAGTTGTCACAATAGGCTATTTCACTTTCACCAAATTCCGATATGGCACAGAACTCGTGGGAATCACTTCCTCCTATAGCACCGGTATCCGCCTCGACGGCACGGTAAGTCAGCCCGCACCTGTTAAATATATCCTCATAGGCCTCGTACATGGATTTATAGCTTACATCCAAACCCTCTTCATCCCGGTCAAAGGAATAGGCATCCTTCATGATGAATTCACGGCTTCTCATGAGGCCGAACCTGGGTCTTTGCTCATCCCTGTACTTCGTCTGCACCTGGTATAAATTCAGGGGCAGCTGTCTGTATGAATCAACATCATTGCGGACTATATCGGTAAAAACTTCCTCATGAGTAGGACCCAGGCAGAAATCCCTGTTATGTCTGTCCTTAAGTCTCCACATTTCCGGCCCATAGGCATACCATCTGCCCGACTCCTGCCAAAGTTCCGCCGGCTGAATTGCTGACATGAGGATTTCCTGCGAGCCCCTTTTCTCCATCTCTTCCCTGATAATTTTTTCAATTTTCGCCAGGCTTCTTTTTCCAAGAGGCATGAAACCGTAAATGCCTGAAACCAGCTTCCTGATCATACCGGCCCGCAGAAGCCAGATATGGCTTGGAATCTCTGCCTCAGCCGGCACCTCCCTCAAAGTTCTCATGAACAGTTGTGTCATTCTCATATATGCTTTTCCTCCCATTTACAATGGTTATTATTTACTGCTATTATTTTTTATATAAAGTTGCCAGGGCCAGAGCTGCCATACCTTCTCCCCTGCCGATGAAACCCAGCTTTTCAGTTGTGGTTCCTTTTACATTTACCTGATCAACAGCTATATTCAAAGCTTTGGCAATATTCTCCCTAATTTCAGGGTAGTAAGGTGAAATCTTCGGCTTCTGGGCCACCACCACCCCATCGACAGATACGACTTCATAACCTTCTCTCTCAACGAGATCTTTTGTTTTCTCCAGCAGTTTTATGCTGGAAATTCCTCTGTATTCCTCGCTATTGTCGGGGAAATGGACTCCGATATCTCCCAGTCCTGCCCCTCCAAGAATTGCATCCATTACAGCATGGGTGAGCACATCGGCATCTGAATGCCCCAAAAGCCCTTTTTCATAGGGAATTTCCCTTCCTCCCAATATCAACTGACGTCCGGTAACCAGTGAGTGTACATCAAAGCCATGTCCCACCCTGACTCTGCCTCTCTTTTGTCTGCCTTCCTCAAACAGGTCATCCCTGGTGGTAATTTTAATATTTTCATATCTGCCAAGTACAAGAGAAACATCAAAACCGGCTCTTCTTGCCAGAACAGTGTCATCAGTCCCCGTGAAGCCTTCCTCCCTGGCTTTCGCATGAGCTCCATATATTAAATCCAACCGGAAAGCCTGAGGCGTATGCAGAAGATAAAAACTGTTTCTGTCCAGGTTTTCTGTTATTAAACCGTCTTTTACTCTTGCGGGAGAATCTTTGGGCGCCACCCCTAAAGAAGCGGCATTCACAAGGTAAACCCTTTTAATCAGATCATCAATTTCTTCCTGACTGACAAATGGTCTCACACCGTCATGAATCAGGACATAATCGGTTTTTCCCTGTGCCCTGATGACCTTAAGCCCGTTAAAGACTGAATCCTGCCTTTCCTTCCCTCCGGATACTATCGCTCTAAGCTTGGGAAAAACAGGTCCTGCGCCGAATTTTTCAGCACAAAAATCCATATCTTCTTTTCTGCAGATAAGGTATATCTCATCAATATAGCCGTTTTCACTGAAAGCTTTCAAGGTCTTTTTCAGAATCATCTCGCCCTGAAAATCTAAAAACTGCTTTGGTACCTCTCCCCCCATTCTGAGGCCGGAACCAGCAGCAGTTACCAGGGCCGTAATTCTTTTGCTCTGGTACATGACTATCTTCCTTTTTTAGGTTTGCCGAAAATCATTCTGCCGGCGGCAGTCTGCAGGACGCTGGTTACAGTCACTGAAACACTTTGTCCTATATATTTTTTGCCTTCTTCCACAACTATCATTGTGCCGTCATCAAGATAGGCCACAGCCTGGTCTTCTTCCTTGCCTTCTTTTACAAGGAACAGCTCCATTTCCTCTCCGGGGAGCACAACGGGCTTGAGCATATTGGCAAGCTCATTTATGTTGAGTACCTCCACACCTTTGATGACAGCCACCTTATTAAGATTATAGTCGTTAGTCATTACTTTGCCCCCAAGATTCTGGGCCAGCTTAAGCAGTTTCACATCAACTTCCGGTATTTCTTCGATGGATTTATCTCCTGTCGTATTGTATATTTCAATGCCATAATCCATCTGGATTTTATTGAGCACATCCAGGCCTCTTCTGCCTCTGTTCCTCTTGAGGTTGTCCGAGGAGTCAGCGATATGTCTAAGTTCAACCAGAACAAATTCCGGTATGACAATTTCTCCCTCCACAAAGCCTGTTTTCATTATATCGGAAATTCTGCCATCGATAATCACACTGGTATCGAGAATTTTTGGCACTGCATCACCTTTGCTTTTCCCTTTTGAAATCGCAGCTTTTCGCGAAGAGATAATGACTGAAAAAACATCTTTACCTCGCCTTGTAGCCACAAAAATCCCTATATAGCCAAGCAACAGGTAGGTCAAAACGGAAAGCACGGTAGCTATATATGGGATTTGAAGAGTCTGGTACAGCTGGCTTATTAAAAATGCAAGAAAAACACCGATAACCAGGCCGAAAGTTCCGGGAATGATTTCAGCTGAAGGGATTTTCTGCAGGTCCAGTTCAATATCTTTGGCTACTTTCTGACCCTGTTTACCCAGTACCGGCGCTAATAAAGAAAAAATAAGTGCGGTTGTTAAAGAGCATAATATACTGAATACAATTTTTTGTTTTTCGGTAAACATCAGGGTTTCGCCAAGATTCGTCACAAGGGTAAGATCCCTGAGAAGCAGGGAAATACCATATCCCAGCAAACCTCCGCATATTACAAATATAGCTTTTAGAAGCTTTTTTATCATTAGTTGAAAGAATCCTCCTTCGAATAAAATATCATCATATTATTGTCATAATATATGATGATATATGTTCTGGTATTATTTTGCAACTTAAGGCTTGCAAAAACGGCGGCTGGCCGCCTAGACGATTTCCTCTATGTGCTGCTCTGCTTCCTCAAAAGTCATCTGTCCGGCCAAAATCATTTCACTTATCAATATCTGCTTGGCATTGGTCAGCATCTTTTTTTCACCTGTCGAAAGTTTCTTGATCCTGTCAGTCCTGATCAGGTTCCTTACAACTTCCGCCACCTTCCCGATATCACCGGTTTTGAGGAGCTCCATATTCTCTCTGTATCTCCTGTTCCAATTAGCGGACATCTCCGTAGATTCAGCCGCCAGCAATTCAAAAATCTCCGGCAGCCTGGACCGGTCAACAATGGGCCTTACCCCGATTTCACCGGAACCATCAACAGGAATCATCACCTTCATATCGCCGCAGGGAACATTTAGGATATAGTATTCTCTGGTCTGGCCGAGAATCTTCTTCTCCTCAATCTTTTCTATGATGCCCGCACCATGCATTGGATATACAATTTTGTCACCAATCTTAAACATCCTCAAGCCCCCTATACATTGCATTATAAACACTTTCAGGGCTTATGTCAAGGAAGCAAAAAATCAGTTTATCACAAGAAAATATTAGTGTCAAATATTTATTATGTTCCATTCAAACTTGTTATTTGCCTGAAAAAATGCTATTCTATTCACTGATAACCAATAATTTAATTAAGGAGGATACAAATGAAACCACTTAACGGAGCTGTTTTAATAGGCCAGTCAGGAGGGCCGACTTCGGCTATCAACTCCAGTGTCCTGGGCTGCATAGAAGCCGCCTTTGCATCCACCGATGTTACCGCCGTATATGGTGCCGCCAATGGCATCAAAGGTGTACTTGACGATAAAATATACGATTTAAGCAAAGAGGACAGAGCGGAACTCAGCCTTCTGCGTTACACGCCTTCTTCAATACTGGGCACCTGCAGATATAAGCTGGCCAGTCCTGATAAGGATGAAACGGACTATTTGAGAATCCTGGAAATTTTCAAAAAATATGATATCAGATACTTTTTCTACAATGGCGGAAACGACTCCATGGACACCTGCAGTAAAATTAGCAGCTTCCTGCTGAATCACGGTTATGAATGCAGGGTCATGGGAATACCCAAAACCATAGACAATGACCTGGCTCACACAGACCATTGCCCCGGTTTCGGAAGTGCAGCCAAATATGTAGCCACCACTTTCATGGAGGTCAACAGGGATGCAAAAGTATACGATACAGGTTCCATAACCATCATAGAGGTCATGGGAAGAAATGCCGGCTGGCTGACGGCCGCTTCAGTACTGTCCGGACTCAACAACCCCAAGGACGGGCCCGATCTTGTATACTTACCTGAGCTTCCCTTCAGTATGGACAAATTTGTGGCAGATGTTGAAAAAGTATACAGGGAAAAAGGTGATGCGCTGGTGGCAGTATCCGAAGGTGTAAAAGATGAAAACGGAAAGTTCGTTTCCGAACTCTTCTCAGAGGGTCCCCTTCAAAGAGATTCCTTCGGCCACGCCAGAATGGGAGGGCTTGCTCCGGGGCTTGCCGAATTTGCCAATAAAAATTTAGGCGCCAAAGTAAGAGGTATTGAGCTCAGCCTTCTGCAGCGCTGTGCTGCACACCTTGCATCGGCAACAGATGTGGAGGAAGCATATATGGCCGGAAAAGCTGCCTTTGAGGCAGCCCACAGCGGTATTACAGATAAAATGGTCAGCTTCGTGAGAAAAGAAGGCGACAAATATGTATGTGAAACCGGTCTTGCTGATCTTGATGCCGTAGCCAATGAGGAGAAAAAAGTTCCTAGAGAATGGATCAATGAGGAGGGTAATGGCATATTAAGTCCATTTATTGATTATGCACTTCCCTTGATTCGGGGTGAAAACAGGGGTCCCCTGGAAAACGGCATTCCCAGATTTGCAAATCTGAAATATGTGCTGACTAATCCTTAAGAGCTTTAATGGCATCCTTCAGGGTTTTTACTCCCCTGATTTCCATTGACCCCGATGAATACTTGATCCTTTCCGCATTTTTTGCGGGAAGGATTATTTTTGTAAAGGAAAGCCTTTCTGCTTCTTTAACTATCTTTTCCGCATTTTGAATGGATCTTAAATCACCCGTCAGGCCAACCTCACCTATTGCAATGGGCCTGCCTTTTATTGGCAGCCGTCTGGCAGACGAGTATATAGCCAGAGCCACGGCTAAATCCGTGGAGGTTCCTTCTGGCTTCAGCCCTCCCACCACATTCACATAAACATCATCCGCGGTCAGCGACAAACCTGCCCTCCTGTCTAAAACCGCAAGAATCATCTGCAGTCTGGACTGTTCAATACCAATACTCGACCTTCTGGGAAAGCCCACATTAGCAGGGGATGTAAGTGCCTGGATCTCCAGAAGCATGGGCCTGCTTCCTTCATACACAGCCGTGGCAATTGAACCTTCTGCTCCTTCTTCAACACCTTCCAGAAAACTACCGGCAATATTTTCTATTTCAATCAGCCCTTCTTCAACCATTCTAAAAGCACCTATTTCACTGGTAGTGCCAAACCTGTTCTTTGCAGCTCTGAGTATCCTTATTTCACCGTTTCTTTCGCCGGTAAAATTCATGACGCAGTCTACCAGGTGTTCAATTATTTTGGGACCGGCAAGGTCGCCGCTTTTGGTCACATGAGCTACAATAAAAACAGGAATATTTTCCACCTTTCCCAATCTCATTAGCTCGTTGGTGCATGCTCTGACCTGGGAAACAGTCCCCGGAGCCGATTCCAGATACTCCGTGTACATGGTCTGGATTGAATCAATTACCATAAAGGAAGGCTTTATTAAATCAGCCGAGGCCAATATGTTCTCCATATTGGTCTCGGCCAGAATGTAAAGATTATCGCTATGATTCGGGCAAACCCTGTCCGCCCTTATCTTGATCTGCTCTTCTGATTCTTCTCCGGTCACATAAAGCACCGGCCTGCCTTTCATGGCAATTTGCGATGCGGTCTGAATTATAAGCGTGGATTTCCCTATACCAGGTTCACCTGAAATCAGGCTCAGCGAACCCTCCACAAGTCCACCACCTAAAACTCTGTTCAATTCCCCTATGCCGGTGTCCAGCCTTTTCTTTTCCCCCGAATTAACGGAAGACAACGGTACGGCCTTGGGTGCAAGCCTGCCCTTGGATCTTTGCCTTGTATCTCCGGCAACATCAAGTGCCAGCTTCTCTTCCACCATAGAATTCCAGGCACCGCACACGCACTGCCCCATCCATTTGGGACTCTCGTAGCCGCATTCCTGACATACAAAGACTGTACCAGCTTTTTTCGCCATTTATTCTTCTCTGTTTGCTTCTTCGATTATTTTCTCAGCCAGATGCATGGGCACTTCCTCATAGCGCTCAAAATTCATGATGAAGCTTCCTCTTGCCTGAGTCATGGATCTTAAAACAATGGCATACTTGAACATTTCCGCCTGGGGAACTTCAGCTATTACTTTCTGCCCGCCGCCATGAAGCGGCTCCATGCCAAGGATTTTTCCTCTTCTCTTATTCATATCACCCATGATGTCGCCCATATATTCTTCAGGTACAGTTACTTCTACATGCATCACGGGCTCTAACAGGATTGGTTTTGCTTCAACGATGCCTTTTTTGAAGGCAAGGCTGGCTGCTATTTTAAATGCCATTTCATTGGAGTCCACATCGTGATAGGATCCGTCATAAAGGACTGCTTTAATGTTGACAACGGGATAGCCGGCCAGGGGTCCTTTTTCCATGCTTTCCCTTAAGCCCTTTTCAACTGCAGGCACATAATTCTTAGGAACAGATCCGCCGAAAAGCTCTTCTGAAAACTCGAACACTTCCTGACTGGGGGAGAAACGGATATGCACATCTCCGTACTGGCCTGCCCCGCCTGATTGTTTTTTATGTTTTCCCTGGACATCTGAACTGCCTTTGATTGTCTCCCTGTAGGCAATCTTCTGATCTACCAGATCCACATCGACTCCGTATTTGTCTTTTAGCTTGGCGGTAATGATTCCTATCTGGATTTCTCCCTGTCCGCCAATCAGAGTCTGGCGAATTTCCGCATCCCTTACCAATTTGAAAGATGGGTCTTCTTCGATAAGCCTGGCTATCCCTGTACTGATTTTATCCTCATCACCTTTTGCCTTGGCTTCCACTGCCATGTAGAGTGAAGGTTCAGGGAAAGAAACAGGCGGATATTCGATATAATTTGCCTTATCGCACAAGGTGTCCCCGGTCTGGCTGTACTGAAGCTTGGTGGCTGCTACAATGTCGCCCGCTTCAACAGTTCCGACTTCGCTTTGTGTCTTGCCCCTGAGGTAAAATAGTGTGCCCAGTTTTTCCGCTTTTTCAGCTCTGGTATTATAAAGTTCCATGCCCGGTGTTACCTTGCCGCTGATAACCTTAATCAGAGAGATTTTGCCCACAAAGGGGTCGGCAAGGGTTTTAAATACGAAAGCAGAAACGGGAGCATTTACATTGCTTTCCCTGGTAACGGCTTCTCCTTTGGCATCAATACCCTGATATGGCGGATGGTCTTTCGGTGCAGGTGCATACTTCAGAAGAGCTTTAAGGAAATCTTCAATCCCTCTTCCATCCAGGGCGCAGGCTGTAAAAACAGGGTTGATTCCTCCTGTTGAGATGCCTTTCATCAGGCCTCTGTTGAACTCCTCTTCAGTGAACTCTTCGCCTTCGAAATATTTTTCCAGAAGCTCTTCATCACTTTCAGCCACAGCTTCGGTCAGAGCTTCCTTGGTAGCCTCGTCCATGGGGTCAGTGATTTCCACTACAGAGCTCCCGAATTTATCTTTAAGATCTGCAATAACCTGTGCCACGTTGACATTTTCCTTATCAATCTTGTTCACAAGGAAGAAAACCGGAATATTGTTTTCTTTGCATGAAGCCCAGGCCTTCTCCGTGCCAACCTGAATGCCTGCAAGTGCATCTACCAGAATCACCGCGGATTCCACAGCTCTTAGCGCAGAATTTACTTCCCCTACAAAGTCAAAATAGCCCGGTGTATCGATGAAATTAATTTTAGTTTTATTGTACTCCACAGGTACTATAGCTGTATTGATGGAATAACCTTTTTCAATCTCCATTTTGTCGTAATCCGATACGGTGTTTCCATCCTCAACTTTTCCCAGCCTGCTTATTACTCCCGTTGCCAACAGGGCTGCTTCCAAAAAAGTAGTTTTTCCACTTCCTCCGTGACCCACCAGAGCCACGTTTCTTATCTTATCACTTGTATAGCCTTTCATCTAAAAGCTCCTTCCTAATTAAATTATTGCGCAACTTTTATTATATCATTTTACTTAACATATGGCAATCTGGCGAACACAGCTGTGATTATTGTCGCATAGAGCAATCGACCTATCGAAATCACAAACACATTTGCTCCTGCATTGGCCCAGATGGCTGTCGTTTCAATGATGCCGTGGCAGATTACGAAAAATACCGAAATCAGGAGAAAATCTCTTCTGTCCAGCGGATCTCTTTCGTTCATTTCTATAAGGGTGCCTGCACCGTATGTGACTCCCATGATAGTGGCAATCAAAAGAGGCAGTACTCCCTTATTGCTGATTCCCAGTATGTTCGAAATGAATCCCATTTTTTGGGATAGTCTTTCCATGATTTTGTAAACATGCAGAAACTCAATAACTATCATAAGCGGTATCAGAACTTTAAGAACGCTTAAAAAGGTATTAAAACCTCCTCTGACAATCTCCAGTGCAATCACATCAAAAGATGCACTCATATCAGCACACCTCCTACAAAAGCCAGAATCAGACCAATAGCCATTGCGGCCATCACCCTGTAAGCAAGAAATCTGCCTGCAGGCAGGCCAATCCTCTTGCTCAGGGCAAATTCCACCGGCAAAGAGTGGCACATGAGATTTATCATGGCTATGGTGGTAATTTCCCAAGAGCTGAGATCAAACTGGCTGGTTACCGCTATTGCGCTGTATTCATCCGTAAAGAATCCGGTAATTAAGGGAATGGCAGCTTCCGACGGCAATCTGAAAATCATCATAGCAGGGGCAAACAGAGCTTCAAGGAAACCCATAACAGGAGAATATTTGATAACCACAACAACCGCATACACAGGTAAAACCACCTTCATCAGCATGAGGGTGGTTTTAATCGCTTTTATAAAACCTGTTTTAAGAGTATTCAGTGCCAGGTCCATTAGGTATCTCCTTAACTGCTAAAACTCAGCCGATTTTGGCGTTCTCGGGAAAGGTATAACGTCCCTGATGTTGGCCATTCCTGTTATATACATTATGATACGCTCAAAACCAAGACCATAGCCCGAATGTCTGACGCCCCCGTATTTTCTCAGATCAAGATACCACCAGTAATCATCTTCATTAAGGCCCATCTCCTTGATTCTTTGAAGCAATACGTCGTAGCGTTCCTCTCTCTGACTGCCTCCGATAATTTCTCCGACTCCCGGCACCAGAAGGTCCATGGCCGCTACTGTTTTCCCGTCATCATTAAGTCTCATATAAAAGGCTTTGATTTCTTTGGGATAATTGATCACAAAAACGGGTTTTTTGAAGATTTTTTCTGTTATGAAACGCTCATGCTCAGTCTTCAGGTCAATGCCCCATTCCACCGGATACTGGAAATCTTCTCCCGAATCCAGCAGGATATCAATTGCTTCGGTATAAGTTATTTTCTGAAATTCATTGTTAACAATATTTTCAAGCCTTTCAATCAGGCCTTTGTCAATGAATTCACTGAAAAACGCCATCTCCTTCGGAGCTTTTTCCAGACAGTAATTTATGATGTATTTAATCATATCCTCTGCCAGTTCCATATTGTCATTGATGTCGGCGAAGGCCACCTCAGGCTCTATCATCCAGAACTCTGAAGCGTGCCTCTGGGTATTGGAATTTTCAGCCCTGAATGTAGGGCCGAAGGTATAAACCTTACCGAAAGCCAGTGCATAAGCCTCCGCTTCCAGCTGACCGCTTACAGTCAGATTTGTTTCCTTGCCGAAAAAGTCTTTTTCATCATCTATGCTGCCATCTTTTCTTCTGGGCGGATTATTTATATCCAGGGTGGTAACCCTGAACATTTCTCCCGCACCCTCGGCGTCGCTCCCTGTAATAATCGGAGAGTGAACATAGATAAATCCTCTTTCGTTGAAAAATTCATGAAGGGCGAATGCAACCAGAGATCTTATTCTGAACACAGCAGAGAAAGTATTGCTTCTGGGTCTCAAATGGGCGATTTCCCTTAAAAACTCCATGCTGTGACGTTTTTTCTGCAATGGATAGTCGGGATCTGAACCTGCTTCCAACACTATTTCCTCAGCCCTTATTTCAAAGGGCTGCCTAGCTTCCGGTGTCAGCACCAGCAAACCTCTTACAGTAATTGCAGAGGCAACATGCATCTTCGTAACTTCGTGGAAATTGCTGACAGAGTCTTCTTCGTAAACCACCTGAATTGAGTTGAAATAGCTGCCGTCATTTAATTCAATGAAGCCCAGCTTATTGGAACTTCTGTTGGTTCTGACCCAGCCACTGACTTCTATGCTTCTTTCGTTGAAAAGTTGCGGACTTTCAAATATTTTTTTTATTGATATATGCTTCATTTTTTACTGACTCTTTTCCTAGTTTACAGGGGCTTCATGGTCGGGAAGAGAATAATATCCCTTATTGATGCAGAATTTGTTATCAGCATGATTACCCTGTCTATGCCGATCCCCAGTCCTCCTGTGGGAGGCAGCCCCACCTCAAGGGCATTGACGAAATCTTCATCCATTGGATGTGCCTCGTCATCACCTTCATCCAGCTGGCTCTGCTGCTCCTTGAATCTTTCGTACTGGTCAATCGGGTCATTCAGCTCGGAAAAAGCATTGGCTACTTCCCATGTATTAATATATGCTTCAAATCTCCTGGTAATCCTGGGATCAACCGGATCCCTCTTTGAAAGCGGTGAAATCTCAACGGGATGACCGGTTATGAAAATTGGCCCTTCAAGATGTTCCTCACAATACTCCTCAAACAGCTCCGCCAAAACAAGTCCCCTGTTTGTCGTCTTCCAATCCTCAAAGCCGTGCTTCCTTGCGACTTGTCTGGCTTCCTCATCAGTCTGAATCTCATCGAAATCAACACCGGCCCATTTTTTAACGGCTTCTGTCATTGTCATCCTCTGCCATGGCGGAGTCAAATCAAAAGTTTTCCCCTGATATTCAATAACCATAGTGCCCAGCACATTTTGCGCAGCGGTGGCTATTACATTTTCCGTAATATCCATCATATCTTCCATGTTGCCATAGGCCTGGTAAAGCTCCATGGATGTAAACTCCGGATTATGGTTCCTGTCCATTCCTTCATTTCTGAACATCTTGCCCATTTCGTAAACCCTGTCCATGCCGCCTACAATAAGTCTCTTGAGATAGAGTTCGTTGGATATGCGAAGCTTGAGCTCTATATCCAGTGTGTTGTGATGGGTGCTGAAAGGCCTGGCATTGGCACCGCCGGCAATGGTGGTCAGTATTGGAGTGTCCACCTCAAGGAAGCCCCTGCCTTCAAGATAGTTTTTAATTTCCTTAATAATTTTTGAACGCTTAATAAAAGTATCCTTTACTTCAGGATTTACTATTAAATCCACATATCTCTGCCTGTAGCGAATATCTGTATCCTTCAGACCCGACCATTTATCGGGAAGGGGTTGCAGGGCTTTTGACAAAAGCACCAGTTTCGTGCATTTCACGGATTTTTCTCCGTGTTTTGTCATGAATACCTCTCCTTCCAGCCCAACAATATCACCTATATCATAAGTTAAGAAGATTTCGTATTCCTCAGGAGTAATAGCATCACTTCTGACGTAAATCTGAATTCGGCCCTGCTTATCCTGGATATCAATGAACGAGGCTTTGCCCATTTGCCTTTTTGCCATAATACGACCGGCCATGGACACATGTTTGCCTTCCATACTTTCAAAATGATCCTTTATATCCTGGCTATGGTCAATCACATTCCAGGTTTCCTCAAGGAAAGGATTTCTGCCCATGCTCTGCAGCCTGGCGAGTTTTTCCCTCCTGATTCTTCTCTGTTCACTTAAATCTTCAATGCCTTCTTCGATTTCAATATTGGTGTTCTGTTCATCTTTCATTTGACATCCGCCTTCCTAACAATAACCAAAACTATTTCTTGTATATTTCCAGGACCTCATATTTAACCACACCGTCCGGAACATGGACCTCAACCAGATCTCCCACTTTTTTACCCAAAAGTTGTTTGCCCACTTCGGACTCATTTGATATCTTACCCTCAAAGGGATCTGCTTCTGTGGATCCCACTATGGTGTAATCAAACACTTCTCCGTTGCCTTTGTCTTTGATCTTTACATTAAGTCCCACATTAATCTGGTCATCTGATATGTCATCGTGATTTAAAATCTGCGCATTTCTGATTTTATGTTCATACTCCAATATGCGGTCTTCCAGTTCGGCCTGCTCGTTCTTGGCAGCATCGTATTCCGAGTTCTCTGAAATATCGCCATATGAAATGGCTTCCTTAATCCTTTCCGCAACTTCCTTTCTCTTAACCGTAACCATATTCTCCAGTTCGGCCACGATTTTATCATATCCCTCTTGTGTCAGAAGTATCTTGCTTGACATTTATAAATCCTCCAATTCGGCTGATATTAAGCATATTTCCTGCTAATTCAACGACAATTCTAAACTATTTCCCTATCTAAGTCAAACTATAAGTTATTACCCTTTCAATATCTTCGAAGCTTCGTACACTGTTGACCTGTGCCCGCATTTTTGCAGCTCCCGGCAAGCCTTTTAAGTACCAGTTCAAGTGTTTTCTCATTTCCAGAAAACCTCTTTTCTGCCCCTTGGCCTCCACCAGCATGTTTGCATGTCTAAGGATAATTTCTCGTTTTTCTTCAGGACTGACATGGCAGTCCGACCCCTTTCCCGCAAATGCATTTACGGCTTCCCGGAAAATCCATGGCCTGCCCTGAGCTCCTCTTGCTATCATTACAAAATCACATCCGGTTTCTTTCATCATTTTAAGAGCATCATCGCCCGAATAAACATCTCCGTTTCCTATGAGGGGTATGGATATTGCCTCTTTTACCCTTGCTATCATCTCCCAGTCTGCCCTGCCCCGATACATCATGGATCTGGTTCTGCCGTGAACCGCAATTGCTGCAGCTCCCGCCTCTTCCATCCTTTTTGCAAACTCTATAACATTAATGCTATTTTCATCCCAGCCCAGTCTGCACTTTATGGTGACGGGTTTGGGCAATCTTTCATTCCTGTCGGCCTCAAGTCTTTCTGTCTCCACCATAACTTCCACAATTTCCGCCGCCAGCCCGGGCGTCTTCATAAGAGCTGCACCTTCACCGCTTTTCACAACCTTTGGCACCGGACATCCCATATTGACATCGATAATATCATTATCCCTCTGTGAAAGAATCTCTACGGCTTTTGCCATAAAAATGGGATCTGCCCCGAAAATTTGATAGGCTATCGGGCTTTCTTCCGAGTGAAAACTCAGTAGCTCACCGGTCTTTCTGCCTTCATAAAATAACCCTTTGGCACTGACCATTTCTGAATAGACCAAGGCTGCCCCGTAGTCCTTGCAAAGGCGGCGAAAAGGGCTGTCAGCAATGCCGGCCAATGGTGCCAGCAGAAAGGGGTTTTTCAGTTTTACTTTTCCAATGGAAAGCTCCATTTATCCTCCTAAATATAAAGGCAACCTATCAGCTTTCTGATACGGCTGCCTTTAATTTTTTATGCTTAATACAGGATTAATATCCGCTGAACATGGACAGCAGCACACCCGCCGCCACAGCAGAACCTATTACACCGGCCACGTTGGGTCCCATTGCATGCATGAGCAGATAGTTGCCGGGCAACTCCTCCTGTCCGACTTTCTGGGATACTCTGGCCGCCATAGGTACTGCAGACACGCCGGCAGAACCCATTAACGGATTAATGGTTCCTCCGGAAAGCACGTTCATAAGTTTTGCTATAAGAACACCGCCGGCTGTTCCTATCATGAATGCTGCAACACCCAAAGCTAAAATCTGAATGGTATCAAGCACCAGGAAAGTGGGGCCTGATGCAGATGCGCCAACAGAAGTACCCAGAAGTATTGTTACGGTATTTATAAGGCCATTTGCCACGGTATCAGTCAATCTCAGAGTCTTTCCGGTTTCTTTAAACAGGTTGCCCAGCATAAGCATGCCAACCAGGGGTGCTGCAGGAGGCAGTATCAAAGTGACAACTACAGTAACCATAATGGGGAATATGATTTTCTCCCTCTGGCTTACAGGCCTTAGCTGTGACATCTTGATGGTTCTTTCCTTTTTGGTCGTCAAGGCCCGCATTATAGGTGGCTGTATGACCGGAACCAGAGCCATATAGGAATATGCAGATACCGCTATTGCTCCAAGAAGATGTGGTGCCAGCTTGGTTGTCAGGAAAATGGCTGTGGGGCCATCGGCGCCACCAATGATTCCTATGGAACCGGCCTCCTGGGCATTAAATCCTGCAAGAAGAATAGCTCCCAGAAAACTGGTGAAAATACCAAACTGAGCCCCTGCTCCCATCATCAATGATTTTGGGTTTGCAATCAGGGGGCCGAAGTCAGTCATTGCTCCCACACCCATGAAAATCAGGGGCGGTAAAATTCCCATTTTATTTAGCTGGTAAAACCAGTACAATAAGCCTCCCTCATCAAACATTCCTGAAAGAGGCAGGTTTGAGAGAAGCATGCCAAAGGCTATGGGAACCAGCAGAAGCGGCTCAAAGCCCTTGTTTATCGCCAGGTACAGGAACAACAAGGCAACCAGGATCATTATGCCGCTCTTGTAGTCCATATTTAAAATACCTGTGGTCAATATGAACTCATGAAGAGTTTTTAATATCATTTTAAATCCTCCTCTGCCCTTATTTCAGAGAGATCATGAAATCGCCGGTGTTAACGGATGCTCCCTTGACCACTCCAATTTTATCAACTACACCTGCCTGCGGAGCCATGATTTCATTTTCCATCTTCATAGCCTCTAACATAATAAGGATCTGTCCCTCTGTAACTGCATCTCCTTCTTTTACTCTGACATCCAGGATAGTTCCCGGCATGGGTGCATCCAGTACTACTGCGCCACCGGAAGGTGCTGCCGCAGGTGCAGGAGCGGGGGCGGGCGCAGGGGCAGGAGCAGGAGCTGCTGCTGGTGCGGGTGCAGGTGCCGGGGCTGCTGCCGGTGCCGGAGCGGGAGCTGCTGCCGGAGCAGAGCCGGCTCCGACTTCTTCCACTTCTACTGCGTATGCTACGCCATTTACAACGATGTTATATTTTTTCATTTCATTATCTCCTTATCTTTTATATTCTTCTGCTGTCCAGGCATTCGTTAGAGCCTGCTATATTCCAGGCCGGCCTGCTGCCTGCAATTCTGGAAATCTTGCTTATTCTCAGTTTGTTCACAAACTCAGTTCCCTCTGAAGCTGCGATTGCTGCCATCAGGACTGCTACCAGTTCGTCTCCGCCGGCTGCAGTCACTGTGTCTGCGGCTTGTACTGCTGCGGTTGCCTGAACCGGAGCGGGAGCAGGAGCTGCTACAGATGCTGCTTCTTTGGCTGCCGCCTTTTTCTCGCTGCTCATAATCAATTTGGAAGTCATTGCAATAATAAACCAGAGCAGGGCCAGTATAACAAATGTGGTTCCCATGCCCATAAGAGTCGTAATCAGGCTGCCCGAAAGTTTTTCTCCAAAGCTCAATCCTTCGAACAGAGCCGGATCAGCAAATCTTTCCATTAATCCTAATTCTTGCATTATCCCACCTCCTATAAGGGGATGTTGCCGTGCTTCTTGGCAGGCAGGGATTCTCTCTTGGAAATCAGCATATCAAATGCGCTGATAATCCTCTGCCTGGACGTAGCCGGTTCAATAACATCGTCAACATATCCCATCTCGGCTGCTCTATATGGATTATTGAATTGTTCTTCGTATTCTGCTATCTTTTCCTGTCTTTTTGCAGCCGGGTCATCCGCTTCACTGATTTCATTTCTAAATACGATATTGGCTGCTCCTTCTGCACCCATTACTGCGATTTCCGCACTGGGCCAGGCAAGCAATACATCTGCACCCAGATCCCTGTTACACATGCCGATATAGGCACCGCCGTAAGCTTTACGGACTATCAGGGTAACCTTGGGAACTGTTGCCTCACTGTAGGCATAGAGCAGCTTGGCTCCATGACGAATGATGCCGCCGTGCTCCTGGCTTGTTCCCGGCAGGAAGCCCGGAACGTCCACAAGGGTCAGCAGGGGGATATTGAATGCATCACAGTTTCTGATAAATCTTGCAGCTTTATCGGAAGTATCAATATCCAGACAACCTGCCAATACTTTGGGCTGGCTTGCTATAACGCCCACTGTCTGGCCATCCAGACGGATGAAGCAGGTAATGATATTTTTTGCGTAATGAGCCATAACGTCATATATTACATTGTTATCCGCCAGGCTCTTGATAATCTCATACATATCATAGGCCTTGTTGGGGTTCTCCGGAACAATGTCATTAAGCTCAGGCAGAAGTTTGTTAGGATCATCGGTGCTGGCATAAACAGGCGCTGTTTCCAGGTTATTGGAGGGCAGATAACTCAGGAGTTCCCTGACCATTCTCAGGGTGTCAGCATCGTCCTTGCCTATGAAGTGGGCCACACCGCTCTTGGAGTTGTGAGCCATGGCTCCGCCCAATGCTTCGGGAGAAATATCTTCGCCTGTTACTGTTTTAATAACCTGGGGGCCGGTGATGAACATCTGGCTGGTTTTATCCACCATAAAAACAAAGTCCATAATGGCGGGTGAATAAACGGCTCCGCCGGCACAGGGTCCCATTATTACGGAAATTTGAGGGATTACACCGGATGAAATTGTGTTGTTGTAGAAAATCCTTCCAAAGCCTGAAAGGGATTCTACTCCTTCCTGGATTCTTGCCCCGCCTGAATCGTTTAAACCCACAATAGGTGCCCCCATCTTCAGGGCCATCTTTTGGATTTTTACGATCTTTTTGGCGTGGGCCAGTCCCAGAGAACCTCCCAGCACTGTAAAATCCTGGGCAAAGGCATATACCAGTCTTCCGTCAACCGTTCCATAGCCAGTTACCACACCGTCTCCGGGGGCCTTGACCTGGCTCATGTTGAAATTGTTGTTGTTGTGGTGAACAAAAGTGTCCATTTCAACGAAACTGCCTTCATCAAAAAGCAGGGCAATTCTTTCTCTGGCCGTCAGTTTGCCTTTGGCATGCTGATCGTCAATGCGCTTTTGCCCTCCGCCAAGTTCTAAGGCTTCTTTTTTCTTGCGCAGATCTTCAATCTTGTTCATAGATACTCCTCCTATTTTGATTCATACATATGTATATATATAACAATAATTATAAAATATCAAGGATTATCAGGCTCTTCTGCGGCAACTGTTTCGTCCTCATACACCTCTTCTGAGCCTGCATTTTCATACTCTTCCTCAGCCGTTAGTTCAGCCAGATGTTCTGCAGCTTCTTTAGCATTATCATCTTCGATATTTTTAGCTTCCTTTTCTATTTCAGCGATTATCTCTTCCGCTGTTTTTTCACCTCTGAACAAAGCCTCAAACTGCTTTGCATCAAGAGTTTCCACTTCCAGCAATACCCGGGCTATGAGATGCAGTTTTTCGATGTTGTCTGAAAGCAGTTGTTCAGCCCTGTCAAAGGCATCTTCAATTATCCTTCTGACCTCTTCGTCTATAGCCTTTGCCATTTCTTCGGAGTAGTTCTTTCTTGTCGAGAAGTCTTTCCCCAGAAATACTTCGTCTGATGAACTGTAATTTACGGTTCCCAGGCGCTCACTCATACCGTATTTAGTTACCATAGCCTTGGCAATCTCGGTAGCTCTCTCTATATCATTGCTGGCTCCCGTGCTGATATCATGCAAGGTAAGCTTTTCCGCAACTCTTCCGCCCAGAAGATGGATGATTCTTTCTTCCATTTCGGTTTTGGTCTGGAAGTACTTATCCTCCTTGGGCAGTATCATGGTAAAGCCGCCGGCCAGCCCTCTTGGAATTATCGTAATCTGATGAACCGGATCGCTGTTGGGTAGAAGCCTGGCTACCAGTGCATGGCCGGCTTCATGATATGCCGTAAGTTTCTTTTCTTCGGCACTTATTACCCTGCTCTTTTTCTCCGGGCCGGCAATAACTTTGGTGATGGCCTCTTCAACTTCATCCATCCTGATTACTTTTCCGTTTCTCCTGGCAGTCAGCAGGGCGGCTTCGTTCAGCATGTTCTCAATATCTGCCGGAGTAAAGCCGGGGGTTCTTCTTGCCAGAACTTTTGGATTGACGTTTTCGTGCAGGGGTTTGTTTTTTGAGTGAATTTTGAAAATCGCTTCTCTGCCTTTGATGTCAGGAACACCGATAACTATCTGCCTGTCAAATCTGCCCGGTCTGAGCAGCGCCGGATCCAGAATGTCGGGTCTGTTAGTTGCCGCTAAAATAATGATTCCGCTGTTATCACCGAAACCATCCATCTCAACCAGAAGCTGATTTAAAGTTTGTTCCCTTTCATCGTGACCGCCACCTAAGCCGGCTCCTCTTTTTCTGCCTACGGCATCAATTTCATCTATAAAAACAATGCAGGGAGAGTTCTTCTTTGCCTGGTCAAAGAGGTCTCTGACCCTGGAGGCGCCCACACCGACAAACATCTCAACAAAATCAGACCCGCTGATGGTGAAGAAAGGCACACCGGCCTCTCCTGCTGTAGCTTTCGAAATATAGGTTTTTCCGGTTCCCGGAGGGCCTACCAGCAATATTCCCTTGGGTATCCTGGCACCGAGATTCCTGTACTTTTTGGGGAATTTCAGAAAGTCAACGATTTCTTCCAGCTCTTCTTTTTCCTCATCGAGCCCGGCAACATCCTTAAAGGTTACTTTTTTCTGATCGTCCTCCTTATGGAGCCTGGCCCGGCTTTTTCCAAAGGCCATGACTCCCTTGCCGCCTCCCTGGCCCTGTTGCATGATTACAAAGAAAAACACTATAAATATCAGCACCATAAACAAGGTCGGCAGCAGCGACAGTATCCATGACGCACTGGAGGGCTTCTGGCTTGTAAGCACAAGGTTGCCCGTTTCTATCTGCGGGAAAATATGTCTTTCGCTTAACAACATCAACTCCACAGCGCTGGGTGCATAGGTGCTTATCTTATCCCCTGTGCCTGTGGTTCCTGTCAGCTTGTAATCTACTATTGTAAGAGTCTTGATCTGACCCTTTTGAATGTTACTGACAAATTCCGAAAATTCGACTTCTTTTACCGGTGTTCCTTGATTTCCCTGATAAAGATATGTTACCCCCATAACAAGAACCAAGATTATTATATAAACGCCGATGTTTTTGGCGAATCTGTTCAATAAAAAAATCCTCCCTCAGTATTCTCAAATATCCGGATTATTTTATCACAGAGAAAAGATGATTTCAAGGCAAAGAACCCGAGAACTTTCCTCATCAATTTTGAAGTTTTCGCTTGAACCAAATCCCGGTATCCAGAGAACTTCATTCCCCACGCAAAGCATAGGGATTTCCCCTCTTTTATCCCTGGGAATTTTCCTGTCCACCAGATAATCTTGTATCTTCTTGCGTCCTTTCATACCCGGGGGTCTGAAATAATCTCCTGCCTGCCTTGTTCTGATTATTAGCGTAGCCGGATTTGTTATTTTGGAATAATCCAGATAGGTCACTGAATTCCCGCTGTTTTTCATGTGCTCTTTAGCACAAAGGAGGAATTCCTCTCGTTTTTCCGTCGAAACTTCAACTAATTTGCTTTCGATTGTGGCGCCTATTTCCGGAATCGCTGTACATCTTTCAACTTCCAGGGGGTGGACAAAGCTTGTACTTTCATTTTTGGGGCCGGATCCCCTTTCCAGTTTCACTTGATTGTAAGTCAAGGTCATTTTGAAATTCAGGGGAAAATCCATTTGGTTCCCTGCCTGGCCTGTTCGTATCATATTGTCTGCCTCTGTCAGATGATAAGCAGTAATATCCCTGTCCATGCCTATATCTTTCAAAGTCTGATTGATCAGTCTTTTAGAAACCACAGGACTCAGATCCATATAAGCACTCCTGTTAATAAAAGCTTCCTGCTTGTCCGATATTTCGACAATGTCCTGCATCAGGTCCGTTATAACTGCACGGAAATAATCCCGGTCTTCCTTTGCAACAGAACCCAGACGCACCAAGGCATCTAAAACATTGGGATTATAGTTTTCCTCCAAGAATGGAATCAATTCCAGCCGGATTTTATTTCTCTGATATATGGGTTTGAGATTAGTTGAGTCAATTCTCGGGCTTAACCCGAGTACACGGCAATAATCTTCAATTTCACTGCGGCTTACATCCAGCAAGGGCCGGACTATACCGTCCCCCCTCTTATATTCCATGGCAGCAAGACCGTCCGGCCCGGTCCCCCTGAGCAATCTCATGAGTATGGTTTCTGCCTGGTCATTTTTGTTGTGGGCGAGTGCAACTTTGCCTGTGCCTCCCAGAGCCTGTCTTGTGGCCTCATAAGCCTTATATCTGGCTTCTCTTCCCGCTTCTTCGGTTGTAATGCCCTTGTCGCTGGCTTCCGCTTCAGCGTAGCATGTAAAGGCATGAAAAGTCACTCCATATTTTTCGCAGAATGATTCAGAATACCTTTGGTCTTCATCGGCTTCGCCGGGTCTGATGTTGTGGTTCATGTGGACTGCATGAAGCTCCAGGTTCATTTCTTCGCGCAGGTTTACAAGAACATGAAGCAAACACACAGAATCGGGGCCACCTGAAAAACCCACAATAACCCTGTCCCCTTTTTGGATGAGTTTGTGGTCCGCTATGGTTGTTTTCACTTTTGCTAAGACCTGTTCAATCATGTGGTTATTGTATCATAGCTTGTACTTTCAAGCCATTGGTATATAATTATTTTTGGCACGGCAATGTCATATACGGTTGGTTGCACAAAAGGAGAATTCTTAATGGAGAGCGCAAAAAATTTAAATGGACACAAACTGGCCGGGATACTTTTTCCTGAGATCAGTGAAACACCGTCATTCTATGAGGAAAAGTATCCACCCAGAAATCTGCCGCATGGGGCCATGGTAACAAGACTTGGACCAAGTCCCACCGGATTCATACACCTGGGAAACCTCTATGGAGCCTTCATAGATGAGAGACTTGCCAGAAAAAGCGGCGGCACTTTTTACCTGCGCATTGAAGATACAGATGAAAAGCGGGAAGTTGAGGGAGCCGTTGAAATGATAATTTCCTCTCTCAGTTATTTTGGTATTGAGTTTGACGAAGGAGCCGCACTGCAGGGTCATTGCGGTGAATACGGCCCTTACTTCCAACGGCAACGTGAGGCTATTTACAAATCCTTTGTCAAACAGCTGGTAACCGAAGGCAAGGCCTATCCCTGTTTTTGCACTGAGGAAGAAATTGCTGTTCTGCGAAAAAATCAGGAAAAAGCCGGTGCCACTCCGGGCTATTACGGAGAGTATGCTGCATGCCGGAATTTAAGCCCTGAAGATATCGAAAATAAAATCAATGCAGGCCTTCCTTATGTCATCCGCTTTAAATCTTTTGGAAATCCCCAACGAAATATTGAGATAGATGACGGCATCAGGGGCCTGCTTTCCATGCCTGAAAATTTTCATGATGTGGTTTTGCTCAAGCAAAACGGCATCCCTACCTACCATTTCGCCCATGTGGTGGATGACCACCTAATGAGAACAACCCATGTGGTAAGGGGCGAGGAGTGGCTTTCATCACTTCCCATCCATATAGCTCTGTTTTCTGCCCTGGGCTGGGAGCCCCCTGTATATTGCCACACGGGATCACTGATGAAAATAGACGGCGGCAACAGAAGAAAACTTTCGAAGCGAAAGGATCCTGAGCTGTCACTGGACTATTACCGCATGCTGGGTTACCATCCCAGAGCGGTCAGGGAATACCTTATGACCATAATAAATTCCAATTATGAGGAATGGCGCATGGAAAACCCCCTGGCTCCCATGGATGATTTTAATTTTACTTTGGAAAAAATGAGCAGTTCCGGGACTTTATTTGACCTTGACAAATTAAATGACGTGTCAAAAGAAACTTTGGCGTTGCTGTCGGATGAAGAAATATTTCAATTCCTGCTGGATTGGGCACGGGACCATAAACCGGAACTGTTGCCGATTTTTAATGCCGATGAAGCCACCATGCTGAAAATCCTGGCCATGGACAGGCATGGGGATAAACCGCGCAAAGACCTTATTTTCTGCCAGCAGATTTTTGAATACATCCGCTATTTCTTTGATGATTATTTTATAACAGAGGACGGGCTTCCTGCGGAGGTAAGTGCTGAAGACAGCAGGGCCATTCTGGAAGCCTATTTGAAAACCTATAACCATTCCGATGACCGGACTGCCTGGTTTGACAAGATTCGTGTGCTTGCGGCGGAAATGGGTTATGCAGCTAAACCAAAAGATTTTAAAAATAATCCTGAACAATACAAAGGCCATGTGGGCCATGTCAGCACAGTTATCCGGCTTGCTCTCACGGGCCGGTCCTCTTCACCCGATATATGGGAAATACAGCAGATACTGGGCGAGGAAAAAGTCAGGGAGCGGATATCCGCCTTTAGCCTCTAAATCATCCAGCTGTTTAGATACTTCTCCTGATCTTCAGTCAGCTTGTCGATCTTAACTCCCCATGCATCCAGCAGTCTTGCCGCTATCATATTATCCAGTTCTGCTGACACGTCAATGAGCCTGTTTTCAAGCTTGCCCCGATTATTTTTCACAAACAGGGCAGACAATGCCTGTACGGCAAAGCTTAAATCCATAACCTCGGCGGGATGACCATCGGCAGCTGCAATATTAACAAGCTTGCCCTCACCGATAACGCATACCTGTCTTCCGCTTGCCAGCCTGTATCCCACCACATTCTTTCTGAGTTCTTTTTTCTCAAGAGCCGCTTTTTCCAGCCCCTCCATATCCACTTCAACATTGAAATGGCCTGCATTGGAAAGAATGGCCATATCCTTCATCTTAAGCATATGATCCACGGTTATGACATGCTTATTGCCTGTAGCGGCAACAAAAATATCCCCCAGAGGAGCAGCTTCATCCATGGGCATAACTTCAAAACCGTCCATGATGGCTTCAATGGCAGCCACCGGATCCACTTCTGTCACAATGACCCTGGCGCCCAGGGCCCCGGCCTTCTGGGCAATACCCTTGGAACACCAGCCATAGCCGGCAACCACTACCTGCTTGCCTGCAATGATTAAATTTGTATTTCTCATTATGCTGTCCCAGGTAGACTGGCCGGTTCCGTACCTGTTGTCGAAGAAATGCTTACATTTGGCATCGTTTACCGCTATCATGGGAAACTTGAGGACTCCTTCTTTTTCCATGGCTTTTATACGTAGAATGCCTGTGGTGGTTTCTTCACAGCCTCCCCAAACTTCTTCCGCAAGGTCCGGCCTTTTGGTATGAAGCAGGCTTACAAGGTCTCCCCCGTCATCAATTATGATATTGGGCTTTTGAGATAGCACCTGCTCTATATGACGGTTATATTCCTCTTCTGTTGCATCATGGTAGGCAAACACGCTGATGCCTCCGGCAGCTAAAGCAGCGACCACATCGTCCTGGGTTGAAAGGGTGTTGCTGCCGGTCACATACATCCGGGCACCGCCGGCTGCCAGAACTTCGCAAAGGTAAGCTGTTTTGGCCTCAAGATGTATGGACAAACTAATCTTCACGTCCTCAAAAGGTTTGTCTCTTTCAAACTCCTGTTTAAGGCCACTGAGCAGAGGCATGTGAGCTGCCACCCAGTCTATCTTCTGTCTGCCTGATGGCGCCAGACTAATATCCCTGACATCGTAATTACCCATTATATATCCTCCATTCTGAAGGGACCGGATGATTCATAGTGTCCCATCAAACTTTCCGCAACTTCTCCGTCCACCAGAAATTGAATCTTCTGCACCCTGCTGTCAACATCAATTTTAGTGCAATTGACGATTGCTGTCTTTACTATCTGACCAATAAACAGACCTTCCTTGAAGGATCCGCCTTCTTTCACTCCTGATAAATCCACATATAGCAACTCCGGATTTTCGGGATCCACATAAACATCATTGAAAACCAGGCTTTCATCCACTGCCGACCAAAGCTGATCCGACCCGGGTTTTTTCAATTCCTCCAACATAATAATCCAGGGGTTTTCATCCTTTTCCACATCGAGTCTTCTGCTGTCCACAATGTAGACACCCAAACTTTCATCGCCAGATTCCACATACTCGCTATTGGCATAGTACAAGTTGAAATCATAGCTTATTATTTCGCTTTCAATATCGGGTTTGTCTCCGCAGGCCCATAAAAAAACCATCATCACAAAGACCAGAGCCAGCAACGGCAACTTTGCCTTTTTTATTTGTATGTTTCTTATATCTAATCCTCTCATTTTTACACCAGTTCTTTCACTTAACCCATTTTCTGCGAAATCAGATCTGCCAGATCATCAGCCAGCTTCGTGATTACTTCCTGATCCTTGCCCTCCAGCATAACCCTTACAAGAGGTTCCGTTCCCGAGGGCCTTATAAGGACTCTGCCTTCGCCCGCCATGATTTTTTCTATCTTTCTGATTTCTTCAGCTATTTCTTCATCCCTATCATATTTCTTTTTGTTTTCGTTTTTAACTTTGGCATTGCGCAAAACTTGTGGATAGACAACCATTTCTCCGGCCAGACTGCTCAGGCTTTCCCCGCTCTGTTTCACAGCTGTAAGCAGCTGCAGGGCCGAAAGAATGCCATCACCCGTAGTGCCATGTTCAAGAAATATCAAATGTCCTGACTGTTCACCACCCAGAACGCAGCCGGTTGCCAGCATGCTTTCCAGAACATATCTGTCACCTACCTGAGTTACATCCACAGAAACACCGATCTTTTCCAGCGCTTTGTGGAAGCCCAAATTGCTCATGACCGTGGCGGTAACTTTGTTGTCCCTGAGCCTGCCCTGTTTTTTCAATGATTTGGCGCAAATGTATATCATTTTATCCCCATCTACTATTTCACCGTTTTCATCAACGGCAATCAGCCTGTCAGCATCCCCGTCAAAAGCTATCCCCATATGGGCCTTGCGGGCTACAACCTGTCTTTGCAACTCTTTGGGATGTGTTGATCCGCATGAAGCATTGATGTTGGACCCGTCAGGTTTGTTGTTTATCACCGTGACATCTGCACCCAGATTCCTTAGTACTCTTTCGCCTATCTCAAAAGCGGCGCCGTGGGCTGCATCCACAACTATTCTGATACCCTGCAGGCTTTCATTTATGGTCAATTTTAAATGATTCTCATATAGTTCCCTGGCCTGTTCCTCCACATCTGTAATGCGTCCAAGTTTTTCTCCCACAATGTGGTGGTTGACATCCATGTCTCTTACCAGCCTGTCCTCAATTTCGTCTTCAAGGTCATCGTCCAGCTTGAAGCCCTCCCGGTTGAAAATCTTTATTCCGTTAAACTCAAAGCTGTTATGGGAGGCTGAGATAACAATCCCTGCATTTGCTCCCATTTCTTTCACAAGATAAGCTACGCCCGGAGTAGGTATGATGCCGGCCTTAAGTACATGGCCTCCCATTGACATTATTCCCGAAGCCAAAGCCGTTTCCAGCATATCCCCTGAAAGCCTCGTGTCCTTACCGATAATCAGTTTAGGCTTCTCATCTTCCATTGAAAGGAAAAAGGTCAGAACCTTTCCTAATTTAAATGCAAGATCAGGGGTCAGTTCAACATTCGCAATGCCCCTGATTCCGTCAGTGCCAAATAATCTATTCAATTACACTCTCCTGTGAAATATTTTCAATAACAACGGCTATTTCGGCCGGTTTTGATGTAATAATGCCTGTTTTATCACCATAAAATATAAGTAGTGGCAGGCTGTATTCTCCCGGTTCCAGGTTCTCTGCATTTACATAAAATTTCAGAAGTTCTTCTGAAAGATTTTCAATGATGCTTTTTTCGCCTACCAGTTCAATAACATTTTCCTCAGATACAGTTTTCAACTTAAGGTTGGAGGGCAGATTCTGAACCATAAGCTCTGCACCGGTCAATGTCAGATTTCGGCTGGCGGTTTCTACAATTATCAAACGTGCGGTTAACCTTGGGTTGTCCCTGGATAATTCTATTCCGTCCGGCAGAACGGGAACTAATTGCAGGGTTCCGCCTTCGGGATATCCGGAAAGATCAACAGGCTCCGTTTCAATTTCTTCAATCTCCTCTATCCTTGCCTTCTCACCCTTTATAATAATTGTCGCCGGCGCCTCTATCTCCGCTGCTTTATTTTCACCAGCCTCACCTATAAATGAAGTCGTGAGTCTGACCTCCTTTTTATAAAGCAGTTTGCCTGTAACATTAGCATGGCTGGAGGAAAGCCTGACATATTCCACAGCCACTTCGTCTTTGTTAATGGGGACAATTTCTCTGGTACTCTGGCTTCCTTCGGGGGATATGTCTCCTACATTCAGCGTTACGATAAGATCGTGCACTGATTCCACGGCAGTCCTGGCACCTTTTATCTCCACTTCAGATGGCCTGACGGCCAAAATGCTTTCCTCGGTTCCTCCCGGGAAAGTTCCGTTAAACACAACTGTTACAGCCTTGCTTATTGTTACCAGATCTTCGATATTGACTTTAATTTTGTCAGGTTTAACCTGCACTATTTTAAGGTCCGATGGCCCTTTAACATCGACGGAAATATAATTTTCACCCTTGCCCCATCCGAAAAGCTGGACTTCAGCGTTCACATCTTCAGCTTTCAAACTAGAAATAACAGAACGTTTTCCCTCTACAACAACATCTACCGTAAATCTGCCGTCCCCCAGAATGGCCAGCTGTTTTTCAGTGAGTGTCTGTTCGTTCAGCAGATTGACAGGTACCCTGTAAATGGTTTCCTGTTTAGTGGGGTTTACCTGTATCATCACATAGGACCAAAGAAGAAGCGCAACTACCACTGACAGAGCAATGGTAATTGTACGGTCCTTATCAAATGCTTTTTCCCTTTTGACTTCTTTATCCATTATCGCTTCCCCGCTTTTTAAACAGCTTGCCCAGGAAGGTTCTTGAAATTTCATCACCCATCTGGCTCAAATAAAGGTTCAGGAGGGTTTTTTCTACAGTTTTGATATCCAGGAACCTTGACAGCTTGCCATCTATGGCTATGGATATAATACCGGTCTCTTCCGACACAATAATGCCCACGGCATCTGAGTGTTCGGTTATACCTATGCCTGCCCTGTGCCTGGTTCCCAGCTCTTTGCTGAGGTTTCTGTTACCCGTAAGCGGGAGCACGCATCCCGCTGCCAAAATCCTGTCATTCCTTATGATGCAGGCTCCGTCATGAAGCGCAGTTCCAGGATAAAAGATAGAATCAAGAAGACTTTCGGTTATTACGGCATCAATAATGGTGCCTGTTTCGGCAATATCTGTAAGGTTCGTCTCTCTCTCAATGATTATCAGTGCGCCGGTTTTACTGATGGAGAAATTGTCTATGGTTTTTATAATTATGGAAGTCAGCTCCTTGGCCTTTTCCTTGCTCATTTCCCTGAACTGTTTCTTTATGATCTTACTTCTGCCAATATATTCAAGGCCCCGGCGCAGTTCCGGCTGAAACACAATAATCAGGGCTATCACACCCAGGGTAAGGGTGCCTTCCAGCAGCCAGTTAATAGTGTACAAATTCAGAATATCGGACAGAAAAGTGGCAACAACAAGGAAGAGCAGCCCTTTTACCAGCTGCTCTGCCCTGGTTTCTCTGATAAATGCCAGGATTTTATACACGACAAAAGCGACGATTGCTACATCCACAACATCACTTATGCCAAACCCAGCGAACATATTAACGATAATTTCTGTCATAGCAAAGATACCCTATTAATAATTCGGTTCAAGTAATCCGTAATCTCCATCCTTTCTTTTGTACACCACACTTACCATGTCTGTTTCCATATTTAGAAATACATAGAAAGTATGCCCCACCAGTTCCATCTGCATAATTGCCTCATCCAAAGACATGGGTATCAGATCGAATTTCTTATTTCTTACAACATTCATCTCTTCAACTTCCGGCTCGCTGGCTTCAGGCAGGTTGGCAAAGATGAATTCCTTATGATCCTTATGTTTTCTCTGCAGCTTTGTCTTGAATCTTGACATCTGGGTCGACAGTTTATCCACCACTCTGTCTATCCCTGTATACATGTCATTTGTTTCTTCTTCCGCCCTGAAAATTGTCCCTTTGGCATTGATGGTCGCTTCAACTTTCTGGCGGCCCCCCTCCATGGTTAAAGTCACATTTGCAACAATGTCCTTCGAAAAATATTTCCCTAATTTCTCGAATTTGCTCTCGATAACATCTTTAAGATGATCGCTTGCATTGAAGTTTTTTGTTGTAATAATTACTCTCATAGTGACTCTCCCTCTCTTTCTGCTAGTTATTAGGTCCTCTGCTTATACTATACCACAATTATCAGATTAATCCTTTTGCATTTTTAAAAAAAACCAAAAAAGGGAATTGCCCGGCTGACCTGGTCTTTGCCCCCACATTCGCCCGGAAGTATAAATTTGGCCTTGGCCTCTAAACCGGGGCTTACACCTAGACTACGCCATGCTCACCGCCCCATGAAGAGCGGCTTACGTGGGTCCTTTCGCCCGTAGCTGGCATGGACTTTCAACCACAGACCCGGGCAATTCCCTCTTCTGATATCCTGCATTTTGTGGTTCCGGAGGCGAAACTTATTACAATAACCCTTCCGGCTTTCGCCTCTTTCAAAGCCCGGCTGCAGGCTGAGGCCGTGCTGCCGGTGGTCAGGATATCGTCCACAAGCAAAACTTCTCTGTTTTCCAACATATTTTTTACCCACTCCGCAGGCTGGAAAACACCTTCAACTGCGGCTTTTCTCCCAAAATAATCCATGCTGCTTAAAGCCGGCGTATCCCTGGTTCGTATCAAAGCTCCGGGATAATGGATTTTGCCGGAAAGATCTGCTATTTCCCCTGCCAGCAGTTCCGCCTGATTGTAGCCTCTCTTTTTCACTTTGCTTTTATGCATGGGCACGGCCACAATGCAATCAAAACTTATATCTTCTGCCAGCAGTTTTTCCCACATCAGCAGGGCCATATCCTTTTTGAGGAAACTACTGTCCCTGTATTTAAAATCATGTATGATTTTCCTTTCTGTCATGCTGTAATCACTTACGGTAATCCCTCTGTCGAAATCTCTTGTAACCTGCTCGCAATCAGGACAGATTTTCCGGTCCTCTTCAATTGACTTGCCGCATATTGCACAAAGGTTTCCGTTGGCCCAGGAGATACTCTTTGCACATGCGGGACAAAGAGAGTAAGGAAATCTTTTGTCTATCGGCCTGCCACAGCCGATACAATAAATATTCGGGGGATACACTAAATCAAGAAGCCAATCCTTCGATTTTTTAACCAGCACCTTCATATCAGACATGAATATCATACAAGAAAACCTTTCAACTTAATACCAAGTCCGGAATATCTTTCGGTAATGCTGTTGTTGTCCACCATGGCTCTCATTTTTCCTTCTGAACCAACCAGAATAACCATTTCTTTGGCCCTGGTCACAGCGGTATAGAGCAGATTTCTCGTAGCCAGCATGGGAGGAAACCAGGACACCGGCATTATTATCACGGGGAATTCACTACCCTGGCTCTTGTGCACTGTCATAGCATACGCCAGTTCCAATTCATCAAGATTGCTGCTGTCATAAATCACATACTTTGAATCCTCGTACAATACTGTGATTTCCCCAAACTCATTATCTATACTGTGTATAAAACCGCAGTCACCGTTAAACACGCCCTGCCCTTCCGTAAAATCATCGGACTTCCTCCATGACAGCTGATAATTGTTTTTTATCTGCATAACTTTGTCCCCGCACCTGAAAATCCTGTCACCGTGTTTTCTTTCTTCAAGCCCGGATACCGGCGGGTTCAGCAATTTCTGGAGTTCGCCGTTCAGATTGATTGATCCGATCAGCCCTCGTCTCACGGGGCTCAACACCTGTAAATCTTTCACCGGGTCTATTTCCCCGTAACGAGCCGGCAGACGCCTGATGCAAAGATCCTTAATTGTTTCCAGCATCTCCTTTTCAGTTTTTCTTTGTACCAGAAAGAAATCCTTATCTTTTTCGTTGCAGTAAGGATACTCCCCTTTATTGATGCGATGTGCATTGACAACAATCAGACTCTCCTGAGCCTGTCGAAAAATTTCCGTAAGCTTCATGGAAGGGATTATTTCGCTATCCAGGATGTCTCTCAGCACATTGCCTGCACCTACGGAAGGCAGCTGATCAGCATCTCCCACAAGGATAAGACGGGCACCACCAGGAATGGCTTCCAGCAGGGCTTTCATCAGCAAAATATCTACCATCGAGGCCTCATCTATTATTACGACATCAGCTTTCAGGGGGTTTTCCCCGTTTACACCGAAGCGCATGGTTTCTTCGCCTTCAGAGTAATAATACTCCAACAATCTATGTATTGTGGATGCTTCGTAGCCGGATGTTTCCGTAATCCTTTTGGCCGCCCTGCCTGTGGGCGCAGCTATGACTGTGACCAGCCCGCTTCTTTCGAAAATATTGACTATTGTATCTATTATCGTGGTTTTGCCTGTCCCTGGGCCTCCTGTAATTACCGCAACCCCATTTTCAGCAGCCAGCTTCACCCCGGCTTTCTGGGTGTCGCTTAATGCAATCCCTGACTGCCCTTCAGCCATGGCAAGCAACTCTTCCAAAGCTCCTTTCAACGGCTTGAGGCTGGCCCCTTCCAGTTCCATAAGTTTTCTGCATACCTTCTGCTCTGCCAGAAAATACGGGATCAGATACACCACTTCTCTTCCCTGAAGATTCTCCACCTGAACATCGCCTTCAAAAGCCATAGTCACTACAGCTTCGAAAACTTCTTCTGCAGATATATCCATAAGCTCACCGGCTTCTTCACAAAGAAGTTTTTTGGGCACAAAGCTGTCTCCCTCACCGGCATGCATGCCCAGAACATATTTGATGCCACTTTTTATCCGCCTTATATCTCCGGGTGCAAAGCCCAGCCCGGCTGCGATTTTATCCGCCCTTTTAAAGCCTATTCCCGCTACTTCATCAATCAATTGGTAAGGATTTTCCTCGATGACCTTAACAGTATCTTTTCCATAAATCTTATAGAGTTTCAGCCCGTATGACGGCGATATTCCAAATGGCTGCAGATACAGAGTAATTCCGGCAAATTCCCTGTGCCGCTTAAAGGCTTCAGAAATAACAGCTGCCTTGTGGTCGCCTATGCCGGGAACGCTTGTCAGTCTGTCAGGCTCTTCTTCAATAATCCGCAATGTATCATCGGCAAAAGCTTCAACCAGGGCTGCAGCTGTTTTTTTTCCTATGCCTTTCATTATGCCGGAGCTGAGGAAGGCTCTTATGCCCTCTTCACTCTCGGGAATAAGTTCCGTATAAGTTTCAAATACAAACTGTTCCCCATAAATCCTGTGTGTTTTCCAGCGGCCCGTAAAAGAATATTCTCTGCCTTTGCCGGGATTATGAAGATAGCCGACTGCAGTGAACTGAAGCATTGCCTCTTCATTTTCAACCAAAGCTATTGTATAGCCATTGTTATCATTATGGAAAATTATCTCCGCTATGGTTCCCTTTTGTTCTTCCATCATCACCTGACCATATATATATTTCTGAATTTCGCCTTTATTGGATTCCTGAGAGATTTTGCTTTTTTCAGCAGTTTTTCCTTTGTATTTAAACCCGGAAATCTGTGAACAGATTCTATAAGCATTTTCATCATCTCCCCGGCTTTTTCCTCCGGTACTATACCTGCATCAATCAAATCTTTAGCCTTAATAGCAAGATCCCCTTCAAAAATTGGTTCCTTGTACATTTTCATATCTTCAATCAGATAATAACGACTTTCGACCCTGTATCCCGGAGTATCATATACCTCCCTCTGCTGCTTGCTCAGGCTGTTCAGAAACTCATAGGTTTCCCAGCCATGCTGGTATATAAATTTCTTCAAAGCATATTTGTCCGAGGAAAAATACAGATCGGTAAGGAAATCCTGAGCCTCCAGCTGTCTTTTTCTTCGCATTTTCGTCAGGCCGAGATCCTCAATCATTTTCTTGGCCTTGGCCTTTTCAAAACACATCATAAGCAAGGCCAGCCGCAGGTCCACGTCTTTTCTGGACCTGTCGATATTATGTACCAACACTTCCAGATCTCCGTTTTCCACATTTTTTTTAACGGGGAAACAGTCACCGAAAAAGGCTTCCATTACACCGGATGTAATCATCATCCTGAGAGCCTTGCCTGTGTTTTTTGTGACCAGCAGCTTCTCCAGTTCCTCCCTTTTTCTGTCCATGCTTATATCTGCGAGAAGGCAGGAATTTATCTGCATGGCATTAAAGGTGTCTACGTGAATATCAAAATCCAGCTGCCCGGCAAGCCTGATTCCTCTCAATACCCTCAAAGGATCTTCCTGAAATCTTTCATCCGGGTTGCGCACCGCCCTTATAAGTCTCTCCTTAATGTCCCGCCTGCCGTCATAGGGATCGGTAATGCCCTTTTGCGGATGATATGCCATGGCATTGATTGTAAAATCCCTGCGAGCCAGATCTTCTTCAAGGTTCTTGGTATAGCTTACCTTGTCGGGCCTTCTTTTATCCGAATATTCACCATCCCGCCGCAGACTTGCCAGTTGAATCTTATAATCACCTTCTTTGACATTAAGCACGCCAAATAAAGCTCCGGGGCTGTTCGTTAACGATTCTCCGAGTATCGATGCCAGCTCTTCTGGATCTGCATCTGCCGACAGGTCCCAGTCCAAAGGCTCTATACCGAGAATCAGGTCCCTTATGCTGCCGCCTGTAACATAAATGCTGACTCCCTTTTCTTCCATTTTCTTCATCAGGGAGTTTATTTCTTTTGGTAAAGGGTGCATTGTTTACTCCTGTTCAAACGTCGGTTTATATAGTTTTCTTCCGTCCAGTGTTCTTACTCTTTCTGAGAATTCCCCGCCTTTGGTGCCGAACAGTGCATCTTTCATATCATACATTCTGGCATCCACTATATCCAGATAGTGCAGAAGCTCTGCCTCCGGAAAAAGGGGTTTTTTGGGGCTTCCGAATTCCGGTTCATAATGATGGGATAAAATCATGTGTTCCAGCATAATGAGTTTTTCATGGCTCAAACCCAGCTTTTCACCCAGCCGGTCAACAATTTTTACACCGCTGACCAGATGGCCCAGCATCTGCCCTTCATAAGAATAGCCCGAAGCTATGCCGTTCTCATCGGATTCAATTTCAGAAAGCTTTTCTATGTCATGGATTATTACACCGCAAAGAAGCAGGTCCCTGTTCAGAAAAGTATATACTTCCGTATATTTTATGGCCATGGAAGCCATGGTTTTTAAATGATAAAGCAATCCGCTCCTCTCTGCGTGATGATTTTTTACAGCGGCTGGATAGTATAGCAATTTTTCTCTATTCTCCTCCAGAACGGCCTTGCTCACTTTTCTGAAATCTTCATCTTTCATGGATTCGGCAAGCTCCATCAGGAATCCGAACATATATACAGGATCCTCCGGTGCTATCCTGATAAAATCTCCCATGTCCAGCTGATCCTGCGGCACTGCTTTTCGGATCTTTGATACCCTGAGCTGCTGCATGCCGTTCCATTCCGTGACCCCGGCTTTTACTTTTACCACTTCGCCGGGAACGATTTCATTCAATGATGGCAGTTCTGTATCGGCAATATCCCACTTTTTAGCTGTAATCTCGCCTGTATTGTCCCCCAGCAACAAATCCAGATACTGTTTTTTATTTGCGCCGATTTTAACCGCAATGCTTTTCACCAGGAAAAAGTCCTGTATTTCATCATCGGTATTGAGCAGCCCGATGTAATTTTCCTTCATTTGAGATTTCCGCCTTTCCATGCTTTTAATTGGATTATAACATAGATTTGCTGTATAATTGTTTTGTAAGTTTAAGAATTCCATGTGAAAACGGAGGACAATAAATTGAAAAAAAAGGGACTGTTGCGCGTGGCTTCTGTTTCGCCGGCAATCAGAATTGCCAACCCTGAATATAACTCAAAAGAAATAATCAAATTCATTAAGCAGGCAAAGGAAAATAAAATCGGTCTTACTGTTTTTCCCGCTCTTTGCCTTACCGGAGCAAGCTGCGGAGACCTGTTCTATCAGGACCATCTCTACAGAGAACAGCTTGGGGCCCTTGTATCCATTCTTGAGGCGAGCTCAGGCTACAACGGCAGCTTCGTCATCGGCATGTATCTTAAAACCGGCAACAGTATGCTTAACTGCGGTGCTTTCATACAAAACGGCAAAATCGCAGGATTGGTTCCCTATATGCTTCCTCCCCGGGCTTTTGATGGGAAACTGCGTTTTAACATGCCCGGCAAACGAGGTTCCACCTTCAATATTTCAGGTGAGGAAATACCCTTCGGCTCCCTCATTTTTTATGACCATGAATCAGATGTGAGCCTGGCAATAGCCAACTCTTACGACCGGCCCCACCGTGAAGCCCTTGTCGTGGCAATTCCGGGGCTTTCCAGGGAGCTTATAACTTCTTCCAAAACCAGAAGAGAAAGTGAAAAAATTAAAAGTTATGAGGATATAAATGCCAGGGTGCTGGCTTCCGCAGGAGCTACAGAATCCACTTCCGGCGGAGTCTGCAGCGGGCACCTGCTAATATCCGAAGGCGGAGAAATCCTTGCTGAAGACAGCAATCTCAGTTTAACTGAAAAGATTATCATGACCGAACTGGACTTCACAAGCTTGGTCTACAAAAGAAATGTTAAGGGATTACCTCACAAATCCAGATCCGTAAAGGTCCAGGTCGATGCACTGCCCACCGTGGAAGCGGGAACAAACATGCTGAGAAAGTTTTCTCCGACTCCTTTCATTCCGGAAGATGAAAATGAAGCCGCACAAAACTGCAGGGAGGCCTTTGCAATTCAATCAACAGGGCTTGCAAGACGGCTGATGCATACGGGATCTGCCAAAGCTGTGCTGGGTGTGTCAGGAGGCCTTGACTCAACCATGGCCCTTCTGGTAACAGCCAAAGCCATGGAATTGCTGGGCAAATCAGGCAGAGACATCATTGGCGTTACTATGCCCGGTTTTGGCACAACAGATGCGACCTATGACAATGCCATGGCTATGATGAAAGCTTTGAATGTGGATATCCGTGAAATCCCAATAAGAGAAGCCGTCCGTGTTCATTTCAGAGATATAGGCCATAATCCCGAAATAAAAAATGTAGTCTACGAAAATGTACAGGCAAGGGAGAGAACCCAGATACTCATGGACATTGCGAATATGGAAAACGGCATTCAGGTTGGAACAGGCGACCTTTCTGAAGCAGCCCTGGGCTGGAGCACATATAATGGAGACCATATGTCCATGTACAATGTAAATGCCGGTATTCCCAAAACTTTCATGAGAAGGGAAATCCGGTGGTACATAGAAGAAATCCTTGCGGACAATAAAAATCCCGACCTGGCTGATACACTAAACAATGTCCTTGATACACCCGTATCCCCCGAACTTCTGCCTCCTGATGAGGAAGGGAAAATCGCACAGATGACCGAAGATACTGTAGGGCCATATATTCTTCATGACTTTTTCATATATCACACTGTCAGAAGGGGAACCCGGCCTGAAATGCTGCTTGCCATAGCGGAAGCAACTTTTAAAGGCATATATGATGAAATAACCATAAAAAAATGGCTGGAAGTTTTTTATAAAAGATTTTTCATTCATCAATTTAAAAGGAGCTGTGTTCCGGACAGCCCCCAGATAGGATCTGTCAGCCTCTTTTCAAGAAGCGACTGGCTTATGGCTTCGGATGGGGATTTCAGCCTATGGGTTGATAGTCTTTAATAAATGAAAAGGCATCTTTTGCACTTAAAGGACGGCTTATTAAATAACCCTGAACGCCGTCGCAGCCTTTGATTCTCAAAAAATCCATCTGAACCTGATGCTCCACTCCCTCAGCTACAACATAATTGTCAAGCTTATGTGACATGGAGATTATGTCGCCAATTATTGATTCATCAAATGTTTCCAGGGTCATCAGCTTATCCATGAAATATTTATCTATCTTCGTTCCGCTGACATTTAATTCTCTTTCCCGCGCCAGGGATGAATATCCGGTACCAAAGTCATCTATGGCGATTTCTGCTCCTTTTTCCAAAAGCCTGACGATGGCATGGTTTATTTCACTCAAGTTTTCTGCCAGAGCTGTTTCCGTAATCTCAAAAGTTATCTTTTCAAGTTTGATTCCCTTTTCATCTGCCAGAGCAAAAAGTTTGTCGCAAAATCCTTCCTCTCTTAACTGTACAACCGACAGGTTAATATTTAGTCCTATATTAGTTTCGCCGCTTGCTTCCATTGTTTTCTGAAAATCAAAAGCCTTTTCAATTATCAGTTCACCAATAGGTATGATAAGCTTGGTTTCTTCCGCTATGGGAATGAATTCCAGAGGTGAAAGCCTTCCCAGAACCTCACTGTTAAATCTGGCCAGAGCTTCGAAGGACCAGATTCTATCTCCTTCTTTTATGTTTATTATAGGCTGGTACTCCAAAAACAGCCTTTCTTCATTGCTGCCGGTTGCCAATCTGGACAGCTCCTGTTTTATTAACTCACGGCGTAAATGGCGATTTTCCATTTCACTGTCAAAAAAGAAATATGTAATCCGCTCCCCGGCATCTTCTGACGTTTCTTCAGATGCAATAAGGGCATAACTTATGAGTTTATCAAGATCATCACTGTTTCCCTGTACTTCAACAATGCCGATACCGCCACTGATCAGTTCCAGGGATAAGAGACTTTCCAATGCCTTTGAGATGTCCCTGCTGAAGGCCTCCAGATCTTCCTTGAATTCATATTTTTCCACATAGAAAATAAATAGATTTTCTGAAATATGAAAAAGTGTTCTGTTTTCGTCAGCGAAAGCCTTTAGCGCACTACCGATTTTTTTGATGATATCACTATAGTATCTATAGCCGAATGACAGATTGAGGGAAAGCAGCTTGCTCATGTTGACCAGAATCAGTGCACTTTTATAACTTAGCGCGCTCTTTTCAGAAAAATATTTATCCAGATATCTCCGATTATAAAGACCTGTCCATACCTGATGTTCCGTGATAAACTTCAGATCTTCTTCAGTCTGACGCCTCTTGGTATCATCGAATACCATTCCTTCAAGATATTCGATTTTACCATCTTCTCCATAGATGGCTTCTCCAATTTCATGCACCCATTTTACCTGCCCATCCTTTGTCTGCACCTTATATGATAAATCCACAGGTTTCTTCTTGTTTACGCCGCTATTCCATGCTTCTCTTACCTTTTCCCTCCATTCGGGAAGAATCACATCATTATAGGACAGTTTTTTGTTATCTACCAAATCTTCGGGCTGATAGCCCAGAATATCCCTGCATTTGTCAGACATGCTCAGCATGGTCCAGTTTTCATCGTTTTTGCACCTGTATGCCATGCCCGGCATATTGGATATGAGAATTCCCTTGCTGCGCTCACTTTCGTTCAGGGCCAGCTCGGCATTCTTTCTTTCTGTAATATCCTGCACAATGCAAATATGATTGTTTTCAACCTCCACATTAAAGTCAATGGTGTTGGCGATGAGATCTACCCAAACAACTGTTCCATCCGGTCTTATGTATCTTTTTTCCATTGCATAGCTATCTGTAATGCCCTGCTGCATTTGTCTGTATAATTCCAGCTCTTTTTCTCTGTCATCAGGATGCGTTATGGAGGACCAGCCCGATTCAAGCAGTTCTTCAGCGGTTCTCCCTGTTATTTTCATGTAGTTCTGATTTACTTCAAAATGCTCCTTGGGACGCCCTTCTAAAGGCTTCTCATTATGAGATATTGAAATTCCTATCGGCGCCTGCTGAAAGACAGCATCATAAAGCATGGCCAGTTCTTTAAATCTGTCCTTTTCGCTTCTTTGAAAGATAAATTTTTCATAAAGATGCAATACCGCCTCAAAGGATTCCTTTCTCAAAGGTCTGCGCATATATTCATCTGCCCCGTGCTTCAACCCTTCCACTTCCAGGGATATTTCATCCCTGCCGGTAATAAGGATAATAAAAAGGTCTTCCGCCTCATCGAGCCCCCTTACATTTTTTAATAAATCAATGGCTTTATTGCCCGCATCCAGCGTGTCAATTATAAGCATGTCAGGAAGGGAATGGCTCTTTATATACGCTAAAGCCTGTCCCACATCCGATGAGAATTCGATTTTATGTTCCGATACTACGCTGTCACCAAAGAAAAATTCTTCTTCTGATTTTGAGACAACCAGAATATTCATTGATACTCTCCTTTATTCAAACTGATTAAGGGCCACCAGAACCGGATCCCACACGGGGCTGAAAGGTGGCGAGTAGGCAAGGTCCATGTCAGTCAGTTCTTCTACTGTAGCTTTTGAAGTCATGGCAACGGCCAGCATATCTATTCTTGAGGCTGCTCCACGGAAGCCTACAATCTGTGCGCCGATCAAAGTTTTCTTTTCTTTATCCACCACCAGTTTCAAGTGCACTCTGCCTGATATTGGGCAGTAATGAGCAGCCGTTCTCGATTTAATTACCCGTGCCTCATATTCTATGCCAAGATCCCTGCATTCCCTCTCGCTTAGACCGGATCTGGAAACTTCCATTTCGAGAACCCTTGCTATCCCTGTTCCCAGCACACCGTTGAATTTTGCATTTCCTCCTGCTGCATTCTCACCTGCTATCTTCCCCTGTTTATTGGCTGTAGTCCCAAGAGGAATATAAACATCTCTACCACTGAGTGCATGCCAGGCTGTTGCACAGTCTCCGGCTGCAAAAATATCTTCTACATTGGTCCTCATTTCCCTGTCAACAAGTATGGCATTTCTGGGTCCCAGTTCTATGCCGCTGCCTTTGGTAAATTCAGTATTTGGAGCCACTCCTATAGAAAGCAAAACAAAATCAGCGGGGATTTCACCTTTATCTGTTTTGACTTTTTCTACCCTGTCGCCACCCAGAAAAGCTTCAACGCTTTCACCGACATGGAGTGTAACTCCCCTTTCTTCAAGATAGGCCGCCAGAATATTGGCCATATCCTCATCCATGTTAGGCAGAATATGAGGTGCCCTTTCAATCAGGGTCACTTTACAGCCTTTTTCTATAAAAACTTCCACCATTTCCAGGCCTATGTATCCGCCTCCGATTATGACTATATTACGGGGTTTGTATTCTTCCAGGAACTTCTTTATGTTAATCCCGTCATTTACATTCCTCAGCTTGAATATTCCGTTTTTCTCCACACCCTCAAAAGGAGGAACGATGGCTCTGGCGCCTGTGGCTATAACCAGCTTATCATAATTGTCTGTATATGTTTCCCCCGTTATCATGTCCCTGATCTCAACAGATTTAGAACCAGGGTTCACAAACACAGCCTCAGAGTTTAAAAATACCGCAATATTCTTTTCCTTAAAATCCTCAACAGTGCGGGCTATCAGTTTATCTTCTGTCTTAATAGTCCCGCCTATAAAATAAGGCAGGCCGCAACCCGCATAAGAAATATTCTCCTCATTGGTGTAAACCGTTATTTCAATATCCGGATCTACCCTTCTGGCTTTTGATGCAGCACTCATCCCCGCCGCAACTCCGCCCAGCACGATTAATTTTTTAGCCATTGTTTTACCTCCGATTAAAAGAACAATCCAACTATATCATACACTCCCAGCAGGCTGACAATTATCAGACAGGCCACTAAATTTCCCAAAAAAATTGCAGGGAACGCCCATTTGAACCTTATGTCCAATAAAGCCGCTATTACGCATCCGGTCCATACACCGGTGCCGGGCAAAGGCAAGGCCACAAACAGAAACAATCCATATGATCCATATTTCTGTATTTTACCGCTTTTGCTCAATGATCTGTCTGTCAGCCACAGGGTAAACTTTTCGAATACGGCCACTTTTTTAAGAAATTCAAAAAATGGCCTGAGCCCGAAAAGTATAAACGGTATAGGCAAAGTACTGCCTATAAAACTAACAAATGATGATAAAAAGGGAGACAAACCCAAAGCAATCCCTATAGGTATGGCCCCCTTCAACTCAACCACCGGCATGGCAGCCGTAAACAAAACTACCAGGCTGGTCGGCAAATAAGTTACTAGTTCGTCAATATAGGCTTCCATAATACACTGTTACACTGTGTTTTTCTTTGGTCTATGCTTGCTGTGCACACCGGCAAATTTTCTCGATGCGTATCCCAGGACAATAGCGCTTAGCGCAGAAGACACCATAACGATCGATTTAAGCCAGGCCTTTTCGATTTTTTTTCTCCCTTTTGATTTTCTCTCTTTTTTCAGGGCCAGATATTCATCACCCACAACTTTTTTCTTTCTCATATTCTCCTCCAATTTCAGATATTATTATATACCATGAACCGAGGCAAACAAACACTTTTGGGCAAAGTGATATTTCCTCTTCTTTAATAGCCGGCAGTATGATATTATTAACAAATGTTAAATGAAAACAGAAAAGCTATTCTGGCATATATAAGCGTATGTATTATATGGGGATCCACTTACGTGGCAATAAAATTTGCTGTCAACGGATTGCCTCCCTTGTTGTCCGCCGGCATCCGTTTTGTCATTGCCGGTGGAATTATGTTTCTTGTGGCTTACCTGAAGGGAAAGGAATTTCCGGATAAAGTCCAGATCAGGAACCAATCCATTATCGGCCTCGCCCTTCTTCTGGGAGGTAACGGACTTGTAGTGGTAGGCTCCCAATGGCTCAGCCCGGGTATTGTGTCATTGCTTTTCTCCACAGTGCCCATATTTGTAGCCGTGGGGCAGGTTTTTGTCATCAGGTCGGAAAAACTCAATTCAAGAGGATGGCTGGGGCTTTTTCTTGGCTTTTTCGGTGTTGCCTATCTCATTATAGGCGGCGGAGACAGCCTGAACATTACTCTTAAAGGAACCATTATCATTCTCTTTGCCACTGTATCCTGGGCAGTGGGAACACTTCTGTCCAATTTCCTGAAACGTGAAAGTGCCATGGAATACGACCAGGCTGTGCAGATGTCAGCCGGAGGCGTTGGTCTCATGTTTGCAGCGCTACTGGCGGGCGAATTCCAGAATTTTACCATAAGCTGGTCCGGTATTCTTGCGGTCGCCTACCTCATCTTCGTGGGTTCCCTGCTGGGCTTCAACTCCTATGTATATCTCCTCAGGGTATGGCCGCCTGCAAAGGCAAGCACCTATACTTACATAAATCCTCTGGTTTCAATATTTCTGGGATTTCTCATATTCAACGACCCCATAAACTTTCACATTTTCTTTGCCACCGCTGTAATACTATTTGGAGTATTCCTGGTCCAGTTCACCGGGAAGAGCAAGCAGTGAGAAGCCCCATTTGTCCCATTCCCATATCGAACTTCTGCCCTGGGTAATTGATGCCTTTCTGTCAACTGTATGCTTTCCGAAGGGCGCTTTTTTGTACTTGCCTTCCACAACAAACAGCTTTAAATGTTGATTTCCCACATCATCATTCTGAATCAATTCCATATCTGTTATAGGCCGTAACAAACTGGATGAAAACCACCTGGGCTTAAACCTGCCGTCTTTGTATTCATATATAAAAAGATGATGTTTGTATTCATCATCCTTTCCATGGTGCCAAAAGGGTCTGTACCTTCCGAAACTGCCTTTTTTCCAGACACAAATAAGCAAATTACCTCTGCCATCACCGGTCACATCGCCTATGGCCACATGATCAATTTTATACTCTGCAGGACTCTCCCACAGAATTTTGTCGTCTTCATAAACTTTCAGGCGAAAATTTTTATGGGCATACTTTTCCGGCATTCCGTTGTCATTAAGATCCCCCTCCAGAACAATTTCAGAAGAGGGGTCTTGTATAAACTCGTAAAGAATGCCTGCGACAATCAAACCTATAATCGCCAGGATTATTATGAGTTTTCTTTTTACCACCAGGATAATGCCTCTTTCACTGTATAATCCCCGGTCCATGCCGGTTGAGGCGGCGCCTGTTCTTCCCTGAGCATTTCAATCCATTTCTCATCGGTCAGCCTGTCATCTATGGGCCAGGCAAATTCATGGAAGGAAAAAACCGCTCCCTTTGCAATCCGCAGGCTGCCGTCCACGGGGACAATTACAAAAATATTATTAACGAAACCCGTGGCCACCTCCAGTACCTCTCCGTTTGGATCAGAAGCAACGTCTGCAATCAGGGAAGCCGGATTCTCATAAGTCGAATTGGAGTCAACAATTCCCTTGTCCTTCATGGCCTCAAGCCAGAGGTGCTCCAGTTGTCCTCCGAAGCTTCTGATTAAATCATACTCCTCATCGCTTAGTTTCTCTTCCTGCAATTCTTTTATTGCAATATCTTTTAGTTGTATTGCCAGGCTTTCCAGAATCTCAAGGGTTTCTTTGGTATCGGCCTTTAAATATCCCCTCATGTCCAGGCCGTTGATGGTCATTCTGGTCAAAGATGCAAGTCTGCCAAAGACAGCCGGGTTCGGTTCCACATAGCCCCTGTCATCTTTATCCTCCTCGTACCATCCACCCATTTCAGCATAAGACTGCTTTGCATACAGGATTGTATCGTGTTTCAGCTCAGTCCAGCTGCCCAGATATGTTTCCAGCTGTTTCCTTGTCCAGGCCTTGGTCTGCATAAACATAGGATAGCCCTGTCCTTTTGCTTCAGTCAGAGGTTGCAGCATATGAAGCCAGCTCCAATACAAGTTCTGGGTTCTTGTTTTCAGGTCCAGGCCGGAAATGCCCTTCCTGATTTTTTCCATGTTTTCCTTGTAGTTTTTGTATGAAGTTTCCCCCATGGAATCTAAAATCTCCAGAGCCTCGTCCGATCCCATAGCAGAAGGCACATCCAGCGCCCTGGGTAACATCCTGTTGTTTCCCTGCGGATTTTCCTGCACTTCCCGGTATATCAGCCTTTGGAAAACAGAAGCATCCAGGGTGAAACGCTGCCCCATAAATCTGAAACCTGTAATTGCCTCATCCCTGTCTTCCGTTATGTCCTCGTTAAAAACAGGAACGGAATTAACGGCAGGCGGCTCCAGAGTTTTCAAAGCATCCATGAAGCTGGTCCATCCTGCATCGTCATCTTTAAGTCTGGCCGGTGCGGGCACCTCTCCATAAACATTTTTCATAACCTGAGCATACTCCCTGAAGCTCAGGTCGTCGCTTTTCCCCACGAAGAAATTGCTTGGCTCATATATATTGGACCAGTGTTTTTGAGCTTCTCCATCCTGCAGCATTATGCTGATTAAAGCCGCTGACCTGCTTTCATCTTCGCTGGCAGCTCTGAAAGTCATCCGCCCGTACCACATCATGGTTTTGAAATAGTTTTTGAGCTCCTCGCTGGTGGTATAGTGGCTTCTGGGTATATACTGGGTGTAATCCTCGTGCAAAGCTTCCGATGAATCCCTGTTTTCTCCCATATTCATTACTTCCGCATAAGCAAAGAAATTCGAATGGGCTTCGATTTCCTTTAACTCACGTTCTACCATATCGGATGCAAATTCGGGAATATCCACATCCATTTGCAAAAGACCGGCTGCAACAGAAAAGAATGCAATATTCCGTGCAGCAGCCTGCTCGAATGCACTTCCCTTAAGTTCCTCATATTGACCCTCTGCCAGGTTGAGCATCTTTTCAGTCAGTGCAAGCAGTTCCCCATACAGATAATCTTTTTCAAGATTCCTCAGCAAGTAGCTGAAATAAAGGTGATAATTGTGAAGCATGGCATCTGTCGTGATGAAGCTGGGAATCTGCTCATATCTGTTGATTTCATATGTATCAAAAAATTCTGCGCCATTTACTTCTGCCACTATAAAATGATTCTGCTTAAGCATTTTCAAAGCCTCTTCAGTGAATGCAAAATCATCCATATTTATGATATTGGAAAAATCATCAGCTACTGTATATGGTTTTACTGAAGGTTTCACATCGATGGAAATTTCATTGTATGGCGCAAAAGCAGCATAACCTGCAGAATCCGGAATATCAGGCGGCTGATTATCGTTTTCATCATCGTTAACGGTTCTGCCACAGGATGCAAAACTGCCCATTATCAATGCAACTGTCAATACCGGAACCAGAACCGATTTTAAAATGTTTTTCATTTTGCTTCTCCTCTGAGCAATTTAGGCTCAATCTCTTGAAAAATAACATCCGGCAGATAACTGATATCCGGCACTAAAAAATCCGGTTCTGCCTCCCTCAGCTTTTCATAATCGTCACTGCCGCTGGCATATAGCCCCACGGTCCAGCATCCCGCATTATTTCCGCTCAGTATTCCGGCCCTGGTATCATCCACTTTAACGACTGATTTTACAGGAATGACCCTTTTGTCCTTTTCATAGGCCATGAGCATGCAATCATAGATCATGAAAGGAGATGGTCTGCCGGGCACTTTTTCTGAATTGGTGCTTACATCAAATTTGACACCAAACTTTTCATCCAAAACTTTATTTAATGCCTGTGCATCTTTCTGGTAGTATCCCGTATCACAGCCTATAATAATGCCTGCCTTCCGCATTTTATCTATGGCTTCACCGGCACCTTCTATGGGTCTTGCAAGGTCCTCATCCACAATATATACAGACATAAGTTTTTTGAACTCCTCAAGGAGCTTTTCAAAATCCTCCTCATTCCATGCTCTTCCGTATCTTTCCTGCCACTGACTGCTGATTTCGGGCATATTGAGCAGTGTGCGCAAATGGTCGGATTTATACATTCCCATGGGTCTTCTTATTATCTCCCAGCTGCAACTGATTCCATGAGAAGTAAGTACCTCATAAAATGGAATTACCGGGGCCTTGCAGCCTTTCAAATCATCTTCGGGCCATCTGTGTCTGAGATCGGCGGGCCCGTCACAAAAAGTTCCGGCAGTGTCCAGCACTACCAGTTCAATTTTATTCCTGTTCATCTCCATATTTACTCCCTGTCTCCGCACTTAAATATGATTGTGTGTTAAACTATTGTGTAATAGATATTATAACACATTACAATTACTACACATTAAATTTGCCATGAACGAAGGAGGATAAAAAAATGCGGGGACAGGCGACTTTAACTTCAATCGAATCAAAGATGCTGATTGCCAAAGGTGTGGCAGCCATGAAACAGGTAAAAGATGCAATGGAAAACCACAGCATAATACTCGCAGGAGGCACAACCAATGCCTTTATTGCCGAAGAACTGCTTGGTGTGAAATTCGAAAGAGAAACAGACTATACAGTAGGAGTAATAACCGAAGGCAAAACCGGGCTGAGTCCCGAGGAAAAACGGGTTGCACCATTTGTTATTACCAAAGGTGTTCAGCGAAGCCGCGATTACCACTGGAAAGAATACCTGCCGGAGGCCGGACCGGGAGATGTCTTCATCAAGGGCGGCAATGCCGTGGATCATACAGGTCTTGCAGGCGTCTTTGCTTCAAACCTGACGGGGGGAACAATAGGCGCTGCCTGGGGAACCCTTATTCAGAGAGGGGTGACTCTCATAGTCCCAATAGGGCTGGAAAAGCTCATCCCCGATGTCAGAACCGCAGTCGAGCTGACGGCAAGAAAACAGACCGACAAATCTATAGGCGACAGAGTGGCCCTGATGCCGCTTCTGGGCGGCATTACTTTTACGGAAATCGATGCTCTTAAAACCCTTTTCAATCTGGATGCCGCATGTATCGGTGCGGGTGGAATTAACGGCTCAGAAGGCTCTGTAACCCTTATCTTTGACGGCGATGAAGAAAGCGCTAATCAGGCTTTTGCTCTGATCGATGATATAAAAAGTAAAAATATTTAATTTTGATGCAATAAAACCCTCTTTCTATCCGTTGATATAGTGAAAGGAAGAATTGGTGAACAACAACAGGCACTTGGAAAAATTAATAAAAGATATGTCGCAGGGTAACACCGGATCCTTTGCCCGGTTCTATGAAGCCACTAAGGCTTCCGTGTACGGTTTCGCGCTTTCCATCCTAAAGAGGCCTCAGGATGCAGAGGATATCATGCAGGAAACCTACATGAATGCTTACAGGAATTCGGGGAGCTATCGTCCGGAAGGCAAACCATTGGCATGGCTACTGCGGATTACAAGAAATCTGTCTATTGATATCCTGCGTTCATCTGCGAACCGGGAACTGACTCTGGAAGATATGGACTACCACACCACGGAGGAGGATTTTTCAGACGCAAGCAATGAGAACATGCTTCTTATAAGCCTTCTCATGAAGCTTCCCCGGGAGGACAGGCAGATAATGATGCTACACAGTGTGGCAGGACTTAAGCACAGAGAAATCGCCCAGCTGCTCGACATTCCCATAGCGACATCACTTTCCAGGTATCACCGTTCAAAAGTTAAGCTACAATCATTTCTGGAGGAGGAAAACCATGATTGATGAGAAGTTGAAAAAAGCCGTGGAGGCCTCAGTACCGGATGTACTGCCCTCCCTCCTTCAGCGGATAGAAGAGGAAGGAATGAGCATCAAAATGAAAAATAATGAAAACACAAACAAAAGATCTTTCAATTTAAAAAGATGGTCTTTGGCCATAGCAGCCGGCTTCGTCCTGTTTATAGGCGCCTTTGCCGGTTACACTCACTTTACACCTGAATCAATAATTGGCCTGGATGTGAATCCAAGCATTGAGCTGTCAGTAAACCGTTCTAACAAGGTGCTTAAGGTTGATGCCCTCAACCAGGAAGGAGAAACCGTAGTTGGCGATATGAAACTTAAAAATGTCGATCTTGACATTGTGATAAACGCCCTGATCGGCTCCATGGTAAAAAACGGTTTCATAGATGAAATGAAGAACTCAATTCTAATAACCGTGGACAGCAATAATGCCGAAAAAGAGCTGCGCTTACGAGAGCATCTGGAGACGGAAGTCAACAAAGTACTTGAGAGCTATTCGGTGAAGGGCGCAATCCTCAGCCAGGCCGTAAAACGCGATGACGCTATTCGACAGCTTGCAGAGAAATATGAAATATCAAAAGGAAAGGCATCTCTGATAGATATGCTTATCAAAGAAAACCCTGGTCTGGACTATGCTGAAGCAGCCAGATTGCCTATTAACGATTTGAATCTTATCATGGAGCACAGAGGCCATAAACCCATGGAATTGCACACTTATGGCAGAGCCAGCAACAAAGGCTACATAGGAGAGGACAAAGCGGCATCCATCGCACTGACCCACGCAGGCCTTAATAAGAATGACCTTACAGCCTTTGAGGTGGAGATGGATTACGAAGACGGCAGAATGATATATGAAGTAGAATTCAAGGATAAAAATGGTAAAGAATACGAATACGAAATCGATGCGGTGAACGGCAAAATACTGGAAACCGAAACCAAGGATGCCGCCGGCAACAAAACCAAGGTTGAAGCTCCCGACACATGTCCCAATGACTGTGACCAAAGCAACCAGCAAAACAATCAGCAAAACAGCAACCAGCAAAGCAACAACCATCACAATACGCATAACAATATGCATAGCAACATGCACCAAAATATGAACAATACGGGCCAGGAGAGCGCGGACAAAAATTATATAGGCTCAGAAAAAGCCATCGACATAGCACTTGCCCATGCCGGCCTGAAAAGAAGTGACGTAAGCAGGCTCAGCTGGGAATATGAAAAAGAAGGCGGCCGCATAACCTATGAAGTTGAATTCGTATATGATGGTTATGAATATGAATACGACATAGATGTGCTGAGCGGCAAAATCATAGAGTGGGAAAAAGATCCCATCAATAAACATTAGTCCGGCCAGTCAGTTATAACCGAAATGTTCATCCAACATTTCAAGCCGCTTTTCAAACCAGTCTAATATCTGGGCTTTGCCCACCTGATCAACGGGGAGTCTGTCATGGACTTCCCATTTTTTTAATTCCGCAGTCCAGACCTCTCCGGGAATTTTGTCCCATATATCATCAATCAGTGACTCCAGATTTTCCTTCGTGAAAACACCCAGGTCCCTCAAAGAGGCATATCGCTCCTCAACCTGATCTTTAAAGCAAATATAGGTTTTATACCAGGGCATCTGTTCCGGATCTTCCCCATCGTATTTAATTAGCAATTGTTTTTCACTGTCCCTGATTATGCCCCTCATATTCCAGTCCATGCCGAAAGTAGTGTCCTTGTCCCAGGGCAGCATGTACCATTTTTCAAGATTATGGGTGAAAATTTCAATATCCTGTGCCACTGCATCATAATCAAAAATAGCCTCTAAAAAAAGCAGCATATCTATCATATTGTCTCTGTCAAGATAGCGGTCAAAATTTACTTTGAACTTTTCCAGCGGACTGTTGATAAAGTCCCCAAGAGCTGCTATTGCCAGTTTTTGCTCAGAAGACATCTCTTCACTTTCCGGCCAATAGCCCTCTATCCATTCGCCAATACCGTCTCCGGAAAATTTCTCCCAGGTTTTTGTATCAACATCACCTCCTCTGGCATCAAACTCCATATACAGATGCTTCGGATTGCCCTTATCAATGTTGAAGTTTCTGGAATCATGACCCAAAGTGAGCATGGCAAGGCCATAATGCTCTCCGTTGACAACAACTTGAGCGGGGTAAGTCGCTGGGAAACCCATTGCCCCTTTAAAAAACTTGTTTGAAGAGCTACCCGGCCCGTCAGCCAGTGCTTTTTCCGTTTCGTTCTTTGGTTCTCCGGTTCTGCTTGCGACAATATCTGCCCACAGCCTATAGGAAAGTCCGTTGCGGAGAAGGGATGGATCTATCCATTCGGCTTTTGCTATCCACTTATCAGAAGCCAAAGAATCGCCGATTTTCAAGTCCCGGTTTTTAGTTCTTTTCCTGTCCTTGAAAATGCTTATTGTCCAGTTCTTTTTGGGCCATTTGGCAGTTGACGAGCCCTGCACTTTAATTTTCCCCGGGATCTTCTTCTCTTTCCCGTCAACCTTGATTCTTATTGTGCAATCCAGAGCGCCTGCGTCCTTGCTGTCGGGAAGAGCATAGCCATAAGTATCAATATCGATAATTACCAGACTTTTAGGCTGTGGCATCTTCACTGTCCCACTTCCGTTCAGTCTCAAAAATCCAAATAAAAAAATAAGCAGTATGATTAACAGAGCAGAAATGAAGATACCCTTTTTCAGAACTGTACTTTTCATCGCTTTCATCCTCCGTAAAGCAACGGCTTTCCCGGATATTGTACCATCTTGTAAGTAACAAGTACATGTGTTATCCTCTTCTTATCAAAAATCTTCCTTTCGGGAAACGAGGATAAAAATGCTGAATATTGCTCAAAGAATCGACAGGCTGCCTTCAACGCCATCGTTAAGAAAAATCCTGTTAATTACAGGTATTGCCTGGCTTTTTGATGCCATGGATCAGGGTATGGTTTCGGGTGTTATGGCTGCCATTGGTTCAGCCTGGGACCTCAATAAGGGACAGCTAGGCATGCTGGGCAGCGCAGGCATGCTGGGCATGGCGCTGGGAGCAGCCCTTTCCGGCATGGCGGCAGATAAATTCGGCAGAAGAACAGTAATTACCTGGACCCTCATTATCTTTGGTCTGGGGAGCGGTTTATCAGGCTTTGCCGCAAACTACCCCATGCTTCTTGTCACAAGATTTATCACCGGATTCGGTCTGGGAGGCGAGCTGATTACAGCTTCAGCCTATATAAGCGAGCTCTCACCCACTAAAATCAGAGGCCGCAATGTTATCATCCTTGAAAGCTTCTGGGCCTGGGGCTGGATTGCGGCCGCCCTTATAGCCTATCTCATGATTCCCGTTTATGGCTGGAGAGTGGCATTTTGGATGGGTGCCATTCCCGCTTTGTTTGCGGCGGCCTTCAGGGTTCTCGTTCCGGAATCACCCAGATACCTTGAGTCCAAAGGGAAAATTGATGAGGCAAATGAAATAGTTGCGTTAATGGAAAAAGAAGCCGGCGTTACAATGCAGGATTTTGAGGGAAACGGTTCAACTTCCCCAATAACAAAAACAAAAGTCAGCTTCCTGGATCTTTGGTCTAAAAAATATTTAAGAAGCACCGTGGTGCTTTGGGTAATCTGGTTCGGCGTCAATTTCGGCTATTACGGATTTGTGCTCTGGACTCCGTCACTTCTGGTTGGAAAAGGCTTTGATTTGGTCAGAAGCTTTGAATTCACTCTGATTATGTGCCTTGCACAGCTACCCGGCTACTACAGTGCTGCATGGCTGGTAGAAAGAATCGGCAGAAAAAAAGTGTTGTCTATTTACTTTCTGGGCACAGCCATATCTGCCTGGCTTTTCGGCCATGGCAACAGTGAATCTGCCATACTGATTTACGGCAGTCTCCTTTACTTCTTCAGTCTGGGTGCCTGGGGCTGCGTTTACGCTTATACACCTGAAGTATATCCGACTGCTGCCAGGGGCAGCGGTACAGGGTGGGCAGCGGCTTTCGGGCGGCTGGGGGCCTTCACAGCACCCTTCATAGTTCCGGTAATATACAACATGTACGGCACGGATGCAGGCTATACCTATGTTTTTGTTATGCTTACAGCCATCTTTGCCACAGTGGCTCTTGTCGTATTCCTGCTTGGAAAAGAAACAATGGGTAGATCGTTAGAGGAGATCAGCGAATAGATTTGCGGGACTCATAATATTCCTTTATTTTTCTGAAGCTTTCCTTGCTTAAACAATGCTCAACCTTGCAGGCATCTTCCCTTGCAAGGTTTTCATCTACACCAAGGTCAATCAGGATCTGGGCAAGCAGCACATGCCTTTCAAAAGTTCTTTCTGCAATGTTTAAACCGGCATCTGTCAGGCTTATAAAGCCGGATTCGTCCATCATAATAAAACCGCCCTCCCTCAGCTGTTTCATCATAATGCTGATGGTCGGTTTGGAGTATCCCATTTCATTGGCCACATCTATTGATCTCACTTCGTCGATTCGCCTGAGCAAAATATATATGGTTTCCAGGTAATTTTCAATGGTTTCTCCGACTTCCAAACCCGCACCTCCTCTGCAAAAAGATTTAATTTTCCTGCCGGTTATCCTGGACTAACTAAATCATAACATATTAAAAATTTTTTTCAAATAGCTATTGACAAAAAAGTTAGTTTAGGCTAACCTGTAGTTAGTAAAGACTAACACCAAATTATTTCCCGAAAGGAGTATTAAAATGACCAGGGCTTTAACGGCATTCAATAAAGGAGACAGCGGCAGGGTCAGCTCCATAGAAGCAGGCAGATGCGCCACAAAGAGGCTTTATGAAATGGGCTTCAACACCGGCGCTCCCGTTAAAATAGTCAAAAACGACGCAGGTCCTGTTATCGTCAGCTTAAACGGCAACAAGGTCGCTTTGGGTCGCGGCCTGGCAGGCAAAATCGTTTTAAAACAATAGATCAAGGCTGACTAATCGCCGAGGTATCAATGAAAAATCCGAAAATCGCACTAGTAGGTAATCCCAACAGCGGCAAAACAACTCTTTTCAACATGCTAACAGGCTCAAACCAGCATGTGGGAAACTGGCCCGGGGTTACCGTAGAGAAAAAGGAAGGTAAATTTACATACAAGGGTCAGGAGTTTGACGTAGTTGATCTCCCCGGGACTTACAGTCTCGGGGCGTTTTCTGAAGATGAGATTGTTGCAAGGAATTTCGTTCTTACCGGGGATGCCGATGTAATCATCAATGTAGTTGATGCAGGCAATATTGAGCGAAATCTTTATCTCACTACCCAGCTTCTGGAAATGGAGAAGAAACTGGTCATAGCCCTGAACATGATAGATGAGGCGGAAAAAAAGGAGATCGATGTCAATGTCGAGGAACTGTCCGCCAGTTTTGGTGTGCCTGTAATCCCCACCATTGCCTATAGGGGCTTTGGAATAGATGAGATAATTGCAGCGTGCAAAAAACTTATGGCCGAAGAGAATTACACCGGAAAAACCCTGACATACAGCGATTCTGTTGAACACCATATCGGCCATGTGGAAATGATTTTGAAGGACAGGAAACTGCCCTACCCCATCAGGTGGACGGCGGTTAAGATAATGGAGGGAGATCCCGAGATTATCGAAGAACTTAAAATGGCCGGCGTGGAGCAGGAGCTCTTAGATAAAATCGACGGATTTCTGAAATATCACAGCAGCGACAGCTTTGAGCTCGATGTGGTTGACTCCAGATACTCTTTCGCCCATGAAGCCGCAGCAAGGGCCGTGACCCGGCCTGAAGTCGAAGTGGTCACTGTTACAGATAAAATAGACAGAATTTTTACAAGCAAATATCTGGGTATCCCTGCCTTTGCCGTAATAATGCTGATAGTATTTCAGCTGACCTTTGTAATAGGGGAAAAACTTCTGGGTGGTTTTGCCGCTGATTTAATCGAAAGACTGGGGCTTCTTATAGAAAGGTTTCTTCTGTATGTTGAAGCACCTCCATGGCTGATTTCTTTTGTGGCTGACGGCGCTATAAGCGGTGTGGGAGCTGTCATAGAGTTTGTTCCCCTGATTACAGTGCTTTACCTTCTTTTGGGCTTCCTTGAGGACAGCGGATATATGGCCAGGGCAGCCTACGTATGGGATGACCTGATGAGAAAATTCGGCCTTCAGGGCAAGGCATTTGTATCTATGATAATCGGCTTCGGCTGCAATGTCCCCGGCATCATGTCCACCAGAACAATGGAAGACAGAAAAGACCGTATGATTTCCATACTGATAAACCCGTTTATGTCCTGCGGGGCAAAAATACCCATTTATTCAGTATTCATTGCGGCATTTTTCTCAAATCACGGAGGGCTCATACTGTTTTCAATTTACGGCTTTGGCATCCTGATGGGCCTGCTGATGGCCAAACTTCTGAATGCCACCCTGTTTAAAGGTGACTCATCGTATTTTATTATGGAACTCCCTCCCTATAGAATCCCTACTTTGAGGAATGTACTCCGCAACATGTGGGACAATGTTTCTGATTTTATAAAAAGGGCGGGAACAATTATCTTTGTCGTTATCACTTTGCTGTGGATACTTGCCGTGCTTCCGGCTTCGGCGGATCCATACAGTGAAGCCAGTGTTTTGGGCCAGATTGGAGTTCTCATATCTCCGATTTTCAGACCGGCGGGCTTCGGCACGTGGCAGGAGGCTGTTGCTTTGTTTGCCGGGATACCTGCCAAGGAAGCTGTGGTGGGAACCCTGGGAATGCTTTATGCTGGACAGTATATGGAGGAAGGCGCCATGCTTGTAGACGCAATCAGGATTAACTTCACATCACTGACCGCCCTTTCCTACATGGCCATGGTACTGCTTTACACGCCTTGTGTCGCTACGCTCAGTATAGTTGGCAAGGAAACAAGAAGCATTAAATGGCCTCTGATAATGGCTGTTTACACCTTCTTCCTGGCATGGCTGGTAGCCGTAGCTATTTTCCAGATTGGCAGCCTCCTGGGTTTCAGCTGATACCCTGACCTTCAAATTTTGCGAGGTGATATAAATGTTGAAAGACATTCTTGAAATAATTCAAAGAGACGGTTATATTTCAAAGTCCATGATTGCTTCTGAACTTAAAATATCCGAAGATATCATTGAGGATGGGCTGAATCAGCTTCAGCGCATGGGTTATCTTGAAAAAGAGGAAACCGGCAAAGGCTGTATTACTGCCTGTGCCGGCTGTCCGTTTGCAAAAAACTGCAGCAAGGAAATTATCCACACCTATAAGATCAATCCAAAATAGTTATTCTTCTTTTTGGCTTGTAATCCAGCCTGTGATGGGATGACAGGTATTCTACTATTATGTCCTGGGTAGATGTGGCAACAACCCTCGGTTTCTGGTTTACGGTTACTTCTTCGTGCGTCACATTGAGAAAATCCCCCATATTTAGATAATGGAAATTCTGCAGGCCTACCGTAAATATCTGATCATCCCTGACATCTTCCCCTTCGAATTTCAGGTCAATAATTTCCTTTTTCTCTTTGGAGTATGTGGCTTTCAGATCTTTGGAAAGCTGATAGTATTCGGTTGTCCCCAGGAAGGCCTCATCCCGCAGCATATGTCTGAGCATACGCCTCAGCTGTTCGCCGTTGGCTTTAATCATGTAAATCTCATCGTTATAGGGGAAAATCTGAATGAGTTCGCCCAGCTCAACTATGGGTCCCAGGACCTCCCCTCTTATGCTTCCGGAGCCCAGGAACATAACATCAAGGCCCAGGCTTTCCTTGAAAATATCCGACATCAATGACCCCAGCACAGTTTCTGTGTTTCTCCTGGGATGCGTTAAGGCACGCGTAAATCTTGTGATAATTCTCTGATATTTTCTGTCGGTGATATCTTTGTATTTATTAATTACCTCTTCAAGCTGGAGGTCTCTTGTAGAAGTTTCGTTATTAATGGGCACGAAATTCCAGGTGAATGAATCAATACAATTATTGTCAGTATCCACTACAATATCGAAACGGCCAATATTATCTGTCCCCTGGCCTGCCTGTGCAATCACAATATCATTTACAACCATAGGCTCATCCATGAAAGTGTGGGAATGGCCACCGATAATGAGATCCACCCCCCATTCGGGGTCAAGAATTTCAGCTAGCTTAATATCTTCATCTATCCCGATATGAGTTACCAGCACGGTGAAATCTATGTCAATGGCATTGTAGGCATTGCAGATTTTTCCCACTTCCGCTGCCGCCTCTGCGGTATCGATGAAAGAGCCTACGAGTCCGTCTACTTTGGCCTGAGAAATTACCTCTTCAGTGATGATGCCGATGAAAAGTATTTTCATGTCATCCATTTTAACTATCTTGAAAGGGGTAAAAAGCCTGGCACCGTTAGTCTTTATGTGAAGATTGGCATTGATGATGGGGAACTGAGCACACTTTTCAATAAATAAAAGATGTGCTATGCCATAATCTATTTCGTGATTTCCTATGGTCACTATGTCCGGTGCCAGCATATTCATAATCTCTATGGTGGATATGCCCTTAAACTCCGAGTCTATTACCGAACCTCTGAACATGTCGCCTGCAACCACATAAATTACATTGTCCTCTTCTTCCCTGACCTTGCTTACATAGCCTGAAAGCATGGAAACTCCGCCCACGTTAAGTTCCCCTATCTGTTCCTCCAGAAAATCGCCGTGAAGGTCATTTGAGTGCAAAATTATCAGTTTCTTTGTGTTCTTAGCCATTTCCCTTTCCTCCAAATAAATAATATTGTGCAGTAAATTATCTGCGCGTAATCACCCTCGCCTGAGTAAACTGCCTGTGTCCGTCAGGAGATCCGTGATAGCCTATGCCGCTTTCCTTGGCACCGACCCAGGGCATATCTCCCGGGCTGTTGCCGGGACCCTGATTTATGCCCACCATGCCTGCCTCCAGCCTTTCAGCCACATAATCAGCATTTTCATTGCCGAAAACCGAAGCCCCCAGGCCAAGGTCACTATTGTTTGCCATATCTATGGCCTCCTCTATGGTCTTATATGTGGAAATGCAGGCCACAGGCCCAAAGGTCTCCTCCTGCCATATAAGCATGCCCTCGTTTATATCTGCCAGGACCGTAGGCATAATATATCTGTCGGGATGGCTTTCGCCGCCAAAAAGTAGCCGGGCTCCTTTTCTGAGAGCATCATTAATATGCTCAAGAATTTTATTCCGCTGTTTTTCGTTAATGATCGGGCCTATATCAGCATCAGGGTCGTTCCACGGTCCGGTCTTGTACCTTTGGGCAAAGGTTGCCGCAAGCTCTTCAAACTTCGGTGCAATTTTCCGGTCCACAAGAATCCTTTCTGTGGAAATGCACATCTGACCTGAATTTTCAAAGCTGCTGGCTACGGCAAACTTAGCTGCCCTTTCAAGATTTGCATCCTCTAATACTATCATGGGATCTTTTCCGCCCATTTCCATTATAAGCCTTTTCAGGCCCGGCGCAGCGGCTTCCATTATTTTTTTGCCGGCCGTTCTTGAGCCCGTGAATGCAATCAAATCTATATCCGACCTGACCAGGGCTTCCCCCTGTCTTCTGTCACCGAATATTATCTGGAGAACATTTTCCGGAAGCACCTCATTGAAAGCATCCACATAGGCTTTCGCTACAAGGGGGGTCTCCTCGGACGGCTTATATACCACTGTATTGCCTGCAGTCAATGCCGGAATGATCAACCAGTGCCCCATGGAAACAGGGTAATTCCAGGGGGCTATAATCCCGCAAACCCCCAGAGGATTGTACTCAAGCCTGGTGACTCTGCCATACCCTTCTGTAATCTGCGTTTTGATGGCTTCTTTTATTTCTCCTGTTTTGTAACTGACATCGTCACAGCAGCTTTGAACTTCTGAAACTGCTCTGCCATAGCTTTTGCCGTTTTCCTGTGAAAGAAGTTTTGCGGTTTCATCCAGGCGGAACCGCAAAACTTCTGCCGCTCTTTTTAAATATTCCATACGATCATCAACGGAAAGAGTTCCCCAATGTTTTTGTGCGACCCTGGCAGCCCTCACTTTTTCATGTATTTCTTCGGCTGAAGTTATGTCTACCTGTCCAAGCAGATCGCCGCTACTTGGATCGTAAGACTTAAGGATGTTATTTTCCATTTATATAATCTTCCCACTCCTTTATTATTTTTTTAACCGGCTCATCCAGAAAGGATATGGCCTCTTCATATATCCAATCCGGTATTCCGTAAGCCGCTTCCGCTATGCTGCCGGTTATGGCAGCAAGAGTATCGCTGTCACCTCCCAGGGAAATAGCATTCCTGATGGCATCTTCAAAATCCGTGCTTTCAAGAAAGGCGACAATAGCCTGAGGCACCGTATCCCGGCAGCTTTCATTGAATTGATAGTCCGGCCTGATTTCATCCAGGGTCTGGCTCAAATTGTAGCCGTAGGCGGTTTCTATATGCTCCTTGACAAGGGTTTTGAACATTTTATCATTGGCACCTCTGTGAAAAAGGCACATCATGATGGCATCGGTAACGGCCACAGCGCCTTTTATCCCCTCGGGATGATTGTGGGTTACTGAAGTGGAAATTTCGGCTAATTTGTTTCCGTCCTTAACCCAGCCGCAGGGAGAAACCCTCATGGCAGAACCGTTGCCCCAGGAATTGTAGGGCTCTCTGTCGTCTGAAATCAGCCAGCCCATGAACCTTCCCCCGTAACCCGCATTCGGATATCTCCTTCCCCAAGCCTTATATGCATCTATGAAATCATCTGGACGACCACCTCGCATTATGGCATCGGCAGTGGCAACTGTCATAACTGTATCATCTGTAAAAAAACAATCCCGGCGAAAAAAAGGGAATTTTTTGGTTTTTATGTTGTCCCATTCATACACGGAGCCCACTATATCTCCTATTATGGCTCCCATCATTTGTATCACCTCCCTGGTTCCAATTATGTCAGCGGCGACGATATTTTACAAGCCTTTATAAGCGCTCAAAATCTTTTCAACCTGAACTTTTGCCTGGGGTAATTTTTTTTCACCCTGTTAAAATATTATTTGGAGAAAGTGTTTCAAAAAGGAGGTGAACGGCGCTTGAAGAATATCGTGGTCAGTGTACCCAATACCCTGCTCTCAGGTGGTATTTGCATGTATCTGGAAAGGGAAAAAGACTTTTTCATCATGCGTGAGGATAAGCTTGACCAGCTTACAAATACCTGTCTGGCAGCAGAGGCAGAAGTTTTGCTGGCTGAAGTCCGCCACTATCCACCCTACAGCGTGGAGGACTGGTTTAAAAGAGCCAAAGGAGTAAAAGCTCTGTTGCCCCACTGCAAAATAGCCTTCATCGTAGATGAAAACTCAAACCCACAAACTGCAGAAGAAGTAAAGGAGGCAAAAATCCATGGTCTAATCGATGCATTTTTCCATACGACGGTATCGGGTGAGTATTTGACAGCCGTTGTCAGTAGTTTATGAATCGGTAAATGCGTAGCAAAGCGACTACACTATTTTTCACGGCTCTGTTAACTAGTTATGAAAGAATGAGGCCTGAAATGCTTCTGGCAAGTAAAAACGCAAAAAAATAATCACGACTACATGCTAATTGAAAAATTATCATAGTGGATGGGAAAGTACAAGCCAAAAAAGCATAAAGGCAACATGCAAAAGAGTCCTGCGGACGGCAGGAAAAAAGCGCACCTTGAAATCTGAATATTACTCAAGCTACCAGCAACCAGAAGTTTTTCTGCTTTTC